>JAFGWT010000440.1 GCA_016937015.1 Deltaproteobacteria bacterium | reverse complement strand
TTCGTTACGAATTGATCGATGTCCACCGGCGACGTGGGGAGCGCCCCCCCGAGGAACGGAATTCCGGTGGAGACCAGTTCATCGTCCGCCCCGGTGAGCTCCGCATAGCAGATCCACCCGTTCGCCTTGTCCCGCACAACCGTGTACCCATCCTCTGTTTCGGCCCGGATATAGAACTCGTCCCCGTAAAGCCGTACCGTCACCAGGGACCCGTCCGGTTGCGTCGCCGAAAACAGCTCCCCGCTGACCGGCGCGGCGGCCGCTCCTCTGATGAAGCTGACCAATAGCAGCGCAACCCCAGTATATGTAAATAGTTTCAACATTATTTCCTCTTTCCAAAATCGGAGAATCGGTTTTTCCCGTTGCGGCAGGGTACACCAGTCGCGTGTCATCCGCACCGCCATACGTGCTTCCAGCTCCCCCAATCTCACGCGGTCATCGGCTATGTGTTGTTTTCAATACTGCCGTGAGCATCTTATAGTCATCTCCAGTATAAAGGACCGGGTGAAAAATAGACACAATGTATTCACGTTGGGGATGCAGGAGATCGCGTGCCAGACACGGGAGCGATGTCGCCCCAATGGGGTGCCCAACGCGCTTCAAAATGCTCTTTCAAAATGCTCGAATGATTACAGGTGATTCTGTTTCTGATTGCTATTGGGCAGCAAACTGGGGTGAGCGGGACTGGCCATTTACTTCGAAGGTAATATTGTTCAGGGTAACTCTACCTGCGGTGTTGTCGTCAATTTCGCTGCCGACTTCAAAGCGGGTGACCCAAAGATCTCTGGAAAACCCGGCGTTGTTGACCAGCCAGTCCAAAAATACCTTAACATCGACGCGGCCAGAGTAGCCGTTTCTGGGACCATCGCTCACTCTGAATTGGTAGTAGCGCCATCCCCCTGCCCAGTTGTCACTTTGATGACAAAGATTGTAATTGCTGTCGCCGGCTGACACGTTGCCTGTCACGTCGCATTCCCAGCGGCCGGTTTCCCAGCCCCAAAAGGCCATGAGCTCCGCATACGTGCCGGGATTGGGATCATCCACCGGGTGACGCTGGCTAAACCACATTTCAAAATTAAGATTCCAGGCCATGGCGCTGGACAGCTGGATGGAAAGGTTGTCAACCTTGACACTGGCGGACTGAATATCTTTTATCTGCATCGGCAACAGCGATGTGGATGAGAACGGCGGCGTGGTTTCAAAGCTGCTGCCAATGCCAAAGGGATGCATCCCAAACTCAACCTCGGGATAATCGGGTTTTGCCTTGTCGCCACCACAGGTTCCCCGGTTGAACTCCCAACCAAATGTTCGATCCGAGTTAATAAACACGCGCTGAGAATCAAACGGTGCACATCCCAGTTCGTCTGATCCCCAGCGATTGTTGATGAGCCTCATGTCGCCCATTTTAAAATATTCGCCGGATACCCTGGTTTCAACACCAGGAGACGTGTTGGGGTCGGTATCCAATGCGCTGCCTGTATCGGTCTGGGTATCTGTATCGGCGTCACTGCCGATGTCGGAAGCCGCATCCGTGTCCGTATCGCTGTCTGCATCTGAGTCCGTATCGCTGTCTGCGTCGCTGTCCGTATCTGTATCTGTATCGCTGTCGCTGTCGCTGTCGCTGTCCGAATCCGTATCGCTGTCGCTGTCCGAATCCGTATCGCTGTCGCTGTCCGAGTCCGTATCGCTGTCCGAATCCGTATCGCTGTCACTGTCCGAATCCGTATCGCTGTCACTGTCCGAATCCGTATCGCTGTCACTGTCCGAATCAGCATCGCTGTCACTGTCCGAATCAGCATCACTGTCGCTATCCGAATCCGTATCACTGTCTGAATCTGCGTCCGTATCTGTATACATGTCTGAATCGAATTGCTTATTGGTGTCTGAATTTCCCTGAGCGCAGGCAATAAAAAAAAGAACAACGAAAAGTAACCATGCGAAAAGTAACCATGAATGAAGACATTTAATTCTTTTCAAAACAGTTGCTCCTTTGTTGTCCATTTCGCCAGTGTTTCAAGAGATGTATTGAGGGAAACGATCACCATCTTAAAAAGAAAACCTTCTTAAAATCAACCGCATATAGTTTCGCTGTATTATTGCACCTTGCACCGGACAAACTTAATATTAATTCGCCAACCAAAGTTTCTTCGACACAAAAATGCACATAATGAAAAGAGGCAATTCAGAACAGGGATGTAGCCCGTCACCATTTGTTGCGACAGTGCACTGGAAACCGTCCCTTCAGATATATTAGATGGGGGGTTACAGCTCAAAGGTATGGTAGATGGTGTAGTCACCTTTTTCAGATGGCGGCAATGTAATGGATTTGGCAGCACTGGATGCGCAGTACCCTGTAGTCGTTTCGGAAAAAACGTCATCCACTGTTTCTGCGGAGCGCACTTTGCCGGATTGCGTAACGTTAAATCGTATTCGCAGCTTGCCGCCTTGTCCGAGTCTGCATCGCTGGATAGAAGGTTCAATTTCCTTCATTACGTTGTGGATTGCCGCCATGTTATCGGGCACGGCACTTTGATTTTTATCCTTTTTTTCAGGGGACTCTTTATGCTTAGTGTGGTCGATTTTCGGTGTGGCTTGATCATTCACTTTGGGCGCAACAGTCGCAGTAACCGTTGTCTCTTGCTCAGGATGGGGCTTCACCTCCGAGACCACCCGGCCATTGACCGGCGCTATAATTGTTTCAGGATTGGGTGATGGCTGTATCATAACGGTCGACACAATCGGTGAATCAATCTGCCCTGCTTCGCTCCGTTTCATCACAATCAGCACAGCAATGAGCGCCACGAGTAAAACCGCCAAAGCTGAAAGGGCAGCGATAATGGTCTGTCTGCCGCGCTGAAATTTATGGTGAGGCGGTGGTGGGAGCGACGTGAGCACCGCCTGGAGTTCGACGTCGCCTGTTTCATCAACCTCACCCTCAGATATGGGCAACCAGGCATTGCGCTGTTCAGTCTCTGCGCTGTCCGAATCGGAAAATACCATGCCGGGTTCTGCATCACGACTTTCACGTACTTGCGCATCCATAAACGCGGCGTTGATGGACGGCGGAGTCAGCACAATTGACGACGCATGGGTCAGCCATTTTTCGCTGGTATCGGTATGGGAGGGGACGGACGTCAATCGACCGTTCAGAATAATGGATGAACGGGTGTGACGCAACCAGTCATCGTGCGTGTTCGCATGAGACGATGCCGACGGCAAAGGATCCACTTGAATCAGTGTGGTGCCTTTGCCAAGCCAGTCCTCATGAGTTCGAGCATGTGAGGGAACTGATGTCAGTCGCTCCTCCGGTACCAGGGTGGTGCCTTTACCAAGCCAATCCTCATGGGTTTCTGCATGGTTGGGAACAGGTATCCGGCGCTTATTATTCAAAATCATCGTGGTTCCACGTTGAAACCATTTGTCGCTGGTTTCCGTATGTTGAGGATCACTTTCAACATGTTTTTTGAGCGATGCAGCAATGGATTGGCGTTCCCCTGGCCAAAATGCTCCGCTGACGATGCGTTCAAACGTGGACCGATCTGCGGTTTCGAGAGTAATGGAATTATCATCTGCAGTCACCACATGGATAGCATCGAGAAGCTCCCGCTGCCCCTCGCCGTCGAGACCAATACTTTCTGCTATAGTCTTTTTCAGTTCCGTGTCCGTAACGTTTTTCATCCAGCACGCTCCTCGAGCCTGCATTCAGAGCGATTTTTCCAGCCATTCCCCCAATGACGTACACAGCCCCGATGCGATCTAAATAAAAGTGTCCATGACTGCAAAATCGGGTCACGTATCCGGATTAGTCGCCCCTCTGCTCAATGTCAAACATATTTGATTATATTAAATTAAAGATATTATGCACGAATTTAAAAAGGTTGAAACATTCACCGCGTCCCAAAATTACGAATGGCAGGGCAGTATTCTGTAATTTACAGAAAAGATTCCACGTAGCTGATAAAGGCATCCCCATGCCAGTCTCGGGCACCGTCAAATCGGGCGCGAATCCGACGGTCTTTATCCAAAATAAACGTTTCCGGATATTTGTCTGTACCAAAGACACCGCCAGCGATGCTGTCATCCTTATCAAAAAGTATGCGCAGATTTGTACCACGAGGGAAATAACTGGCCACCTCATCAAAACCATCGGCAACCGCTATTGTCAGCAGCGTTACCCCGTTTATTTGGGACAGCCGGCGATCAAGCTCTGTCAACGATGGAATTTCCTCTCGGCATACGGGACATCCGGCACTCCAAATATTCACCACCAGCACGTCAATCGCGTCAAATTGGCTCAATTTCACTTTTTTCCGCTGGGTATCTTCGAGAACGAAGTTGGGTACCCGCTTTGCTTCAGATGCGTTTGCCTCAAAATCCGGCGCCACAATCTGAAGCTGTGCCTTACTGAAGTGTTGCAGCCCTTCACCGATACCCGTGACGTAAAAAATCATCAAAACGCCAAAAACAGCCGCAATCAATGCGAGTATGCCAAGTTGCCTACCGGAAAGTCGATTCGATTTTAGAATTTGAAGTGAACGGTCAGTCATAGTCTATCTATAATACCTGTTTTCAATTTCTCCAACTTCATTAATGTCCCTGCCAGCTCCGTTTTGGCCCCACATCGATATGAACAAAATTGTCCGCGCGGTACGTGCCAACGCCACCTTCAAAATGCGCGCGCAACCAGGGGCCGAGGTCTTCCGCGGTGACCGTATCCAATCTGAAATCCACGGCCTGGCCTTTCATATGTCTTGATTCAGCGGCGACACGTCGTCCTTTTTTTGCAAGGGCATCGTTAAATTTGGGTGAACGATATCCGGATATCATCGTCACGTGCGTTGACTCAAAATGGCGTGCCGCTGCAACAATTGTCTCAATCAGCTCGGGGGCCATGTCCACCGTGTCTCCGAAACCGCGGCACCTGAAAAAATGCCTCAGCAAATCCGGTTTGACAGGGGGATTCTCAAAAATCGGCAATGCCTCTTTGGTGTGCGCATTGAATAAGGTGGTTATCGGCATCACAACGCCCGGCCGCATGACCACTCCCCATTTGTCGTATTGTTTGTCCAGCTTTTCAATGTCATGTATGGGCGCAGCCGCATCACAGACATGCTCCGATTCGTCCACTGGGAACGAAAGAGGTGCCCCATCCGCATCATTGGCGTCGATGGGCATTGCCACCGCTCCGGTCACCAGCCCAAAAGCCAGAATGACCAGAATGATATACCGATACACGCCATATTTTAGAGCCTGTCCTGCCATGGTTTCGATTTACCAGTTTTTCCGTCGCGAGGTCCAGAATCCGGCCATTGTATTCAGATTCACAACGTATTATAGTCCGCCAGCGAGAATCCGAAGGACATTGAACAAACCGCTTTTAGAGGAGTGAACTATGAACAGAAAGCCCAATACGCATATTGACCTTCGACCTGGCATTCGCTATTGGAAAGCAGCGTTCATGTGCGTTGCGTTCTCCGCACTTAACATCTGCTGTGGCGGAGATAAAAACCCCTCATACGCCGCGGACCAGCCAGATGCGACGCTGCCCAAGGGCCCCACCGAATACCAGAATCTGACAAAACAGGCATACAAACTGAAAAAAGACGGTCATAACGCTGAGGCGCTCAAAATAATGCAGGAGGCCATAAAGCTTACTGAACCGCAAAGTATCATTTACGCATCAGCGCTTGATGATCAGGCTTCCATTATGCTGCGTATGGGCCAGACAGACGAAGCGGAGAAGCGCTATGTGGAGTCAATTCAAATTCTGAAACAAAAAAACGCCACATCGGCCCTGCTCAATGGGGTGGAAGAGCGACTCGATCTACTGAAGCGCATGAAGTCAAAAGGGATTACCTGTAATGAACCGGGCAGCCCGGTACCCGATGATAAGCGGCCGTACTACCCCAATGTTCCTGAGTATCAGCAGATACTGGGACAACTGACGCGGCGGGTCGCCACCTGTCTGGACAGCAATACCATCGAAGCCATGATGACCCGTCTGATGATAACCGGGGATGGTCGGCTGATTCACGCGTGGGCCAAAGAGAAGTTCGCGGGGACGGACACGGAAAAATGCGTGGTGAAAAAACTGGAAGAACTCTTCCCTACACTAACACTGCCCCCTTTTGGTGCGTGCTTTCGAGGATTCACCTATCCATATATGCTTGGGAATCACCCTGATAAAAAAGACTCGAATACCGAAGCCGGCGCCGCAATTGACAGTCAAATTCCCATCGAAAATGCAACAAAAGGCAGTATGCCCTCGAAAGTTACTGCCATCAAAGGCGCAACACGTCTTCTTGATGCATACATGAATGATAATGCAGAAACTGCGATGTCTTTCTTCTTTCCTGGAGATGCATTCAACGTCGTGAAAGACTCACCCAGCCCGTCACGCTATTATAAAAAGCTTCTGCAATGGTACAGGGAAGATTTCGACCTTGAAAAGGGACGATTTCAGGAAGGTGGCTGGAAGCTGGACGATGTCAGTTTAGGCAGCTGCAAATGGAAGGCCCCGGGAAGTGAGGCCAATAAGGTGGGTTACTGGTCGTGCATCCGCAACACGGTATCTGTTTCAAATGGCCAGCAAAAACGCCGGTTCGAAATTCAGGTCCTCATCAACTGGGGCAAAGACTGGTACATCACCCACCTTAGACCGGTGCGGCAACCGTAGTCAGTAGCAACCACCTCTGCATCACAGCCTGTCGCCATGGGAACAAATCTGAACTGCATTACGCAGTACATTAAGCAGTTCATCCGAAAAATGTGAATCATCATCAGGGATACTGCCCCATATTTTTCAACGCCGTACCGCCCCCCGCCAGTAAAGCAGCAGTGCACACAAAAAGATCATTAGGGATACCAAAATCACTGCTCGCCAGCGAACGGCGCCGGCCTTGTCGGTGCCTTGACCGTAAGTGGCCCATCTGGCGGCATCACTTTTAAGAGCCGGGGTTTGCTGCAGCTTCTGATATGCAGCCACATCCAACGCGCCACCATGACGTAACGCCTCCGAGTGGAGCCATGAGAGTCGAGCGGTAGCTTCTTTGAACGTGTCTGTCGTGTCGTCAGAAAGGCGCCTCGCCATTCGCGTGGCCAGTATGGCTTTGCGGTGCGCGCCCTTTGATTCCAGACTGGCCGCGTAGGACAGATAATCTCTGGCAATCTCAGGTCGATGGGGATTGAGCGGGGAAATGGACAGCAACTCCCGATAGGTGGCATCCATCTCATCGAACCTACCGGAAGATGCAGCAGCTGAACCTTTTTTAGATAGCGCAATGGTTTTCGAATCCCGCTGCGCGTCCCATACTTTGTAGATTTCAGCAGCCCATTCGCCGTAGTCGCCGGCTTCGGGTTCGTCGCCAAATACGTTCTCATACTCGCGGTGAATAGACCATTTTGCATTTTGCCCATATACGTTCAGGCAGGCGCGCGCAGCCTTCCGCACGATATTCGACTCATGATTGGCCAATGAAAGAGTCACATCGATGGCATCCAGTTCGTTCACTGACGCATATGCCTCAAGCAGCTGAGCCAGCCGACGGGAATTACGGATGCCCTGAATCTGCTGACTTAAAAGTGGATTTCCCATCTCTCGAATCCACGCCACGGAAAACATATGCAGTTCCCTGTTTTTGCTGCCGCGCCCGTAAATCAGGGCAGGCAATGCCTTTAGGCCTGCATGGACCATCATATCACCAATCAGCCCCCTAAACGCACCTGCGTATCGGCCCGAAAAGTCGAGGAGCACCTTGTAACCCGTCATTGTATCAAGTGCGTGTAATGCGACCAGCATCACCACAATCCGCGTCGTCCGATTGACTGCTTCGTCCCGGTTATCCATCTGCACCAGTGCACCAGCTATCCCCCCTGGCTCGCCGGCGCGACCACTCGCCCGTTGTAAAACGTCCTTTAATTCGCGGTGCCCCACATTCCCAGCCTGCCACAGAGCATGGCGGTAGATGGTCTCAGCACCAACAGCGTTCTGCCGAATCTCCGCAGCAGCAGCTATCCGATCCCTCAATGAATCAGAATCCAGCTGTTCAAACAGGGCGCTGAGTTCATCAGGAGACATCTGGATATCTCCGGATAGCAGCAAATCCGGTGTGCCGCCAAAGTCTGCAAAACGTTCCGGATGCTGCGCTGGTCCTGCCGCGGACAACTCACCGGCAATACCTGAAAGCAATACGGACACAAACATTTGAAGCAAAAAACGCATAGAGATTCTATGTCCCAAAGCCGATTTCAAATCAATGGTTAACCGCAATACGCGCATTTGGAGAGGGCGCCTATATCGTATTGTACCGGCACCCAGACCTTCCTTTGTCGTTCAGTACGGCAAGTCATTTTGAATTCAGAATCCGTTGGCATCGATTCGGTTGCGTACAAGGGTTAGTTACAGTATAAATGTTGTCATATGTCTGATTCAACTCAACCGAATTATTCTAACACCATCTTACTTGTCGATGACGAGGAAATGGTACGTGACCTGCTTCGCCGGGTACTGGAACGGGACGGACACACCGTTCTGTCCGCCGCGTCAAAAGCGGAGGCTTTTGAACAGTTCACCAGTCAGGAAGTGGACCTGCTTCTGGTAGATAAAAACCTGCCGGACGGGTCAGGCCTTGAGTTTATCGAAGCGGCGAGAAATCTCGAATTTGACGGTGAATCCATCGTCATCACCGGATACTCTGACACCGAATCGGCAATCAAATCCGTCGAACTCAATGTATTTAGATACATTAAAAAGCCTTTCGACCTGGATGCCCTGCGAAATGACATCAACCGGGCGTTGGAGACCGCGAAACTCAGGAAAGACCTCGCGCTGCGGACTCAGGAACTGGAAGTAACCAATGCGGATCTGATGCAGGCTCTTGATCAGATAAAAGAGTCCGAGCGACGCCGCGTTCAGGCTGAGCGACTGGCGTCCATTGGCTATCTGTCAGCCGGCATCGCGCACGAGATAAACAATCCGTTGTCACTGCTATCCATGACGATTCCTTTTGCGGTCTCAGAGATTGAAAAAATTCTGCGCACCAATGCTGCGAGTCAGTCACCAGTTAAAGTCAACGAGGAACTGGAAACCCTTTTGAAGAATCTAGGTCCCACACAGGAAGCCGTTGATCTGCTGATGCAGTTGTCTTCTGATTTGCACTCTCTTGGCAGGAGCGATGACATCAAACCGCAGCCGGTAAAACTCGTAAGTGTAGTGAATTCCGCACTCCGAATCGTGCGACACAAAGTAAAACATAAAGCCACCGTAACAGTAAATATTCCTGAAAATCTAACCATCACCGGAAAAACCAACCGTCTTATTCAGGTGTTCATCAACCTTCTCACCAATGCCAGTCGGGCCATCCGCGAAAATGTGCCCGATCAAAATTATATTAAAATCAACGGATATGAGGACGACGCCAATGCGGTCATTGAAGTGGCGGACTCGGGTATTGGCATTCCACCGGAGAATCTCGAAAAAATTTTTGAGCGCTTTGTTTCGTTGTCCGGGCTGGGGCCGGGCGAAGGGTCAGGCATCGGCCTATCCATTGTTAAGGAGCTGGTTGAGGAACATGGCGGGACAGTCGATGTATTAAGCACAGTGGGTGAAGGCACCAGCTTTGTAGTCAAATTTCCACTCAAGCTGGTTGTCAAATCATCGCCTCCCCCCATGGCAACAGCAGCG
The DNA here is from genome assembly GCA_016937015.1 of Deltaproteobacteria bacterium. Taxonomy (GTDB): domain Bacteria; phylum Myxococcota_A; class Polyangia; order JAAYKL01; family JAAYKL01; genus JAFGXQ01. Next base: position 6,312 of record JAFGWT010000440.1, on the reverse strand, counting down.
TTTTCCCGCTCGCCAAACGAATTTGTAAAGGCGCATCGCACAATTTTGTTCATTGATAAAAATCAGGAGCACCTGGATGCCTATGCCAGTTCGTTCGGACAACTGCACGACGTCGAGACTGCAGCATCTTTCAGTGACGCACTCGACAGAATTTCCATGGCTGGCGGTATGCTGGATATCGTTGTCTGCGAAACAACTGGCAATGTACCGGAGTTCAAAAACTTCTATGCAGAAGTTGTCGGCCGGTTCCCGGAATTGTCCGATCATTTTATCTGCACCGCAGATCAGCAAAACGACGCAAGTCTCGTCCGAAACAGAACCATTCCGTTTTTGCAAAGACCGTTTCGTCCTGCCGAACTGCTCGCCGCCATTTATCGCATTCCCCCGCGTAAACGACAAACCAGTATCATTCCGTAGAAGGATAATCGCTCAATCATTGTCAGTAGAGTTACCCCGTCGTGTCAACTCGGGGACATTCCCATGCATGCCAACCAAAAAAAATTCAGGAGCCTACTGACGTCTCAGGGGAATTTTTTTGCCTTTTTAGCAAACAAGGCTGGACCCAGCCTATCCAAAAATATTCTTGCGGTGTTGTTGGTAGCTGTCGAAACCATTGGCTTCAGGTAAGTAATCCAGAAAAATTAGACAGAAGGAACGGGTGTCGGGGTAATGGGCGGCATGGATGACGAGGAGCTCGACGATGCGCCAGGGGTCGATGCGCCGGAACTCCCCGAGGTGGAAGAACCGGAACCTGGAAAGAAACTGACTTCGGCGCTGCGGGCATTGCTTTTCTCGAGGATAGTGTTGATTTTTTCAGACTCGATGGTTTCCGCAATCAGCAATTCCTCGCTCATCATTTTCAATGCGGCGCGATTGGATGACAGAATTGTTTTCGCGCGATCGAACTGCTCCATCACAATTCGCTTAACCTGTGCATCAACCATCTGTGCCGTGGATTCGGAATATTCCTTGCTCTGTCCAATTTCCCTGCCAAGAAAAACTGTCTCCTGATGATCTCCCAGATACAATGGTCCCACTTCGTCATTCATCCCCCATTCACATACCATACGCCGAGCAAGTTCTGTGGCGGTTTTAATATCCTGCCCGGCGCCAGTGCTCAGTTCATCGAACACCAGCTCTTCAGCTATTCGCCCCCCCATGAGCACGGCAATTTTCCCAAGAACGTACGTTTTTGTAAGATTCAGCCTATCTTCTGTGGGAAGCTGCTGCGTCAGTCCCAGCGCGCGACCTCGTGGAATAATTGTTACTTTATGCACGGGGTCTGTTCCCTTTATCAGCCTGGCAACAATGGTATGTCCCGCTTCGTGGTACGCTGTAATCTTTTTGTCCCGATCGCTGATAATCATGGAACGTCTTTCACTGCCCATGAGCACTTTATCTTTGGCGTCCTCAAAATCCTCCATCTCGACCACATCTTTGTTGCGCCTTGCGGCCAACAGTGCTGCTTCGTTTACGAGGTTCTCAAGGTCTGCGCCGGAAAATCCAGGGGTGCTGCGAGCCAGCAGCATTAAATCAACAGAAGACGCCATTGGCGTTCGCTTGGTATGGACTTTCAATATGCCTTCCCGTCCTTTTACGTCCGGACTGGGAACCACAATTCGGCGATCAAAACGACCCGGTCTGAGCAGCGCCGGGTCAAGTACATCAGGTCGATTCGTCGCGGCAATAATTATCACCCCGTCGTTAGCCTCAAAGCCGTCCATCTCCACCAGCAATTGGTTAAGTGTCTGCTCCCTCTCGTCGTGCCCGCCACCCAGACCAGCGCCACGCTGACGGCCAACCGCATCTATTTCGTCGATAAACACAATACATGGCGCATTCTTTTTGCCCTGCTCAAACAGATCGCGTACACGGGAGGCACCGACCCCGACGAACATTTCAACGAAATCCGATCCGCTAATGGAAAAAAACGGAACTCCCGCTTCCCCGGCAATGGCTCGCGCAAGCAGAGTCTTTCCCGTACCAGGACTTCCCATCAGCAATACCCCTTTGGGAATTCGTCCTCCAAGTCGTTGAAAATGCTTTGGATCTTTGAGGAAATCGATAATTTCCTCAAATTCCTCCCGCGCCTCATCAATGCCAGCAACATCCTTAAACGTAATCTTTTTGCTGTGATCGCTCATCATCCGGGCACGGCTTTTCCCGAAACTCATCGCTTTGCCGCCACCGGCCTGCATCTGTCTCATAATGATGAAAAACGCTGCCAGCAGCAGTATCACCGGGACACTGCTTAAAAGCATGCTCTGGAACAAACCATCATCCTCGGGCTCGCGGTAATTCACTTTGATGTTGGATGCCATGAGCGTTTCATTAAAAGCGGTATCCGGCTCAACGCCGAAGGTCTGAACGTCCTCTTTTCCGCCGGTGTCTGTCTTGCGAACATAACTGTACTTCCGCCCGCGAATAGTCACTTCCTCTACTTTCTGGGCCTTCAGATCATTCTGAAATTCGCTGAAAGGTACAGTACGCTCATGCTGCTCACTGTTAATCAGCGCGATCACTATAATGACGAGCACAATGAGCAAGCTCCAAAGTACAACTGTTTTTAACTTCTGATTCACAATAATTCTCTATTCTCTGCCAATAGTCGCTAGTATTACCTTTATTGGTAAATGGGACGTCATCGAGCTATAAGTGCGACTGTTTACCACGGCTCTCCCCCCTTTACAATTTAATATGGAATCTATTTTATTCAAATTGTATCAGGTCCTTTAATGCACACGATTTGTGCAAATGCCATTCCATAAGTAATCCCGAAACCCGGGAATTCAATACCCTGGGAATCGAAATGACTTCGCCAGCCGGTGTAATCAGACCTGGAACGTATCCTCGGTACATGACCGGCACTCGAAAATCCCCTAAAAGTCGAGATACTTTTCGGTTACTGCAATATACCCGATCCCCTGCACGGACCGATCGAAGCGCCAGCAATGCCCCTTCTGTGCTGAGCCAATCCGCAGCTTTTGCATCATCACTTTTCAATCTCACTGAAACTCCAATTTCATTATGCTGCCCTTCCCACATATTTGATGAAACCTGAACCAGTTTTTGCTCACCCATGTGAACAAAGGCAGGGCTCGGTGGCGGAAAAATGTACAACGCGCCGTATGCGGTCCATACGTGATAGCCCCCCGGTAAAACGTATTCTCTGCACCGGCCGGCGGAATGAAGTCCTGATACGACATCCTCTATGTGAATTCTCTCGAATCGCAACAGATGTCCTGCCAGCTTTTGCAGCATTAGCCGAACAATCCGGCCGTGAAGCGAAACAGGTATCCTCGCAAAGTCGCCCTTCTTAACACAGTACCCATTGTTTAAATGTAAAGGCACAATATCAATGTTTGAAACAAGTGTCTCATTCAGCCACTGGGTCACATCACGCGCTTCCTGAGACAACGCCGACAGATGCGACTGAATTTTCGGATTGTAGCCGGCGATTTTCGGCATCAATCGACGCGCCTGCACCCGGGCAAATCGTTCATTGCTGTTACTGGGGTCCTCCGCCCAGTGAATCTGCTCAGCTCGCAACCATTGGCGAATTTCTTCGCGCTGAATGCCAAGCATGGGACGTATCACGGTCGTCTGTTCATCCAGTTTTCGCTTGGGTGGCACCGCGCCCAGCCCATCCAAACCAGTCCCCCTAAGCAGCCGCAGCAATACAGTTTCAGCCTGATCATCGAGAGTATGACCAGTAACAACATAATTGCAGCCCAACGCCGCGGCCAATTCTGCCAAAAGCCGATATCTTCTGTGCCGGGCCCATTGCTGAAGCCCCTCTCCGTCACGCGTCTGATCATACTGATCTGACACGCTGCATCGTGTTGCAGCAACGTCCAACCGATCGCACTGTTCTGCCACCAGCTGCCACTCCCTGTCGACACCGCTTCTTAAACCATGGTCCACAAACCCAACCCTAAGCAGGCGCGCATCCCGAGTCATCCGGATCAAATGAAGCATTCCCATGGAATCTGAACCGCCAGATACCGCAAGCAGTAATCGCGCATCCGGTGGTGCCAGTTTATCCAGAGATAATCGAACCATTTGGGGTAGCGCTTTTTTATTCATAGATCCAGCCCAGCCTGCGCAACAATATGATTCAGGGCATCATTGGCAGATTCCGCTGAAAAAACCGCATCCTTGCGATTACGATCAATACACTGGCCTGCCAATTGCGCACTCCACCCCCCCGATGACGCCATTGCTGAAATAGGCTTTCCCATCTGCCACGCGAATGCCAATTCACTCAGTGTACCACTCCCCCCTCCCACTGAAACAACACCATCCGCCATTCGCGCAATGATCGCATTGCGCGCGATACCTACCCCGGTGGGAATCACCAAATCCACGTATTCATTAGCTAAATCGGCTCTATCTTCGGGCAATACACCAATCGCAAGTACTCTGACCGCATTTAACTCGTTTCTTGCAAAGCGAAATCCTCGGCATGCCGCCGTCATCACCCCGCCCTTGCCACCACAAACAAGGTGGAAACCGCGGTCCGCAATCGCTTCTCCCACCCCTTTAGCGATTTCCAATACATCGTCATCGGCATGATTGGCGCCAATGACGGCAATAACAGGAACTCTGCTCATAACTGCCCTCCAGATTCTCATCGTCGGTTCTCATCCATGGCAGCGCCGCCCACAAGCTACTATAAACCGCTGCACAATGGGGCGCTTTTGAAGTAAACGAAAATGGACTTTATTTTCAAGGAGATTCCATCTAAACTGGATATCCGATACTGCGGTACGCATCAGGAGAATTCATGTCAGATCAAACTAAAGCCCACAGGGACATCACCACCATTGGTGCAAACCTTGATTCAGAAATCGCCGCACAGATGACGTATTCTGCGGTGACCAGGCAGGGAGCGCTGGCGGCAGAACTGGTGCATCATATTCTCGGATACTGCGAACGGCTGATTCCGGACCGAAAATTAAGTATTGAAGACCTGATAACGATCTGTCATGCCGCGCTTGAAACCGAAAGCGGCAAGGTACGTCTGCTCGAAGGAAAATTCATGCGCGGCCGCATCTCTGAACAGCTTTCCCGCAGTCGCCGCTATGGAGAATCGTTTTCGATGCTCGCCATCAAGCTGTCGCCCCAAACAACTGGCTCACAGTACGAAGCGCTTCTTGATGTGCTTCGAGAACGTCTGCGTGTCAGCGACATGGTTTTTACATTTAAAAGTCGCATCTTACTGATACTTCCACACAGCAACGAATCGCAGACACTGCTGATTATTCGACGAATCAAAGGTCTGGTTGACGCCAGCTTTCGCAATCCGCCCATCGTCGCCATTGAAAAACTGAATTTTCCAGATCCAGCCATCACCCGCTCCTCACAGGTGCTGGACTGGGCGGAAGATCAACTGCGTTAGCTCAGGCAGTTCGAGGCACTTGCTGTGTTCTTTCAACATGTCACTACGATCGCATCCATTTATGTTGCGTGCTATCTAATCGGCGCCATCAATTTTCCACTGGTTCTTTCCGGGATAGTATTGCGCCAAAACCTCCGAAACACAGGGTCAGGCAATCCGGGATTCACCAATCTGCTGCGAATGGGCAACAAAAAAATCGCCTTGATTGCACTGACACTCGATATTGGACGCGCCTGGCTCGTTATGTTCCTCTGTTCGCGCATCCCATTAAATGTGTATTGGCCATTTGTGGCGTTTCCGCTGCTGCTGGGTAATCTGTTTCCTGTGTTCCATCGCTTTAAAGGTGGAAAGGGAATTGCGATGTCAATCGGCATCGTCCTCGCCATCTGCCCGATTGCGGGTGGGGTGGGCATCATTGCACTTGTCGCCCTTATCGCCATCTGGAAACGCGTATCAGTGGGCTCCCTTGGTTTTCTTGCGGCAGTTACGTTGACCGCGCTGTTGGTTGCTCCGTTGTCCATAATCATCGTTTGCATCGCGTTGACAACAACCGGCACACTCACTCACCTTGGCAATTTAAAGCGCCTTGTGAACGGCACCGAACCAGCAATCTCGTTTGGACAAAATGCAAAGTGATCAGCGCAACGCGTTCTGAGCGTCGCTCCGCGACCAGAGCGGTGGTGCTGGCAAAGTGCTCACGTCACTTCGCCGCGAATGACGATGCGCCAGACCGTGATAGGGGTAAAGCACCAGCTGGCAGTCAAACACCGGCACGTCAGGTTTCACTGGCTTCTTACTGAAAAACATGTAACCAAAATTTTTGGCGAATCCTATTTCGACGGAAAAATGGGCGTTTTTATATAAAATAGCCAGCCGTCAGGCCCGTGAGTCCCGGGGGCCAGAGCCTTTCA
>JAFGWT010000439.1 GCA_016937015.1 Deltaproteobacteria bacterium | reverse complement strand
CGAATTTATTCATTTTTTACATATAAATTGAAAAAATGCGAAAGGTAAATGGGGCTGAACAGTCGCATGTGTATCGTATTTTCCGGACGGCGCACACACTGCAGGAAATGTTCAAAACGGAAATTATTGGTGCGCGTTTTTAATCAAAATGATATGATTCCAAACCTGTCGCAAATCCCCTGGAAACGTATGGCCATTCCTGTTCCGGTTAGGTTGGGTGTTATTGCATTCAACTGCGCTGAACTGATTGGGGTCGTGCAACCGACTGAAAAGCACGCGTCTTTTGCGCGTTTGCGTGACCATTATTTCAGTTAAATTTTTGCGGCTCTATCCGACATAATTGAAAGGGCTGAATTCGAAAAAGGAATTTCAAATGGCAATACTTTATGATGGTACGGAAAAGCGAAATCATGTTCGACTTGAATGGAAAGCACCTGTTCAGCTGTCGAGGGGCGATGTCGTGGTGGAGGGCGAAATACACAATATCAGTCTTGGCGGGATTCTGGTGAGCAGCAGCCTGGAACTGAGGTACGGTGACAAGGTCACTGCAACTTTTTATGTGCCTAAACTAAAGGCGCCGGTGGTCGCCAAATGCGCTGTTCGCTGGATCTCGGCGGATAAGGAATGTGGACTAAATTTTATAGGTCTCAAAGCCATCGAAACATGGGCGGTCAGTCATTTTGTCCGCCAACTCTTCGAGAACCACAAGTAACATCGCCAGTCAAATCCGCTAAAGGTAACTTTTCAAAAAGTGCTGGATGTCGAACTTCAAGGGAAAGATGCATCTGTGCGGGCAGTTGTGAACAGGGTTGCCTCTCAGGGCAACAGTAAAAAGAGGGAGAAACGTATTGACTGTCAACAGTAACCAGGAACGTGAAAAAAACGCCATGCACGCCAAGGCAGTCGAGTTCTGTTTATTCCCTGGGATCGCGGAGCTCCCGCTCCGCATGGAATCTGGATGCGCCGATGCGGAGCAGGAGCGCCGCGATCCCAGATTGGCAGAACTCGACCGTCCGTGCGCCAGGCGACTCGTTTACTTCTTGACGATACACCCCAATGGGGGCCCCAAACTGTTTTTCAGACCCCTATTTCACAGACCCCCGCTTCCTTTTGATCACCAGGTGTCAAAGTTTGGAGTGTCGTCCTTCCATGTTTTGCACATTGTTTCCTGATGACATTCCACGGGAAATGGCGGGTTCATGGGAATCTGTTCCATGCAGGTATAGTTGGTTAGATTGTGCAGTCTTGATGCCCGCAGACACTCGTCAGCTTTGTCTTCTTTGAACCCAAAACAATAATCAGGCCCCAGCTCATCGTGGATTTCGAGATAACATTTTCCATTGTAAAATGGATCTGCGAGTATCTTTGCGTATTCCTCCGGATTGCATTCGGCAACTTTGTTGCAGATAATCTCAAGAAATTGCGCCTGACTTATTGATTCCACACTGTCGTCAATGTCAAAGTCGTCCACCGCCATCGGGTCTGTTTCTGAATCTGTATCAGTTTCAGTATCTGCCAGGCCATCAGAATCAGCATCAGAATCAGCATCAGAATCAGTGTCAGAATCAACGTCAGAATCAACGTCAGAATCCGAATCCGAATCCGAATCCGTATCAGTGTCAGTATCCGAATCTGATTGGCTCATCAACTCGCTTCCAGCTTTTTCTTCTTTGGCGCATGACAGTATCAACAGTCCTGTCGCCAACATCATCACTATAAATTTCACACGAGTGTTCATTGAATATTCAATTCCTTTCAATAATCTCTCACGGAGGAGAACTCTTGCCCTTGTAGTCATCTCCCCAGCAGCGGACATGCCCGTTTTTAAGCACACCACAACCGTGATTGCCTTCCATAGCCAGTTTTACAAAGTTGTCGTCCGGAGGGTAACTTAAAGTACCACCCTGTTCTCCGTAGCATTTGTATTTTTTTCCTTCACGAAGGATGCACTTAAACCACAGGTTGGTATCGATTCGGGTGACCGGAATTTTTTCCTCGTTCCACGTTCCCCCAGTTGGGGACAGCGCATCCTGAGTATCCTGCCCCCAGCAGTATATCTCTGCCGGGTCATCCTTCAGAATGCCGCAGGCCCAGGTGCCTTCAACGGCAATACTGCTAAACAGAATATTTTCAGGTAATGGCTTTACATCCCATGGCTGCTCAATCACATCAGGTGGAGAATGAAGGGCATCATTATCATCTCCGCAATCCACCTTGCCTGAAGCTTCCAATCCACAATAACTGCACCCATTGCCGTCAATCTGAACATACTGCTTGCCTTCGCCAGGCGGACCAAAACAGGGATTTGAAGTATTCCCCCAACAATAGACTGTTCCATCAGCGCGCAGCGCACAGGTCGCATCGCCACCAACAACCAGTTGTCTGAATCCTTTTTCATCAGGTGGATGAAGAGCGGGTGTTTCCATGCAGCTATCATTCTGTTCGTTGTCAATACATGCTAATCTCTGCCCCCAACAGCGGATTGCGCCATCTTTTGTCAATCCGCAGGTATATGACTCGGAACAGGAAACGGCCGTAAACTCGACTCCATCAGGAACATCAGATTCACCGAATATGTTTGAGCCCCAACATGTTACTTTCCCACTGGATTGCACCGCACAGGAATGATCCACTCCGACACAAACATCTATTGCATCTGAGAATGACGACACATGCTCATCACTATCACAGCCGGAGAATAAAGGGCATGCTAACATCAAAACGACAACACCGCAGAAAAATCGTTTCATGGCAGTACACATTGTCCTGGCCCCGACACCGCCGCTGGCATCTGATTTTCAATTGTGAATTCAGCAAACATATAATCATCCCCATCATGTTGATTGCCAGTTTCAATCAGCTGGGTACTCCCAGCAATTATCGGAGAAAAGAGGTTAAAGTAACTTTCAGGAAAAGGTCTATCTCTGTCACAACTGTTGTCATTAAACCCCTGCGCCATGCCAATTCCCAAAATCCTATTGGTACTGCCCTTCTGCACGCCGGACCATAAAATATCACCGTCTGAATCCAGTGGATATCTGCCTACATCCAGAATGGCTATTCCAATAGAGTGCCCTGCCATTTCTTCATGAACACACTTACTTATTTGCTGGTCAATCACTCTGTTGTTCCAAGAAAGCAGAAAATCATTGTCTTCAGTTGATCTTGTCAAATCCCAATCAATACCATCTCTAACGCGCAGGCCCTGTTTAATTTGAAAAAATGTATTTGTACCCCCACTTTGTGCAGGTAAATCATATGAATCATGCCAGGCAAAATCATGAAGTAAATAGCCGCGAAATCGCATATTGTCGTCCCGCATTCCGACATCAATCCTGTGCATATCCATCACAAATTCCTTTTCTCCCGGCTTTAGCCTGAAAGTTTGAGTTCCAGAGGTTTTGTTATTTAGGTTGTAGCAGTTTTGACCCTGCTCTATGCTGGATGTGATTTCACATACCATTTCGTTATTAACCGGATTATCGTCACCGTCCTCTTCCAATTCACAGTACAGTTTTATTTCGGCCTGAGCGTCGGTAAGGCAAAACGATTCCATTGAGTCGGAACCGTCTTTCCCAGGAAGAAGGGTCTTGGTCAAATGGAAAATTTTTTCATTTTTGCTGTTCCCATGGGAGCCTCCGCCATCCTGAAAAATCTGCACAATACCGGCAAATTCGATTTTGTGTTCTTCGGGTATATGTTTGCTCAAATCCAGTTCCACCGTGCCAATCAGTACATCAATTTTCTCCATTCCGTAATTTCTATTATAATAGGACGATAACACCTGGGTTTCCTGTACGCCGTTATAACTGACATGAACCTCAACTGCCCGGTAAAAGTCCTGCCTATATGTTTTGCCAATCGGCACATTGTCAAACGTTACCCAACCGCTGTCATCGGTCACTCCGGAAATACCACTTCCAACCACAATAACAGCAGCATTTTTTAGCGGATTACCACATTCGTCATTCACCTGTACGGTTACTTGCACCGGTGTATCCACCGGTTGCCAGACATGCCTAAGCGAATAGTACTTATTCGTAAACGCGATTCGTTCATAATATCCGTATGGGCCCCCCTCCGCCGCAGATGGCCAGCCGCCGTCCTTTTCCAATGCGACAATATGCCCTGGAGAAACTGTCAATGCGGGTGACTCAACATCCTTCCAGTAATCTGTCGAACGATTATCCAGGCTGTCACTGCATTTGTCGTGTACGAAACAATTTGAGACCTGTCTGGCTGCGTGTTCCGACCCCCGCTCTACAAGCTCAGCAACGCAGTCAGAAGCAGCGATGCCTCCAATTACGCCACCAACTGGACCGCCAACCACCCAGCCGGCTACGCCACCAAATGCACTGCATAGCGTGCTCCCAAACGCTACCCCGCCGTCGGCCAGTTTTCCATATTTCTCCATACCTTCACTTTTAATCCCGTTAAACAACACCTCCGCCATATCTTCCACTTGAGGCTTAGAAACTACAGAATTCTCCAGTGAAAACCCGCCCCCCTGTTTCAGCGCATTCATTACAAACACTCCACAGGACGAAGCACGTGAATCTTCAGCACTCGGCCATTCCGACAAATAAGGTGCATTAGCTGAGGCCTGATTAAACAACTCACCTTTCATATAGGTATGAAAGCGGTAATGGCCGCGAATTGTTTTGGCATAATCCGCTGCAACAATCAGCTGTGCACGCACACTATCGTCAAATTCAGGTAATGGTTTTACAACCAGCGGTTTTACGGTATCTGTGCCACTGCAGGCAGCGTCACTGGCGCTAAAGCTGGTGCTCACATAGCAGTCATCGAAAGGATCCGCTTGACCCCATTCTCCAGAGTGGTCTTTGGCGCAATTGCAATTTTCCCAATTATACTCGTCGCAATCGCTTTTCGAAAATGGCCAGTAAGCCATTTCGATAGACTGGGTGATCACACCAGGCAACCCGTATTTTAGTACATCCGAATCAATCCCAGTTAAGCCAACCCCATTTAGGTTATCAAGGAGACGGTCTATTTCCAATATGCTGTGAGTAACCTCCACTCCGTGTTTGGTTATTATTCCAGTGTGAGAATACTGATGGTTGATTACACTGAGCATGTCTCCAACAAAACTGCACGCTCTCGACATCAATGCGTCGCCCTTACGCCCGTTGACAATCCCAATTTGAGGGTCAGCGGTCACGTTGAAAATACCCCAGGCATTGGGCTCCGGGCTACAGATATACTCCTTGCGCCCCCAACTCGCTTTGTGCTGAGTGGTTGGATTGCAAATTTTGTCCTGCGGATTATGTGGAAAATCTATCACTTCGTCTGTTCCGGCCATATTCACCGCTGCCATCAGCTGACCGATGTTGCCCACATTCCATGCCAACGCGGTGGGAGGAGCTACGTTGTTAGGCAAAAGGGGATAAGGAGTCGTCTTTGGCAGAACAGATTCGGGAGAGAATAGGTCCGTGTCGTTCGAAACTATAATGCTTTGCGCAGATTCAATTGTGCCCGGCAGCAAGGCATTGGGCACATCAACGCCGCTCATCTTCCATTCAAGGAGTTGTTTTTGGGAAATCCGCCAGGCATCTTCTCCCATGCTGTTTTGCATCTCAAGCATATCCAAAATGAATGCCCTGGCTTCCTCATCTTCCACTTCAATCTGCACTCGGGAATTACTCTCAAACCGATAGGTGACATTTCCATACGCGGGCATTGTATCAGAGCTGTAGCCAGTAAAACGGAGCACAATGTTGCACGTGTCTTCCGGAATATCTTCACTATCCAGAACAAGAAATGCTGAATAGGAAGACTGGGGGGCTACAACTGTCGATATACTCGTCTCCGCTGAGGTAGAATCCTGTTCCGAGTCACATGGTACAAATTCAAATAAAGCATCTGTGAAAGATACGGCATCCGCTTTATCTGGATTGTTAATGGAATACTCCAGAAAATAAAGGTCTTCGTTCATGGGAAGATTCGGTTTCTCAGTTGTGACTAAGGGCCGAAAAATATTGTGCTCCTTGTCGAAAGCAAAATCACTCATCACTTTAAGAGTGGTGGCGCCATGATAAATAGTGCCATCTGGCTGTTCTACATCCACATAGATTTCAAAAGTAGTAAACAGTTGCTCATGGTCTACATAGTTCGCGTAGTTATAAGATACCGCTGACAACTGGTGATACAATTCTGTGCCAGTTCCAAAATTCCAGTGATATGAAGAAGCTGGGTCGAACATTTTCGCATTAAGAACAACTAAATTATGCTGCTCCAACAATGGGTCGTAGGTGACAGATATGACAGGATAAACCTTGAAATCACAAAGTTTGGGAGAAATTGTTACAGTGCGAAATTGTGACATTCCGTTTGAAGTTGTCACAACAACGGGTACATCTCGTTCGTAATCAGAGCCATAAAATGCCATCGTTCTAAATGGGCCGTTGCTACCAGAAATATTAATATCAATATCTACATCCCCCAAGCCTGAAAATGTATCCACCCAGATACTCGTCGGCTCCCCTAAGCAAGGATCTTCCGGACCAACTACAATGTCGCTGATCAACCATCCAAACGGGACATGTTCCAATACTGCGCCGGCATCAATTTCAATATTTTTTGCAAAAATGGCGCCTTTGTGCGGTGCTGTTGTTCCTCTGACCACGACCTTTGCATTTGGTGAAACAATGGTTCCTACAAACCGTTTCTCGATAAACTGATCCATGGTGCCCGTGTAAGCCAGCATCACTCGGGCATAATCGCCGTTTACTGGTATCATGTTGCCGCGCATCCAATAGTTCGTATTCGCAATGACATATATAAAGATGGCGCCATCAGAATCATCAAGAACAATGTTTGCGTCGCTTTCAATTTGAAATGCATCAAACACATACGTTCCTGATACCAGTGTGATACTTGAATTGGGATGTAATTGAAGTGACTCGTATCGACCAGGAGGAAGCGGTGCGTTAAGCGTTTGCCCAGCGCCAAGGAACAGGCCGGAATTCGCTGAATCAGGAATATCAAAATTCCAACGCAATTCGTTCACCGGCACAGCTTCCCTCTTTTCAATGCCATCGATTGTAATTGTCGGGATGTTTTGAAATTCAGTATCGTTGGGCGACCAGATATCCCCGTGCACACTGACATTGTCGTGTAACCAGGCATGCTCATTCGTGTACAAATCTCCGATCTGCGCACCATTCCCTATCTCTGCACGAACGCTGCCAGTCGAGCCAACCATTGCGTATCCATCAGCCGCTTCAGCAAGAATTTGCGTATTATTTCGAACATTCAAATACGAAGACGCCCCCAGTGCGATATTGTCTGGCCCATATCCCTTCGGAATGGAAATCAGGAGCTCGCCTTTTTGGGGTTCACTGGTCGCATTGTCGTCACAACAGACGCTTTGAATATCTGAACAGTTATCGTCCGACACCGATATTCCACTGGGACATCCATTCCATTCCTTTGCGCATGTGCCCATGCATTGGGGACGAGCTGGACTTCCCACATCACAACAGACCTGGCCGTTTGCGCATATGCCTTCTACCGCTGTTCCGCCCATGTTCCATTGACAATCGTCTGCGCTCCAGGCGCATTCAAATGCACATTTACCATCGGGATAGGTATATGCATGCGCAGCTGTGCAGTACAAAGAAATCAATAATATTAATAAAAATTCAAATTTTGGCTTCTTATCAATGATTCCTTGCAATGAATATAAAACACTTGCCTTTCTATTTAAAACAGGTTGGCATTGTTGCGTTGCGTTGCGTTGCGTTGCGTTGCGTTGCGATATAGGCATAGATAACCCCTTTTTTTTTGACAAACAACCGATGACGAATGATTTGGAACCTGTAATTTATTAACTGACAATGATTACAGGGGTCAATCGGAAAATGACGTAACTTTTCAAAAAGTGCTGGATGTCGAACTTCAAGGGAAAGATGCATCTGTGCGTACAGTTGTGAACAGGTTTGTCAGCGCCCTGCTGCCCGAACTCGCAGAACAGCACGCACAGTCTGCCTGACATGGCGGGAAATACAAAAATTTATCAGCGTTGGCCTAAAAGGACCTGTCGAAATCCCCGTGGTTCGCTTAAAAAAGGGAAATGCGCTGTCTGCAGCCCTCCATGCACGGCGAAGCTGAACGAGTGTACATTGTCGACATTTTTACATTCAGTATTTTTTGAAAAGTTACCGCCCCAGTTGTTGTCTGGTAAATGCCAGTATTTCCTCAATCGTTTGTTCCGGCGCTTCGAGGAGGGTGTTGTGTCCGGCATTGGGGATGACCGCGTGAGAGATGGCGCGATGTGCGGCTGACAGTGTGTGTGCGATGTGCGTGTACTTTTGATCCAGTGCGCCGGTAATAATGCGGGTGGGCACGTTGAGGGCTTTAAGCTGATGAGACAAATCCGGTGTGTGTCCCAGACCGAGTGCTTTCAGGGCGCACCTGATATTTGACGGCGAATGGGAAAGACGGGTGAGACGTTGCGCTGCCAGTACTTCTGGCGGCAGTGATTGCTGGGTGTCAAATACAGGCAGCGTTTCGAAATAATCCACCAGCGGGACCATGGACGGCGAGTTAAGCAATGCGAATAGCTGTTGTTCCCATTGAAGCCGGGAATGCTGTTCCGCAACATCTGATATGCCGGGATGCACTGAGATCAGAATCAGACCGCAAAATAATTCCGGGTATGCCAGCGCGG
>JAFGWT010000438.1 GCA_016937015.1 Deltaproteobacteria bacterium | reverse complement strand
GGACGCCATGTAAAGTTAATCCCGTCGAATATTAAAACCTTGTCGAAGTGTTGTGGGCGATGGGCTGTGCGGTTACGCGCCCACAGAAGCCAGCACCCATTTGAGGTAATCCGGATTGCTGCCGTTTTCGTCGATATTCAGTGCGACAATTTCGGGGACGTCGTAAGAATGCAGTTGGCGAATGCGGTCGATAAGTCCGGCAATTTTGTCGTCAGTGGTTTTCATGACCATCATGGATTCGGCATCGTCGCACAGCTCGCCTTTCCATGTGTAGATGCTTCTCACCATCGGAATGATATTGACGCACGCCACATGTTTTTCCGTCACCAGCGTATGGGCCATTTCAGCGGCATCGTTGGGGGGAATGGTGGAGAGGACCAGTTTCATGATGCGTATTGGAGATTACAGCAGTTCGGCTTCGAGATATTCGCCGGAGAGCAGTTTCTGGATAATGTCGGCGGCTTCCTTGTCGGAAAGCTCCGTTTCGTTGATTAAGTCGCCGATGCTGATTTCCTGGTGGTTGTAGACAATTTGCAGCACACCGAGATCCGCGGGGGTCAGCACCGCGAGTTTAACGTTGAGTGGACGGGGAATGGTGACTTTGGTTTCATCTGCCGGCAGTTTGTTTTTCTGACGGCGCAATTCATCGAGCTGCCGAAGTCCTTCCATGAGAATGTGCTCGGTGGGCAGGTCGATGGTGCTGGCGAAATTATGGGGCTCAGGGCCCATCAAATCGAAGTCGCCGTCCTCCCAGGACAATATGCGATACATGGCCTTAAGGGGATCCAGATTGGGCATGTCGCTAATGGACGCGAAAATGATTCGCCCGTTGTCCAGATGGATTTTGGCAATGGAAAAATTGTGGTTGAGAACCAGTGTACCGGTTTTTTTACTGGTGCTGAACAGCTGAATCAGATCCGGCAATGGCACTTCGGCAATGGTGCCGCTCATGGAGCGGGCGCCGCTGTGCATGGTGGTGCTGCGATTCATGCCACCGTAGCCCGCCCGGGGCATGGAGGTATGCTGCTGAGCCACTCTGGGACTGATGGCCGAATTGAGGGTGGGATGTACGGCGCTGACGGCCGCGGTCTGATCCGATGCATCCACCAGTTTCATGATGAGGTGCCAATCAGAATGCGGTCCCCTTTTACGGCTGTGGTGGTGGAAATCTTCTCTCCGTTTACAAAGGTGCCATTGGTGCTGCCGTTATCAGTGACCTTCACTTCGTCGCCGTTCACCATCATGAGAGTGTGACGGCGAGAGACCATGTCTTCCATCAACACGACGTCTGCATCGGAACTGCGGCCAATGACGGTTTCCTTGCCATCTTCAAGAATATGTTCTTTCCCCTTGTATTTGCCGGAGATAAATCGCAACGCGAGCTTTGCCATACCTGTTTGAAACCTTTTACCTGATTAACGCCGACGGTGATATTAGCCGGTTTCTGTTCCATTTAAAAACATATTTTGCAATATAGTATAAATCAAGCAGTGAACGCCAGAAATTTAAAAACTGTGAATGATTTCCGCACGATTAGCTATACATTCGCATCGAAAATCCTGTTCTGATTGGCGGATTTGTCATTGCGCTTGTCACTTTACGGAATTACAGCCCTCCGGACCTTTACGGATAGATCTGAACATATGACCAGATCGAACCATGCAAAACTGAGTCTTGGACAGTGGCCCAACGCCAATGGTTTCGATAGCGACCAACAGTACGGGAAGAACATGCTTAAACAGGCGGGGACTACATGTCCAAGGGTAGATCCGCAAGGGCGAAATTGATACCGCTTTGCATTTCGTCTGCAACAATCTGAACCGTCCCACTCGCCTGCGGGGTGAACATTATGGACATATCCGGATACATACCCGACGCCACTGCGCCGGCATCGGGATTATCAAGGTCAAGAATCACTGCGGTCAAAAAGTATCCCTTTTCATAAGGTTCCAGCCTGAGCAACTGATACGGAATAGCCCCCTGACTGAAGTCCGGGTTTGTTACCATATAGCTTGCATGGGCAAGGCCGGCTTCATTCCTTTGCAGTCGTTCGGGCAAATCGGGCTTGTACAGATATGCAGCGACAATCAGGAGTGGGGTACTGAGACTATTGATTCTAGTGCCGGTATACGTTACCTGACCGGCAACTTCCCCGGTAGATGAGTCCGGGTAGTCACTTGTGCAGGAGACGACCTGCAACACAAGGACGACTATGGCCAGGCAACCGAATATTCTGGATATTGCAACCCGCATGGTATTCTCCATATTAGTTTGCAGTCAGGTTCAAACCGATAAACATTGTCGTTCCAATCGGTTGTGCCGCATAAATGGGATACATTCTTAGCTGGTTTGGATCTCTTAATGGCGCCAGGAGATTTTTACCTGCAATGAATATTTCAATCTGATCATTCCACAGCAAGCGACCCAAACGGATGTTCACAACCATTTGATCGGCCGCTTTTTCATTGGCAACAATGGATACCGGTGGCTCAGAGTCCGGGATGAGTTGAGAGACATCGGGCGAATAGTCGAACACCCAGTAGGTATCCACATTGATACGAGTGTGTGGGGCGGGGCTGAGCCGTGCGCCAATCCCCCCGATATGGGCTGGAAATTCCCTTATTCGTCTGTGAGATTCTGTATCGCTGCTGTAAACAAACGAATAGTTAAGATAAGTGCTGAACTGATTTGATGGTTTGTACGTAAGCCCCAGTTCCATTCCCAGCTGTTGATAGTTGAAGCGATTGACTTTGAAAACCGGCAGCGCATTCGCTCTGTTATTTTCTGTAAGGTCAGTCACATCCTGTCCATATACGCTTAAGTCCGCCTGGAACTGTTTTCGCCATCTTCCCTGGTAACCGACCTCAATGTTATTCAGTTTCTCTGGTCTCAATTGTGGATTGCCAACAATATAGCGCGGCGGTGGAGCACCCTCGGGAACCGAAGATGCAATATCTGTTGGCTGCACATTCATGAACGTTTCAACAGGGCCGGGCGGTCTGAATGACGAAGATCCTGTAATGCGTACGGCGTGATCTTCGTTGAATGACCAGATACCTGCAGCACGGTAGGTGAATACGCGATAGGTAATATTGCCAAAGTCACTTTCCCTGGACAAAATCTGATCGTATCGCCCAGCCAGACTGAGCAGCAGTTTTCTGTCAATCAGAAACAGGTCATTGTTTAAGATGATGCCATGGGCAATCATATCCGGCAGAAAAAAGAATTCTGAGGTTCTTGATAAAATGTTTTCGTACGCAAAAGTTGTAATGTTGTGGTCAGCAAATGTGGACAACAGCAGTTTGGACAGGCTCCTTAATGAATTGGTTTTCATATTTCTGGCGTTCACATCAGTGCGCGTGAACTCACTTGAAATGTGTGTGCCGGCCAGAGCAATGGAAAAATCGAGATTGGGCCAAACAAGTTCAGCGCGGTTGAGTTCCAGGGTGGCGCTAACCGAATTGGTGCTTTGCGTGATGGAAAAATTGGATATATCTGAAAATCCAACATTCTCGTAATGAACGTTGGACAGCGTAAGGTCGATGTCCAGTTTTTGAGTTGGCTGGTATGTCACTTGACTTTGCAGGGCATAAGCGGATGGACCCGTTATCGGTTGATTTTGCGCCAGAGCCGTATCGGGAAGCTCGTCGTTGGGCCATTCCGGCGAATCCGAAAATGAGGCACCAAATCGATATCCCATTGTTTCGGTCCTGTTTCGGCTGCTGTAGACCACTCTGGAATTACCCCATGTTTCCTGCCACCATCTGCCGCCTGAACGTTGCACTGCATTCAGTCCCCCATTGGCGGATACTTCGGTTTGAGACGTGGACGGTATATCTCGCGTGATCACATTGACCACACCACTCAATGCACCGGCACCGTAAATCACAGAGCCCGGGCCGCGAATCACTTCTATCCTCTGCACATCTTCGGGTGATACGGCAAGGGCGGAAAACCGTGTGTATCCGTTGACATACTCCCTGGCATGGGTGCCATCCACAAGCACCAGCACCCGGCCGTTGGATAGCCTGGATATGCCCCTTTGACCGATGGAATAGGAATCACCGGTCAGCTGCATGACATGGATGCCTGGCACCAGTCGAAGCAATTCCGCAATATTCTGGGCTCCGGAGGTTTCTATCTGTTCACGCGTGATGACTGTAACGGACGATGGCGCCTCTCGGATGGACTGTTTTCGCAGCGACACTGTTTCAACCACCTGAATAGCCAGCAATTCCTCCAGCTCCATTTCGACCAGCTCAGTATCATTCACATCCTTGTACTGTATGGCTTTTTCGTCTTCCTGCGCACGAACATCAAAGGTGCCCGCGAATGTGCATGCCAGTGGGAGGGCGATAAACAGTGTCAGTTGCGAGTTCCGGTTCATTGCGCAATCACCATGACGACATCGCCGCATTGAATGGTTCCAGTGCCGGGGCCAAGGGAAACCGGCGTCATAATTTTGCCCACCCAATCGACTCCGGCAACCGGGTTAAGTCCATTGCCACCGCCCTCGCAGTAAACCACCACCGCGATGTAATAGTCGCCCTGGAGCCCGGCCTGTTCAGAGGTGACGAAAAAAGATTCATCAGACAGTATCTCCGGTTTGTCCATGCGGGCGCCGAACGCGGTCGGCATGCCGGCCAACGCTTCATTGTCAAAAAAATTTACCGCGATTGATAAAGCAACGCAGTCAAAGGTATCGGGAATTATGAGTGACATCTGCAATGTATCGGCTGTGGTGGAGGTATCCGTGGCGGTCGTTGTATCGGTGGAACTGGCCGAATCGCTTGAATCTGTGGGGTGTGCGGTCTTATCCGCGTCATCATCTGAAGAATCGTTGCAGGAGAGGCAGAATGTAACCGCGGCAACAGTCAGCACTGTTATTTTTAGCGACAAAAGCGTTTTTGTTTTCATGGCATATTCCTTTTACAAATCGCTCGAAACCTCTTGGGAACGTATTCGTGTGCGGGCATGGAGATGCACCTCTGACGCAATTGTGCTGATTAAACCGGGGCACTTTTTTCAGATGCTGTTCATCTGAACATATTAACGGCATGTGATTTGGATAAATAATAGCCGATTGAAAAAGCGTATGCGATGCATCCGAATCGGGAATCACACTCAGTTTGAGGGATTTGTCATCGCCTGCGCGCGCCGTGATATCCCTTTTCGCCAAATTCCGTCTGCAGCTTCAGGCACGACTTTTTCGGTGTTGACGTTGTTCACTGCGCGCCGCAACTTTGGCATCCGGGAATGGGTCTCCAGAATGCTTATGCCAGGTTATGGCGGATGGATATGGCGAAAACAGCAGCCTTGTCCGTATGGCACTTATACATTCGCATCGAAAATCGACGTCAGTTTGAGGGATTTGTCGTCCCCTTTGCCGCTTTGCAGTATGCGGGAGACCGGGCCCAGGGCTGGTTCGTCTGAACAGATGACCAGCAGACGAAACAGTCGCGTGAACACTTCGAGGCTGTCGGCACTGGTCAGGCCGCTGGCCAGCAGTCCGGCCTGGAGCCCATGGGCCGCGTTGCCGTGACTGCCCAGCGGAATTTGCGCTATCATGGGGATTCCGGATGCGGCGAACCGAAGAATCGCGGGTACATCCCGCCAGTTGTCAGCACGCACAATGATTCGGTCGCCCTTGAAAAAAATCGCTCCGCTCAGCAGGGATTCCAAATCGGCGATGGGGCCGGTTTCGCCGCAGCCACTGAAATGAAGATGGGCCGGGCTCTGGCGCATATGGAGCGGGTGCTGTTCGACACAGAGAATCCGCTCATCTTTGCGATGCTGCGCCAACTGTTCCACAAATCTCAGTCGGACAAGGGGATGACCGCCGCATACAGCGATGCTTTCCCTGCGATCGAGTGCGGTTTTTACCAATGCCATGGCATCGGGCTGGCCCTGGCTTTGGCCAGCGTAACGATAAATGACCGCAGCCGGCGGGGGCGCCAGAGAGGTGGTTTGACAGATGGCCAAATCGCCGTTCTCCAAACGATAGGTGCCCATGGGGAGCGGTTCACTGGTTTTTTGCGACAGACCGGCAGTGAGGCATTGCAGTGCGTTGGCCAGAATGCCGGCCGTTGCGTAGCGTTTGGGAAAGGCGCTGAATGAATCGCCTTTACGCACGAGAATGGCGCCCGGATCGTTGATTCGGATTTCGGTGACCTCATCGCTGGTGAACAGTGCCGCGATGGGACCGATGTCCACGATGGACAGAAACGCTTCCATAAACAGCGACCCGGTGCTCTGTTGCCCAGGGAGTCTGTTTTCGGCGAGCAGCGTGGACAGCATGTGATTTAAAATCTGTCTGACCCGCGCCGCCACAGGCGGAAAGGTAACACATGGCAAATTGGCCCTATCTATTTTGCGTTCCTCAATCGCCACAAAATCAATCAACTGCTCCACAGTCGCCGACTTGGGGACAGGGGCGCCTTTGGTGGGCAGCGGCACATCGACCTTGTTTTTTTTCAGCACCTTCCTGAATGTGGACTGAATTTCAGGAAGCGCGGATTCATCAATGCTGGTGAGGGTGTCCTCGTTATCTTCAATTATCTGAGGTGTCATTCGACCGTCCGGATGCGGCGGTGGCACCGACTTTCGGGATTTGGGCACCGGCGGGGGAATGGACGGTCGCTCGGATGAGAGCACCGGGATGCCGGGAGATGACGGCTCCTCGCTTTCATTGGGCGCCACGGCAACGATGAATTCCCCCACGTACAGTTTGTCCCCAGGACCCAACTCGGTGGGCCCGGTGATTTTGCGTCCGTTGACATACGTGCCGTTGGTGCTGCCAATATCGGATACCGTGAAGGTGCCGTTTGACAGCTGTATCTGGGCGTGTCGTTTGGATACGTTGCCCAGCGGCAACACGACGTCATTGCCCTGGAGCCGGCCCAGCGTGACCACGGATTTTGTGCATTCAACCAGACGTTTTTGCCCGCCCTTTTCGGTGATCGAGATAGTAAACATACGTGTGCTCCTGAATTAACGGGATTCCTGAAACCAGTCGAAAAATATAACCAACGCCTCCCGACGATCATCCTCCAGATAATCAAAATTGACG
This sequence comes from Deltaproteobacteria bacterium, assembly GCA_016937015.1. Lineage (GTDB taxonomy): Bacteria > Myxococcota_A > Polyangia > JAAYKL01 > JAAYKL01 > JAFGXQ01. Next base: position 5,502 of record JAFGWT010000438.1, on the reverse strand, counting down.
CCCCGGTCGTTTATTTCCCAGAATTCTCTGGTGCGGATACTCGCAAACTCCTGCTGAATGGAACTGAGACGACTGGGCAATTCATCTTTCATGTCGCGGAATATGCAACGCGCCAAATCGGTGGCGCCTTCCACAAGATAAAATGTGGCGAGTTTTATCTGCGCCTTACGCACACCGCGCAGGGATGCTTCCATGGAATGGCCTTCTTCGGCCTCCTTGTCCACATCGAGGATAATGTCGAGTAACTGCTGGCGCACCGGCGTATCGAGTCGATATGCCAGCTCGTTGAGTTCGCATAAGTCATAGGCGGCGGTTTCGAGAATAAACGGCAGTCCCATGGCAAATCCGAGCTGTCCGTAATATTTAAAGCGACTTGCAATGTCCACTGCAATTTCGGTGCGACCTTTTTCCAGTACCGTCTGGGCCAGCAGGCGGTATTGATTAAGGACGTTGTAGGCGGTGCGGACATCCTTGGCGTTAATGGTGGCCCGCAGGTACGTGTTGAAGAATTTGACGCACAGGGCGACGATGTGCGGATCATTGTTTTGCAGTGCCTGTTCCGCGATTCGCCTGGTATTTATGGCCAGCAGATAATTGATGTCGCGCATCCGGTTAAGGGATTCACCGTAGAGCATCTGGTATTGCCTTAAAACCTTCATCTCCATCCAGCAGTGCTTTTTCTCGATGTCTGCGAGAACGTTTTTCTGCATTGAGACGAAGTCGGGATTGTCGCGGGTGAGGGGGGTGAGCGTGAACCAGTCGGCGTGAAGTCGGGGCTTGATATCCAGGTAATCACAGGTCATGTAACCCAGCGAATCCACTGCATGCATGCACACCACTTTGTCCTTGCTTTCAATGGCGCCGCTGGCCAGATCCGACAGTTGTTCGATGCCGCGCACGGCGTTGGTCTTTTGCCGTTTGGGATGGTGGTTGTCGATACCCCCTTTGGTGACGGCATCAAACACCGAACCCGCCATGCGGTCGATGATGTTGTGCGGATTGAGAAAGTGAAACACAAACGAAAAGTAGGGCAGCAGTAACAGGAGGCTGGCAGCCACAAACGCGATGGTGAGCATGGACGCCACGTGAGGCACCATCTGGCTGGAGCCGGTGGTTACCGTCACCCACAGACAGAGCATGCCGGTGATCACAAAAAAACTGAGAATGGCCAGATTGACACCGGACGCCATGAAGAGATCGGTGATGCGGGCGGTGTAGCGGTTGGATGCCAGTTCCACAATAATGGCCACCACCGTGATGGAGACGCCAAGGATACCGATGATGACTTCGGGCAGGCCGCTGACTGCGCCATTTGAAATGGATGCATAAAAAATATCCATGAGCGAAATATCGTCCCGGGCAAAGTCAAAAGCGGCGGTCAGCAAAAAGAGCAGGCCGCTAATGGCGCTCAGTGAAATCAGCGCGATGGCGGGCCCTTTTGAACTGGTTTGCGAATGGCGACGGTGTTTCATCATCGGTACAGCCTACCTGCAGGATTCCAGGTGGTCAACTGAGATCGAAACGGATATGAGGCAATTGTATTGTTACCCGGATGATTATCCGCTCATTTTTGGCTGCCACTGATATTGCATATCCTGGACGAGGCGTTGCACTGCGTAATAAGTATGTGATACAATTTTATGTGGGTTGCATCACGTATGACCAGATTGGATTTACCATGAAAAAATTTGGGTTATTTGCAGTATTCACCTGGTTGTCGCTATCCTGTGCCGACGCCACTCAGTTGAATCCGTCAGATGATGATTTGGGTTATGACACCAATGGTTATTCCGACACGGACACCGACGGGGATACGGACGCCGATACAGACACGGATACGGACTCGGATACTGACACAGATACAGACACGGATACGGATACAGAAACCGGTACGAATACGGCGGCTACCGACACAGACACGGAAACTTTGATGGATACCGGCGATGACACCACGCCGGATACAGGGTCTGACAGCGGTAGGGACACAGACACGGATACCGGAGCGGACACTGGCGCAGACACGGGCAGGGATACGGGCGCAGATACGGGAAGGGATACGGGTGCAGATACGGGAAGTGATACGGGCGTTGACACGGGAAGTGATACGGGCGTTGACACGGGAAGTGATACGGACACTGACACGGGAAGTGATACGGGCGTTGACACGGGAAGTGATACGGGCACTGACACGGGAAGTGATACGGGCACTGACACGGGAAGTGATACGGGCGTTGACACGGGAAGTGATACGGGCACTGACACGGGAAGTGATACAGGCGTTGATACGGGAAGTGATACGGGCGTTGACACGGGAAGTGATACGGGCACTGACACGGGAAGTGATACGGGCACTGACACTGGCAATGTGGTCATTGCCAGCGCCACGCTGGCGCACAGGTGGTCCTTCAATAACAGTCTCATTGATTCGGTGGGTTCAAGTGATGCAGAGATAATTGTGCCGGATGGCACTCCCGGCACAGACTATGATCTTACCGCTGATGCAATTATCCTTGGGGGCGCCGATAACACTGCGGCCAGTTACGTCTCGTTGGGGACAAATCTTCTCACAGGTGTGGGCGGCGCGGTTTCCATTGAATTATTCGCGACGTATTTGAGAGCAGAGTATTATTCGCGAATATTCGAGTTTGGCATTGATGCCGGTGAATATCTGATTATGACCTGGCTTAGGGATACCGATGTGAATACCGATTTGGTGAGGTGGAAGGATCTCAGCCAGGTGGAGCTCGCCAACACCAATGCGCCATACACCATCGGCCAGGAATATCACATTGTCATGGTGATTGACCCTGGGGCCGGTGCCGGAGGCAGCCTGAAAATCAGCTGGTACACCGCACCGTCGTCCGATGCAGACATGGGCGTTGAAAATGGGAGTCTTGAAACCACCGATGTGCTGGGCGACTTAAACGACACCAATTGCTGGATTGGAAAGTCCATTTCCGATGCGGATCCCATTTCGCCGGCCAGCTACAACGAAGTCAGAATCTGGGCCGGTGCGCTATCCCCCACCGATGTGGAGCTGCTGCACGATGCGGGCCCGGACGGCGTTATTCACTGACAGGAAAGAATGCACATGCATGCTGCCAGGGCGATTTCAGGGGCGCAGAAAGCCGGTGCGTCTGAGTTCCTCTCCCGGGTCGACGAGTGATGCGCCAATCTGCTGCGCGAGGACCTCAACGTTGGGGCGGTCCTTTCTGACCAGAATGACAGGTGGATTGATTTCGAATTCCTGATATTTGGGCGGTAGCCTCATCAGATAATACTGATTGCGAAGCGGCACGAACCTGGTCGACATATAAAGTGCCACTGCGCCGGTCGGATAATTCAATGCAAAGAAAACCGGCTTTTTTTGCGCCAGATAATCCCAATCGGTTTTCCCAATGCCGTCCTGAATGCGTTTGCCGTACCGGGCAATATGTGCATCGCAGAGCCCACAGGCATCGATGGCCGGTATCTCCCAGTAGTACGGCAGCGCGCCGGCAATATCCGAAGCCACAGTGTCGCCTGGTTCACGCCGCTGTCGAAGTTCGGTCATGAGCATGCGCATCTGCTCAAGTACGACGGTTTCTTCATGAGGGGGCAGCGGTTTTCCGGCGTCGTAAATGGCCAGGGAGAATATTCCCAACGCAAATACCGACGATGATATGTGCCATTTGCCGATTTTCTGTTCCGCGTGAAACAGAAAACCACGCAGGCCGACCGCCATCCCCAATGCCAGTGCCGGAAACGACGGCGCGAGCAGGCGCAGATGGGGCATCCAGTCTCCCCCATTCCAGATGTACACCGCTGCACAGCCACCGAAAATCAGCACGCAGGACAGCCCCGCAAACCAGGTTCGGGGTAAAAGGAACGCCCCTGACAGAATCACCAGCATGGGATTGTTTGCCAGATAGGTCAATGTGGCTTTTCCGGCCCCCAGTCCGGGGACGACATCGATCGCACGCCACCACCAGGTGCCAATGCTGTCCATCGCACCGCTTTTGGCAATCACTGAATTGGGCAGCAGTTCACCAAAATACCCCATGCGAAACAGCATATAGGGCAGGGTTACCGCACAAAAGGCGGCGAATTCCAGAGCGCTGCCGGACCATGGTTGCCTGGTTGCAAATGCACGCCGACTGGCGCCGATTCTGACGCCCAGGCGCAGTAGCAGTAGTACGCAAAAGAAGGCAAACCCTTCCGGCCGGCACAACGCGGCGAATCCGAATACCACCGCCCATCCAGCGGAATGACCTGTCGCGGGTGCGGTTTTAAAGTTCAGGACGAGCCCCAGAGTCAGAAGCGCGGTGTAGAGCAGGGTTTCCATGCCTGTCTGGCTGTGAAACGCCAGATTGGACGAACACGCCACAAAGAGCGCGGCGCCCAGTCCAGCCAGTATCCCCAGCCGGTCGCGGAGGACTGCCGTCACTCCCCAAAAACAGATCAGTGGGCAGGCCATAAACGCCAACGTACCGATCAATCGCGCCACAGGCAATGGTTCCAGCCCGGCAGCCATTGGCAGCAGCATAACGAACGTGAAGAGTGGCGATGATGTGCCTTCCACCCGCTCGCCTGGATTGCAGGTAAACCCATGACCGTCGATGATATTTCGCGCGTGGCGGAACGTAATGAACGCATCGTCGATGAGCATGCCGGAATAGGCTCTGGAACGGACATATGCCAATACCGCAATACCCAGCAGCGCGGCAGCGGTGGCCACTGTGGCAATAAGCCGTCGGTGGTCAGTTGGTGTCAGCAGCAGTGTGAGAGACCTGATGGATGGCAGCTTCATTGGCGCGAAACACAATTACGGAACGGCGTAGTAGTTTGAATCAAGGCACAGACAATTGTTGGGGCAGTTGGAGTATCCCATGGGCACTGTCCCGGCGAACATGTCCGTACCCGGATAGCGATTGGAATACAGGTTTAAGTAACGCAGTCTGCGATAGCCCGATGTTGCAACTGTGGACACGTACCCCACCGGGTCCTCATCAGGTGTCTGTGATTCTTCGTAGCACTGCCCGCTTTCGCTGTAGTCGACGAAATACGTATAAATGTTTGTATTTTGTCCGAACCGGCACCGGATGATGGGAACGGTCCCAGTGTGTTGCTGCTTGAATACTTTAATGGTCGCGAGGATGGCATGACCGCTGGGTACGGTGGTGCCGGCGAAGATATCGATGGCGTCGTCGATGGCGTCCAAATCGGTCTGTCCGCCGGTACCGTCGAAATCCATGCACCAGTTAAACGGGTTGTTTCCGGATTCCTCGTATCCGGTGATGTAAATGGTATCGGTGCAGCTGCCTTTGTTGTAACCGGGAATGCCATCGCAGTCCGCGTCGGGTGCCATTGGGCCACAGGCTTCGGTGGTTGGCCACACTTCGCCGGAGCAGGTGCCCCATGCCGCCGAGTCGTTACCGGTCTGAATTTGGCAGGTTTGTTCTCCTGCATGACATTCGCCGGTCCCCCAGGTGCCAGGGTACTGGCCGCAATCACGTTTTCCGC
>JAFGWT010000046.1 GCA_016937015.1 Deltaproteobacteria bacterium | reverse complement strand
CTGAACAGGGATGCTGCCCAAACGCCCGTACAGGCGCGTGAAGGGACTATCCTGGCGCTCATGCGTATTATTGCGAACTGAGACGGTTGGTGATTTTCCGGCAAAGAACTGCTGGAGCGGCAGCCCTGGCAATTCATCTTCTGACATGCCAACCATTTCCTGAAATTTCCGATTCGATGCCAGTATCCGCATTCGACTGGAAATAATGACAATACCATCGGGAATACTGTTAAAAAGCGCGAGGTAATGATTCTCTGATTCAATCAATTCGAATGTGGATTGGCCAAGGATGAAGCCAAATGACGCCATTGCAAGGGAAATCAACACATCATTGGTCACCTGCCACTGCAACGTCTGAAGCGCGCTGTTGTGCAGGACAAATATCCCGGGAATGTCATTTGCAAAATAACAGGAGAGCACATTGGCCAAATGAAGAATGGCGCAAAGCGCCCCGGTGAGTCGAACCAGACGGGCGTTTCGCCTCAAAGACGCAACGGTGATGACAGTGAAATAGAGTGCCACGTGGGGGCCTGAAATAAAATCAAACGGAACGTCCCTCAATATGGCAACATCAAGAATCCCTACCACTGTCACGTCCAGCACAGTGCTGATGGTTGCCACCCGTGAAACGTGGTGGCTGCGTTGAAGCAAACCAGCCAGTGTGCCATTTACAAAAGCCCAGGCGCCCAACACCACAATAGTGAGTATGAGCCACCTGTGATTATCCGCGATGGGCTCGGAAAACCAGAAAAACGAAACAATGATGCCAGCTATGGCAATCATCACCTTCACCACAGCGATTTGTCTTTCATTCTGGACATCACCGGGCAGGTCGCCATGAAACGGTGCAATCCTGTTGCGCATTTTCATGGGTGGCGCTCCTCATGCACAAAGCAGGGCAGGTATACTTTGACCGTTGTCCCCTGATTGCTCATCGATTCGATATGCATTATCCCGTTGTGGTGCCGGATAATGGTATAAGCAATCGAAAGACCAAGACCAGTACCCCGCTTTGTGGTTTCTTTAGTCGAAAAAAATGGATCGACGCATCGACGTTGAGTCTGTTCATCCATGCCATGACCATCGTCACTGATGGCAATCTCCACAAATTGCACACTGTCGGGGATATTCAGATATGTGGGCAACGCTGCAACGGTTGAGATGGGAACTTCACGCACAGAAATTCGAATGGGGCCACCGTTGGGCATCGACTCCCTCGCATTTAGACAGATATTCAGCAGTGCCTGAAATATGGTATTTTCGTCACCTTCAATGTTTAATGGGGCATTTAGCGCGACATTAAGAGAAATTCTGTACATGTCACCAAATGCCTTCCGAATAAAATCTCTCAACTCAGCCAGATAGGTATGAACGTCGAAGGATGTGGTGCTAACGGCAGTGGCACGGGACAATGCCAGAAGGCTTTTAATGATATCTCTGGCGTTCTCGGCGCACTCCTGAATAACTGATGAGTGCTGGCGAATTTTTTTATACGGGTCGTCACTGGGAAGTTTGGCCAGTCGGCTGTTAATGAGCGACACAGCGCCCAGGATGCCACCCAGCAGATTATTGAAATCGTGAGCCAACCCCCGGGCAATCTGTCCCAGTGCTTCGGTCTTTTGCGCCAGGGAAATCTGCTGACGCAACTCTTCCTGAATGGATATGTTCCGCACACTGAGAATTTTCTGTGTGATTTGTTTTCGGGGTGTCATGGGTGATTCGGTTATGAACACCGGAATCGAAGTGCTGCTGGTGCGCTGGATAACCGTCTGATTGTTCTGATTATACGCGTATTCCGATTGAAACAGTGAGTTCACCGGCCGACCTATAAGATCGGGTAATGGCGATTCAACCATATCGGCCAAAGACTGGTTGGCCGTTTCAATCGCTCCCGTGTCGCTGGTCAGTACAATACCATCGGGAACGTTGTTAAAAAGCGTGAAGTAGTTTTTTTGGGCGATTCTGATTTTGCCGGTAACATAGCCCACAGTCCACCCAACGCCGGCCATTGCGATGGATTTCACCAGTTGGTCGAGAGATGCCACGGAGCCAACCGGATAATTCGTAAAAAACAGCGACTCGTACCCGGCGCCGTTCAATAGCTTTTGGCTGTATAGACTGATAGAAAAATAGCATCCTGCCGAAAGTATCCCAGCGGTATAAACGACCCATACTTTTTTGCGAATCGCGGCCAAACCAATTGCGAGGAAATACAGGGAATACAAAAGATTGTCTGCGTAGTTCAACGGACTGAATCGGATAACGGCGATATTCAGACCGGCAACTGTGGCGACGTCGAAAAAAACGGAACCCACCGACATCCAGTTTTGAAAGCGATTGGCGCGAATCACCCCATACAGTGCGGCATTCAGTGTAAACCATGCGGTCGCAACAGCAAACATGGGGAGGATCTGACTAAAGTCGGCGTGGGCGAACACCATGTGAAAAATGCCAAAATATGCCAGAAACACAACATACAGAAAAATTCGAATTGCGCAGATTCGCTGTTCGCCCAGTATGACCGCTTTGTCACCGGAGCCCCCCCCCGTATAATCCCGGTGAGTGTGAAGTGGCCCCCAGATCATATCAACTCCGTCCCAAACGCCTGGTTACGAATTTTATAACATTTGCGGCCCGTCCATCCCACGTATACCGTGCCGAATCGGCTTTGGCAACAGATGCCAGCGCATCTGCAAGCGTTGGAGATTCCCAGATACGTCGGGCGGCGGCTGCTGCTTTGGCTGGCACATCGGGCTCAACAGTCAAACAATTTCTTTCATGTTCGAGTACACCGCGCGTGTCGGGTTGATCCGGCGCAATGATTGGACGTCCAGCTGCCAGATAGGTGAATGTTTTCATTGGCAAAACGGTGGCATTCTGCAGTGGCAGGGCAGAGGGCGGCAATACCAGAATATCTGCAGCAGCGAGATACCATGGCACTTCGGCAATGGGTACCTGCCCAACGAGCTGCACATTGTTTAGCCGCCGGTCTGAAACGGTTTGTCGCAACTGATCAACATCAGATTCGGAGCCGCCCACAATCAGCATTGTCGCTTCCGGGAGTTCTTCGGCCATATCCAGCAATGAGTGAATGCCTTTGTCGGGACGAATATGACCAGTGTAAGCCACAATTTTCTCATCTGGTCGAAAATTCAGCTTTTTGCGCATCTCCTGTTTATCGGGTAACGCGGCGAAATCACCTGGATCAAATCCGTTGGGGATGGCTTCTATCATCTCCGGCTGGATGCCCGCCTGCATCATCACTTGCCTTGAATACTGAGAATGGGTGGATATTCCCAGAAAACCACGGCAACGGGAAGCGCGTTTCACTATTCGAAACGCCTTGGGGTTGGTGTTTGACAGTGCTCGGTACGTTTCGAACAGCACCGGTGCATGCATAGTCGCAGCCAGTGTCAACGGCAACAGATTGCGCGTATAGACAACATCGTATTTGCCAAACGCTGCCTTTATGGGCGCTGCCACACCGTGAAAGAATTTTTCCACTCGCAGGTCAGAGGCGGGCCAAATCAGAATGTCCCGAATATTGAAGTGGCCTTCGACATTGTAGTAACGACAGATTTCAGCCTTGCGCTCAGCAAGGGATTTACCAATATGTTTCCACATTCTCGGCTGGACAAAATCCACCTCAACACCGGCACGTCCAAGTGCGTCAATGGTCTTCATCACCTGCTGTGTATCGGTGTGGACAGACGGAAACCTCTCGTCAGATATGTATGCAATTTTCAAATTCACTGCTCTGGTGTGCTCCTGTGATTCCTGTCTAACAGAATTATCGATGCAGTGTACGCAATTAGTGTGATTTTGACAGTAAATCAAGCTTCGTTCGACTTTTTAGGCTGTATTTTGTCGGACAAGGGACAATGGGATTGCCTGGAAAGCGGTCTGGGAAATACGTCAGGCCATGGGTGCGAGGTTCTTTTCGAGAGCTGTGAGCAGTTGCGAAAAACCGTATGGTTTTGGAATGCATTCTCTGATGCCCAGCCGCTGACATTTATGACGGGTGCTCAAATCACAGTGAGATGCCATGGCGACGATGGGAATATGATGATTTTTTACCGCAGATATGGGGCTTCGAATCACGCCTGCCGTCTCCAGACCTCCCATCTCCCCCAAATCCAGGTCGAGCAGGAGCACATCGAAATTCTCTTCTTCGAGAAATTCGAGCACCTGAGTACTTGTCATGGCGGTTTTGTAGGCGCACCCGAGCCTGCGAAGAAAGGCGCTCCCCACCAGCTGGGCGTCCCGGTTTTTTTCTGCAAGCAGAATGTTCAACACCCCAGGAGTTACATGAGAGATACTGGAACCAAGGTCCAATCCCAGCTCTGTATCATCCAGCTGCTGACTGGGTGGCTGCTTATGCAGATTGGCGGTAAACCAGAAAGTGGATCCTTTGCCCACTGCGCTGCTCACCCCAATCTGCCCATCCATCATCGTGGCAAGCTGTTTGGCCAAAGCCAGTCCCAAGCCAATGCCGGAGTAGGCGCCGGCAAGATCATCGGCCTGGGTGAAAGCCTCAAAGAGACCCGCAAGGGCATCTTTATTAATGCCAATTCCCGTGTCCGCTATCATGAATTTAAGGGTTATTTGCCTGTCAGTCTCTACCTCTTTTGCCACCATAACCGCGATGGTGCCGACACTGGTGAATTTGTAAGCATTTTCGAGAAGAATATACAGCAGTTGAGCCAGTCGCCAGGGATCCCCCTGTAAAAATAAAGGAATGCCCTTGCCGAGCTTTTCTTCGAAAGAAACGTCGGTACTGCGATTGTTGCGGTATTGCACCCGTGAAACCACATCGTGAATCAGTGACTGAAGATTAAAGTTTGCTTTTTCCAGATTCAATGTCCCCGTCTCGATGCGGGAATAATCGAGTAATTCGGTCAATGCGTTGCTGAGGCTGACAATATTGGATTGAATCACTCTGGTATAGTGATGCTGTTCTTCGGAGAGGGGGGTGTCGAGCAGCATATCAATCATCGATTCCACACCCATCGCTGGGATGCGCAGTTCGTTACTCATTTTTTTTAAGAACTCGTTCTTTGCCTTGTACGCTTTTTCGGCCTGGCGTCGCGCATCGTTGGCTTCCTGGGCGGCGGCCTGCAATCGGATATTGGTTTCCCGGATGTGCGCCATCTGCGCCAGGTTTTCCTTTTCGAGTCGCATTTTTTCAAACGCCCTGTCCACCACGTGTTTAAGGATATCCAAATCCATCACAGGCTTTTTTAAATAATCCCAGGCCCCGTGACGAATAGCGTTCACCGCATCATCCATGCTTCCCCCGCCGGAAATCATTATGACAGGGACTTTGCTGTTCTTTTGGTTGATATGCTTCAGAACATCGATGCCGTTGGCGTCACCAGGCATCCGAATGTCCAGTAACACCACATCCGGCTGGATTTGTTCAAACAGCGTCATCGCCTCTGTACCATTCAGACTTGTGATGACCACGTAATCGCAGTCCTCCAGAAAGGCAGCGAAGGTTCTGCAGATAACGGCGTCGTCATCCACTATCAGCACTTTCCCTGGAGAAGTGATGCGAACAGCTACGTCCACGTTTGCTTCCATTGATTTCCCCCAATAGTTAAACACAGTGTATGTTACGAGTTGTTTTGAATATTTTTAAGGCGTAATTGCAAGTGTTTCTGCAGCAAAAACGACAGGAATTCGGAGATGAAATGGTCTGTTACAGTGGAGAAATAAGAACTTCGCGCTTGTTCACCCCGTTGGCTGGCCCAACGACACCTTCTTTTTCCATTATTTCAACTATTCTTGCAGAACGATTGTAACCGATTCGCAATTTGCGTTGCAGCATCGAAATCGAACATGTTTGTGCTTCGGCGACAATAGCCACCGCCTGATCGTACATTTCATCTTTTTCTTCGTCATCAATTTCGTCGCCGGATTCATCTTCTCTGGGTTTCAAAATCTCTTCATCGTACTCAGGCAATGCCTGCTTTTTAAGGAAGTCAACCACATCAGTCACTTCCTCTTCACTCACAAACGCCCCCTGAACACGAACCATATCCGACGTTCCCGGGGGAACGATAAGCATATCACCATTGCCAAGCAGATGCTCGGCGCCACCGGTGCCCAAAATAGTGCGGGAATCGATGCCTGAGGACACCTGGCAGCTAAGACGGGCCGGAAAGTTGGCCTTGATTAGCCCCGTCACCACGTCGGTGGATGGCCGCTGGGTGGCCACAATAAGATGAATACCGGACGCGCGTGCCTTTTGGGCCAGACGGGCGATGGAATTTTCAACATCCTTGGCTGCAACCATCATCAAATCCGCCAGCTCATCAATACAAATCACGATGAGGGGCAGCTTCTCCGGCAGCTTTTCCCGGTCAACCATCTGTTCTGATTCGCCAAATTCAACCACGTGGCCGTCCTCGGTCACTGCGGTCATTGCAGGGTTGGGATTGGCTTCTTTTTCCCTGGCCCGCTGAATTACTTTTTCCACCTTCGTATTGTACGACTCGAGATTTCGGGCGCCAATATCAGCAAACAGCTGATAGCGTCGCTCCATTTCGTCCACACCCCATTTGAGCGCCAGACATGCCTGACTCATGTCAGTGACAACCGGCAGTAGCAGGTGAGGGATGTGATTATATGGCTGAAATTCGATCATCTTAGGGTCAATTAACAGTAGTCGCAGTTCCTCCGGGGTGTAGGTATACAAAAAGCTTAACAGCATTGTATTCACGGAAACGGATTTACCGGAACCAGTGGTGCCCGCCATCAGAAGGTGAGGCATTTTGGCGAGATCCACACAAAATGGCATTCCAGCGATGTCCTTGCCCAGTGCCATTGGCAATTTTGCTTTTGTTTTGGCAAAGCAATCGTCTTCAAAAATCTCGCGCAGTCGAACCATCTCGCGCTCCTTGTTGGGCAACTCAAAGCCAACCGCGTTTTTCCCGGGAATCGGCGCCACAATACGAACGCGAGTCACTTCGAGCGCCATGGCGATTTCGTTTGAAAGACTGCCTATTTTAGACAGTTTGGTTCCAGAGCGGGGCTGAAATTCAAACATCGTTACAACAGGTCCGGGATGAATCTCCTTCACTTCACCGGTGATGCCAAAATCAGCCAGTACATCCATCAGTTTAACCGCATTTTCCTGCAGATATGCCTCATCCACATTGGCGGTGGAGGCTTCTGGCGGCGCAAGCATGCTCAATGGCGGCAATACAAACTCACCCGCAGCGATTTGTTCGATGGGCGGTAGCGCCACAGCATCGGCAGAAGAGGGCGATGGTTTGCGCTTTTTTACTATCCTGGGCTGTATCGGCATCTCCGGTTCATCATCTGAATCGAGTGGCAAATCATCGGTTTCGATTTCATCGGACACAACCTGTTCAACAGGCGATTCTTTTTTATTTTTTCGCTGATTTTTGATTTTGGGCAAATCGTCCCCGACGGGCGCCTGAACTTCACTGTCAGTGTCATCGTCGTCACGGTCTTCGGGAAGTTCCCGCCGCCACAAATCGATGACGCGCCAAATAAACTTCCCGGCAGCAGATAGCCCCGAAAAGAGGATGATGCCAATGGCACGACCGGCGAGAAAAAGAGAAATATCCGTAATCACAAGCAAAGTCAGAATAATTGCCCCAAAAGAAACAATGTATGTACCTGCAGTCGACAATACGGAATTGAGCAATTCACCCATGATGCCGCCAATGGCGCCGCCGCCAGGATGACCGCCGGCAACAGGTTCGGTCAGCATCATATGCAGGGTAATTGCGGAGAAAACGATTATTATCAGGCTGCCAATCGTGCCTTTGGCCGTCACGCGATGTGCGCACCCCGTAAACAGACAGGCTGCATACACCCACATGCACAGATTTACCATGTACGCTGCGGCACCAAACGCAGAGAATATGAAATAAGCAATCCACATTCCGGCAGGTCCAACAATATTGCCATTTGCCACAGGCGAGCCGTTCGGTGAGAGACCATCGTATGAAAAGAGCGCCAAAGCCATCACAAGGGAAAGCAGGGTAACCACCACGCCAATAATCTCATGCCGCCGGCTGGGTACATCCAGTTCAGTGTCATCAGGCAATTCAAATTCCTCAGATATGGTGTTCGCGGTTCGTTTGCTCATTTGATTCTCCTGTTCATAATCAAAATACAAACTGAAGAACAGATAAGTCAAAAAAACGGCGTTACGGACAAAGGTATGGACCAGGACGCGGTTCATGAGGGCGCTGGTCAGGCAGTTTGCAATGAATCCCAAGGGCGCCGGAACGTAAATCTTTTGCGTCGCAGAAGATATATTATGTCAACTAAAATTGTATTGCACAATTTAAAGTATTTTATGACTATTATTGGACTAATATCCTTAAATTATTTCAAAAAACTTGAATACAGCCCAATGGAGATTTGAATGGCAAATACGATTTCATCCCGCTCATCATGGCGCATCCAATCGCTGTGAAATGCAAGCCGGGCTTCTCTTTTCCATTTAAAAAAATGGTGCCCGAATTCAAGACCAACCGCCATGGCAGCCATAAACCCCGGATCAAAACCGGTGTTGCTCGAAGTGTGCGCCACCCCATTTTGAACAAGCGTTGATTCCACTCCAAGAATCATGAACCCGGCCCCTGCCTGTCCATTAAAAAAGAATGCGCTTTTATACAATTCGACCGAAGCCAGCGATGTCAGCCGATTCATTCGACTCGACACCTTGATTGCACTGGTTCCCTTGCTGGTGGTATGTGCAAAATGAGCGACACCCAGATTTACTCCAAAACGAAGTTTAGTAAGCTGGATAAAGCGAAGCTGAGATTCCAGTCCGATTACGCCTGCAGCGTCGAAACTGTTGCGTACATCTGCCGATTCATGCAGCCCCAGTCCAAAATCACCTGCCACGGCGATGGCAAATCCCACCGCTGACGGTGATGCACCTTTGAGTGACTCCTCTGACACGGTATTCGAAAATACGGGAGGCGGCACGTTCACTGTATTTAAATCGCCATGCGAATCGGTTATTGGCGGGGATTCCAATTGTTGTGCCGGCGGTGGCGGCGGCGGTGGCGGCGGTAACGGAGGCAATGGCTTTAAGCCGGCATTCTCCTGAGCGGCGCCTGAAACGCAAGGTAGAGATAACATACTGATTATACAGATATAAATAATAAATTTGAATCTCACTGACACCCTTCCACCTCCGAATAATGGGGCATGAACCGTTCTGCTAATACCGCACAGGCCACTAACTGCTGTTCTTTTGACATTTGAGCCACAAACTGACTGAAAAAATGGGCCGGTACAAAGTCCGGAAGATTCTCTTCCCCCAGTCTCTGCAACGAATCATATGTCCACTTTGCAATGCGAAAACGAATGGCATCGGCCGGAACGTCGTCATTTCCATCTGGAATTCCGGCTATTTGGCGGGCAATTTCGTAGACGATGGATGAGATGAACGCGCCAATCTGGTATGGGTCAAAAGGATAATATGTGTACCCCGCCGCATTCCGGTCCATCCAATCGGTGTAAACAATTTCGCTTTCTGCGTTGCGTGCAATCATTGTGCTCTTAATTGATGTCACCATAAAGTCGGGATCGCCGGTTCTGGCCACCGCAAATACATCAGCAATGCCTTCATTCAGGGCCATTCTATAATTGGCATTGATATAAAACGGACTGTCCACGGATGGATACTGTATATGCGCTGGCAGTCTGTCGAGGACCAGATACTGAAATACTGCGTGCGCATATTCGTGGGTCAGCACACCTGGATTCATCGAAAGCGGCACATCGGGACCATCAATCCGCGTCGTATCAAATGGCATCACATAAAATCCCCTGTTATCGCCGTTCACCGCAAGAAACAACGCATTGTTGAGGATGGCTTCATCGGTTTCAGAATTTGTCGGCGCTATGATGTTCACATCAGCCCAGTACCATGTATCGAGTTTACCCATTGTCGTGGTGTCCATGCCCAGATTTTCGAAAAACAGCATGGCTTGCTCAATATTGTAGTAAATGGAAATCATCGCCAATGAATCGTAATCCGCAGGGTAATGCACGCCTTTTATTTTAACTGAATTAAACGCAACCGGTGTTCCAGCGCGATTTACAGTCACTTTATCGCCGCTGATGTCGATGGAAATACCGCCTCGAATCCGAGTGGCCCGTCCGGACAGCGTGGGCACATCGTCCAATGTCTCAACGGTGTTGATTTTATACACCATCTGGTCCGAAACCGGATCGTACGCCAGCATCTCAACTTTCAGAATCGATTCCTCACAGCCAGAAATCAGCGGGATCCAGAGCATATATAACGAGGCGTAAAGTGTTAATTTCTTTATCATATTATCTGGGGTTCAAATAGCTGAACACCCATCCACTTCGCTGTAATAAATGGAAAATCGTTCAATCAGCACACCGCAGATGATGCTTGCCTGTCCGGGCTCAAACTGAGTAACAAAATAACTGAAAAAATCTGCCGGCTCGAACTGGCCCGCCCCCTGTTTGCCCAAATTATGGATTGCGTTATAAGTTGCCTTTGCGACAAGATGGCGATATCCCTTTTTGGGGATCTCTGGACCGTCGGCGGCCAATCCCTGAATTCGCCTCGCCATTTCATATACTGCAGCTGAAAAAAACGCGCCAATCTGGTAAGGATCAAACGATTCCTGTGAGGCGTTTATAATGTTCCTGTCAAAAGATGAATCGTATATAATAACATCTGATGCATCCCGCGATACGCCCCGGAAACTGATGGATGGATTGATAAAATTCGGATCGCCGGTCAATGCCACGGCGAATAAATCAGCAATCCCCTCGTTCAGCGCCCAGAGATACCCGTAGTTCACTTCGTTCATGTAGATGCCATATCCGGGAAGTTTATCGTAAACCGACTCCTGAAACACCGCATGAGAGTATTCATGGGCAATGACACCGGGATTCATGGATAGTGGCACGCCGTTAATCAGCCCTTCTTCCACAGCGAACGGTAGAATGTAAAACCCGCGATCGGTTTCGGAAATTGACAGATAAAACGCATTGTCCACGCTCTCTTCCGGTTCTGGAATATATGGATCCATCTTTTCGATGACATCAGCCCGATAATAGGTGTCAAGCCTGCCGAGATATCCCGTGGGCATTCCAATCGATTCAAAAAACAACATCGCCTGCTCGATGTTGTAGTACACGGAAATCATTGCCAGGGAATCGAAATCTGTCGGGTAGTATACGTCATCGATACGGACAGCGCTGAAAGCGACCGGTGTGCCGACGCGATCCCAGCGCACTTCCTCCTGCAGATAGTCGAGGATAATTGACACGCCCCCCCTCAGACGGGTGGCCCGGCCCTCCAGCTTGCCCAGATCCGCCAGGGTCTCAACGGTATTCACTTTATATATCATCTCGTCACTGATGGGGTCGTAGGCGAGCATCTCAACCTTAACCGAAGAATCCTCACATGACAGAACATTCCCCAGAAGACATAGAACCAACATGTATTTCAGTATGTGTAATGGTCTCATTGTTCTCACCTCAGTCATTGTAGAATATAGCCAACAAGTAATACAATTGCTGAAATAAACCAAAGAAAATCTATTTCAGCAGAGAATTGCCTCACTAATTAATTTACATTCAATGCGGCATGAATACAATCGCTGCGGTTTATTGCCCCCTGTCGCATAACGTACAGCGAACACCGCTGCGGCGCGACGTCAATTGAGGAGAATTGCTTTGAGTTTAACACACACCAGGAATTTCTGTATCATCGCACATATTGATCACGGAAAATCCACCCTGGCAGACAGAATTCTGGAAAAAACCGGTGCCGTTAATGAACGCACGAGAAAGGACCAGTATCTGGACAAAATGGATCTGGAGCGGGAGCGTGGCATTACTATCAAAGCGCAGACTGCCAGATTATCTTACAAGGCCAATAATGGCGAAACCTATACTTTAAATTTAATCGACACCCCCGGACACGTTGATTTTAATTACGAAGTGGAACGTGCGCTCGAGGCCTGTGAAGGCGCCGTACTTTTGGTTGACGCCACCCAGGGGGTTCAGGCGCAGACCCTCGCCAATGCATATCTGGCCATAAATTCGGATCTCGAAATTATTCCCGTTCTCAACAAGATTGATGTTCAGGGCGCAGATGTTGAAAGTGCACTTCAGCAGATTGAAGAAGTGCTCGGGCTGGACACCGAAGATGCCCTGCGGATTTCAGCCAAAACAGGCGAAGGTGTTGAAGATGTGCTTGAAGCGATTGTTCGTCGCATCCCTGCCCCTACGCCGCACGCGGACGAAGCCCATGTGCGTGCGCTCATCTTTGACTCCTGGTATGACACCTATCGGGGCGCAGTGGTGCTGACGAGAATGTTCAGCGGAGAGCTTCGTAAAGGAATGAAAGTGGATTTTATGGCCACCGGCCGACGCTACGAGGTATCTGAAGTGGGCGCGTTTTCCCCCGAACCGGTAAAACTCGATAAATTGTCGAGCGGTGATGTGGGATATATCATCTGCACTATAAAATCAGTTCACGAAACAAAAGTCGGCGACACCATCACCTCCTCCGACAATCCCGTTAAAACACCGCTGCCTGGATTTCGTGAAAGCAAACCCATGGTTTTCTGCGGCGTGTTTCCAACCGATCCTGGCCAATACGACGAGCTACGCGACTCGATGGACAAACTGATTCTCAACGATTCATCTTTTGTTTTTGAACCAGAGACGTCCGAAGCGCTTGGATTTGGTTTTCGCTGCGGCTTTTTGGGGCTGTTACACATGGAAATTATTCAGGAAAGACTCGAAAGAGAATACGATCTGGATATAGTCACCACCGCGCCGACGGTTGTTTATAAAATAACTCAAAAAGACGGGCGCATCATCGAAATCGATAATCCGGCACATCTGCCGCCCACTGGCGATATCGCCACAATCGAAGAACCGTATATCAGGGCCTCCATCCACGTGCCCCAGGAGCATGTTGGGCCGGTAATGAAATTATGTCAGGAGCGTCGTGGAGAACAGCAGAGTCTCGACTACGCCGGCCCCGGCAGAATCATTCTTGTCTACATGCTTCCCATGGCGGAGGTGCTGTTTGATTTCTTTGACAAACTCAAGTCAGTGTCCAAGGGGTATGCATCAATGGACTACGAGATTGTTGGCCATCGCCCCAATGACCTTGTTCGACTCGATATTCTGGTCAACGGCGAGCCGGTGGATGCACTGTTTGCCATTGTTCACCGGGACAATGCCTACCATATTGGGACAGAGCTCACGCGAAAACTGAAAGAACTCATCCCTCGCCAGCAGTACCAGGTGGCGGTGCAGGCCGCCATTGGCAGCCGAGTGGTATCTCGCACAAACGTAAAAGCCCTGCGCAAAAACGTTACGGCAAAGTGTTATGGCGGCGATATCACCCGAAAACGCAAACTGCTCGAAAAGCAGAAGGAAGGCAAAAAGCGTATGAAAGCGGTGGGGAAAGTCGATATTCCCCAGGATGCATTTTTGTCCCTTCTGAAAATTGAAGGCCGATAACCGATTAAAATTTCAGACGAAATGCAGATTGAATATGCCCACGCCAATCTGAACGGATATTGGCCGCCTCAGCATGTGCCGTCCATCCGGATACGGCATCCACGACCTCGGCCAGAATACGTTTTGCGGTATTCTGTTTGAGGGACGCACCTTTTTCGCACTGTTTAAAATCTTCAAATAGAAAGTTATCGCGTTTGCCATTCAGGGACATCTGATGGGTGGATGTCCAGTTCCCATCGGGATTATAGCTAAAGCAAACATCGAACGCGGGCGCAAGTCGCCAGTTGCCCGACTTGTCCATTAGGAACGCAATATTTTTAACGTGGTCATCCTGGTTTCGCGCAACAATATTAAACACCATGCGGCGAAAAAGCGCCTCCACATCTGTCGTGGGTGCACCAATCTGTCGCACCACCTGCAGCGCCTGCTCATAGCTGTACGCGCCAGCCAGGTTAAAATCGAAATGCGCCAATGCCCCCAGCGATTGCATATGACATTTTTTTCCGGTCTGCGTCCGATCAAACCGACGGGTCATAAAATGTCTGCGTCCGCCTTCTTCGAGGAGCCGGCATTCGGACATCTCAATCCCCGCAGCTCTGGCCATCTGGCAGTAGGCGAATTCAATGGCGCCAAATCCCTGGGGATCGCTCAATTCCCGGTCGCTGTTGTTGGCGACGCCATCCAGCTTCAACAGCCAATGTTCAAAGCCATCCGGGGCATCGACCTGACCGGACCGAACCTCGTTGGTTTCCGGATTCCACGCGATGACCGCCTTCGCACGGGCGCCACCGGCAGATGTTCCGACTTTGAGCAAATCGGCCATTGCCCGAGTGGACTCACTCTGGCTGATAGACACCGAAAACGAATCTCGACGCATCAATATATCGGATGCCAGTTCTGTCAGTTTGGCAATATCCAATGGGGATGCCACACGACTGCGTTCTCCGATACCCGGATAAAATTCCAGGGCGCCCATGCCACGTTTTCCTGTGTAACAAAGTCGTTCAACTGAGTTGAACGAGGCCGGATTGCGCCCTTGGCGAACCAACCATTCCTCTATCAACGCACTACCAAACTTATCGGGGAGCGAATCCGCCAACAGCCCCGGTAATCCGTGAAACGAGGTTCTGGACAGCGCAGGAAAAGAGTATATCCGCTGAGAAGTGGGCATGGTCAGTGGCGCAATCTGGATACCACTGCCGGCAAAACCGGGGTCATACTCAAAGACTGCGGTATCGTTCGCATTTTCCACCGCAACCGCACCAACGGTTTTTCCCCACAATCTGACTTCGGCGACAGTTGTCATTCGTCATCATTCCATGACCACGGTTTGTTTGGACTGGCTTTGACTGTTTCACGAACGCGCTTTCTGGGGCGTCCTGTGTTGAGCAATGCAATTGGTCGCAGCATCTGCTTTGGAACGGCGGCATCCAGTGCATCCAGTAATCCGAGTACACGCATCAGCTTTACCAGGGTAGCCGTTTGCGTGGATGCCCCATTTTCGATACGCTCCAGTGTTCGTTTGGAAACGCCGGCATGCCGGGCCAGCATTGCCTGTGTCATCCCCGCGTCGATACGGCGCTGCGCCAGACGTTCCCCCAGTGCCTTTAAAATCCCACTGTCCG
>JAFGWT010000437.1 GCA_016937015.1 Deltaproteobacteria bacterium | reverse complement strand
GACAGCACCAGCTGCCTGACAGCACCAGCTGCCTGACAGCACCAGCTGCCTGACAGCACCAGCTGCCTGACAGCACCAGCTGCCTGAATTCAGCAACGTTACAGTGTTTCGGTCTTAATATCCTCTGACCATTTCCACTTCAACGCCGTCTTCCATGGCGCGGGTGGCGCCAGTAACGAGACACGTGGATGTGCCAGGTCGCGTTTCGAGCACTCTCAGTTCAGCAAGCACCTCAAACGGATATCCATCGTTTGAATCATCCTCTTCATTGCTTTCCCGATAAAAATCCCGCTTTTTAATCACAAAGAACCGATTTCCCTGACGCACGCCGTCCTTATGTCCCTTGTCCACAAACACAATCTGATGCTGACTGAAAAGCAGCGTGGGATCGAGATGGGCCACCACAGTCCCTTTGAGCTCTTTCTCATTGGTTTTAGATGGCACCAGGTCAAAGCGGCGATGCACAGGTCCAATCATCGTACCGCGCTCAATGGGTTGCATGGATTCGTCAATCACCACACGGGCGATTCGGTTCTTTTTATTAAAACTCGTTACCCTCACTGCACCCATAATTTCAACCAGCTTGCCCACCTCAGTGTCCGGGTCATCGGTGGCGTTCACATCCTTGAGAATTCGAAACGCCGCAAATTCGTCGCCAACCTGAACGTCATCATTTTTTTCAAATTCCACGTAGGCTTCGTCGTACTGCGACAACAGGGTAATTTCCTTTTGCGCACCGCTGACCACCCCGGCCTGCTCCAGCACCTTTGAATCCACAAACCCCCGATTGCGCGACAGTATCGCATCGGGCTGCTGTTTGGCCGCCGCCACCCGAACCGCATCATTGGGACCGGCATCCGCATTCCCTGCAGCTGTCGCACCCGCCATGGGCGGCACCAGCCAGAGGGTATCACCGGGATAAATCCAGTTGGGATTGGTAATTTCCGGATTGTACGACCAGATTCGCGGCCAGACGTAGGGGTCGCCAAAGTAGGTCTCACAGATGCCCCAGAGGGTATCGCCATTTTGAACGGTGTGTACCTTTTTAATGCTTTGTTTTTCGTCGAGCGACGTCTCCTGCAGAGGTGTGCTGGCGCCAATTGAAATGGATGATCGATTGGCGGCCGCGATGGCGAGCGCAGACTGTTCCCGTGGCTGTCGCACGGTTAAGCCCGGTTTGATGTCGCTCTCATAGATTTCGCCCTGTGCATCGCCGCGAATATCCACATCACCCTGCGCATCGAAATCCGCCGCTTCATCGGTGCCAGCCTTTGCCTTCGCGCTGCCACCGATTTTAAAATCACCGGCCACCGCCTGGGAGGTCATCAGTGTCGACAGTCCTAGCAGCCCCAAAGAAATACAGACTTTCTTCCTTGTAATCATATTACTCACCTCTTGGCCGATGTTCTGACCAGCCTGGCACTTCCATTATTTTCCGCCATGCGTTTACTTGCCTTTCGGGCCGCCTCAGAGCCTGGATATTTTTCCACCACTTTAAAATAGTATTCCCGGGCTCTGTCAAAATCGTTCATCTGATCGTAGACATAGCCAATGCGATACAGACTGGATGCCGCCTGCTCCGAGCGGGGATATCGGTGCAGCAGGCGCTCAAACTCGCCAACGGCCTTGAGCTGCTTGCCCTGGGCCAGATAACATTCGGCAATCCAGAACATGGCATTGTCGGCAAATCGATGGTTGCTTTCCCGTTGCAGAAAGGTGGAAAAACCGGCCAGCGCGGATGCGTAATCCTGATTGTTGTAAGATCTGTAAGCCGCGTTGAACAGGGCCATGGAGTCCTCTTCCGCCTGTTGCAGCTGGCCATCTGATGACAGGACCCCCAGATTGTCCCCCCGGTTGGTCAGGGGCACATCATTCCAGGGCCTGGGCACCGATGGTCCCCTGGGATTGGTTGTGGGGACATCGCCCTGAATACTGCCACTGGCCTGATATGCGGCAAGCGCGCTCTCATTCAGTTTCAGTACGGGCCTTTTGTCATCATCACGCGCAGCATCCACATTGTCGCTGTCATCGAACCGCTCTCTGAATGACACGCTCGATTCCTCGTCATCAACCGGAGCCCCCATCTCTGCTTCAGGCACCAGACGAACGGTTCGCATATTGTCATGCGCCTTTTTTTGGCCATTGAGCGCCTGCTTCTTTTCGTAGAGCAGAATTTTATCATCCAGCTCCCGGGTGCGGGCCTGCAGGTTGGCGTTCTCCGCTTTCAACTGCATCACCTGCTTCTCAAGTGACTTCAACTGCGAGTCCGCTTCCTGACGGGCGCTGGCTGCGCAACCGGTCATCCACATGGCCGCTGCAATGAAAATGGGCAGAATCCCTGTCTGTTTTGAACGCGTTTTCATGGTACAATCCCTTATTGTGACTATCATCTGGATACATTGTAGACAGATGTAGGATAGCCGTCAAAAAAATTACCTGATTATTTTAAATCTGTGCTAAATAGCCGCCATGAACGTGCTGAACATCGACATGCCTGTGCGGTCCATTAAAGTGAACATAAAGGATATCGGATACATTCGATGGTGTCTGGAATCTCACGATGGCATCGCCAACCCCACCACCCGGATGGAAACGCCGGAAATTCTGGACCTGACCATTGCCCCCCATTTTCTCGAAGACGCGGAGGGACTCATAGACGCTCTCGTGGCGGAACTGGGAATTGAACGGGTGGACGGCCCGAGTACATCGCCCCTGCTCTGATGGCCGACACGCTGCTGCACATTACCCTGGCCAGACAGATTGCACAGCATCCGCTTTTACATGGCGACGTGGGCAGATGGCTGACCCGCCATAGCGACGATTACCTGTTGGGGAGCGCAGCGTTCGATTTGCCCTATTACGAAAATCTGCTGTTCAATGGCATTTTAACCCTGCGCGGTCGCTCGGTCCCATATCATCCGTTTGGGCAATGCATCCACGAACATGCGTGTCGGGACACCTGCATCGCGCTCCTGGACGCCGCAACGGAGCGTCCCGCCCTGGCGTTTGCATTGGGGGCACTGACGCATTTTGCCGTGGACATTGTTTTTCACCGCGAGATTGAACAGCGAATCCGACACTCATCCCTTTGCCACGACACCCTTGAACGGCGCATTGGCCTGCTGTGTCATTACAGATTGCTGGGACATGCTTGTGTGGGCACGGCGACGGCGCATGAAAGCACCTTTCTCTTTCCCCATTTCGACTGGGCCGCTTTTTTCAGGTCGACGCTTGCAAGGTTTTACCCGAACACGCCCGACACCTTCGAATTGACAGGATGGCAGCGCGGACTGAGATCGTTTGGATACCTGTACAGCAAGCCCTGGTTTCCCTGGTTAAATACAGCGGTACAGCCAGACGAGGAGCTGGAATCCCTCGCCGTTGGGCTGATGAATGACGCCACGGATAAAGCGGTAACGTATCTGAATGGGGCGCACGCGGTTAAAACGGGCCAGATGTCGCGCACGCAACTGGAGAATATCATACCGGCCCTGCGGATGTCCGATGGTCTGCCTGAGCGTTAAAGGAAGTTAATCCCGACTGGCTTTGTCAAACAGTTCCCTGAGTGTCTGTGCGGTGTCCTGACAGTACCCTGGCTGGCTGGCAGACAGTGCCACTGCCCCTCTGCCGGCGGCAATGTAAAGCTGTCTATCCGTTGGCAGCGCCTTCAACGCCTCGAGATGATCGCGCACCACCCCCACGTCTCCCCTGCGAATCGGACCGCTGAGCGCATGCCCGATTCCCAGCGATTTCGCCTTATCCACCGCACTCTGAGTGAGGGTCAGCAGCATCCCCTCAATATCCGCCTCGGTCATTCCCAGTGACAACAGAATATCTCTGGCGCTGGACAGCTGAGTCACCACGTAGTTGCTCGCCATCACCATGGCCGCATGATACAGCGGCCTTTTTTCGGACGGCACCTCAATGGGATTGCCTTTGAGGAGCGCCACGTGTTCCTTGACTTTTTTCTTTCCCGCAGCATTGCCGTCGATGGCAAACCCCACTCCCGCCGGAATTCCGGTGCACTCATTGGGGGGGAACACATACGCGGGATGCATGGTCGCCACCCCTTTGACCCGGGACTGAATCGGCGCAAACACATCGGCTGTCAGATGCCCGGAACAGTGAATCCATATTTGGTTGGCCGCATACAGTTCCTCCGCCTCCACCAGTGTCACCACCGTTTCAATGACGGCATCGGGCGTGGTCACCACCACCGTATCCGCATCCTTGACTGTTTCAGGCAGTGCACCGCCAAAACCGCTGGTCCCAATAATCTCAGCGGATTGTCTGGCCCGCCGCGCATCGATATCGTAGATGCCAATAATGTCCCGACCAGCCCGGTGAAGTGCTGCCGCCAATGACGTGCCCACCGCGCCGCTGCCAATAATAAACACTTTTCGTCCCATACTCATACTCCATAAAGTTGATGTTCAACAATGTATGCCATCACCGTGGGCGCCAGCAGCCGGTCCACATCCTCACCGCGCGCCAGTCGCGCCCTGATATCACCTGAGCTCATGGACGGTGGTGCGGCCAGCCAGTCCGCCCCCCTGACATCCACCCCGGCCCGCGCCAGATAAATGGGCGGCGCTTTCTGTTCGACCAGGTCAAACCGATACCATTGATGACGCTCCAGATAAATGTCACCGCCCACCAGCAACCGCAGCGTGCAGCCGGGATATTGCTTTTCGAGAATTTCAATCAGGGCCAGTGTCCGCCCTGGTGTATCCAGGTACTGCTCCGCATCCGATACATCGACAAAATCCAAATCGGCAGTCATACATCGGCACATTTTCAGCCGATGGGTAAATGACACTGGTTGCTTGTCAAATGCGTGGCGGAAACAGGGCACCATGAGCACGCGGTCCACCAGACCAAGCTGATGCACCCGCCTCGCCATCTCGAGATGTGACAGATGTGGCGGGTCAAATGTCCCACCCAGTATCCCTATTCGACACTGTTCCAACGTCATTGTGCGGACAAGGGATACAGCGATTTGCCCTCGCGACGCCACCAGCCAACCAGACTTTCATGCAGTGTCGTGCGTTGATTAAAATCGTAGGGCGGTCTGGGCCAGTCAAACCGATCTCCCAGTGTCGTTTTCAGTTCGTTCAATGCCAGACGGCGAATATCTTCGTTCTTATTCAGCACCGAATCAATTGCCCATTCGAGACGGTGGTGATTTTTGTTTTTGCGGTACCACTCCAGCCAGCGCTTCTCGGAAAACCCAAAATCGTTAAACGTGGTTTTCACCAGCGCGCGCTGACACCGCTCAGACAGAATTCCATCCACGGAACCAAGCATGGTCGACAACGCCTCCACCGCCATCGGCTCCCGCAGCTGTCCAAACGCCTCCGCAGCGATGCGCTTCTTTTCGAGGGACGTACTGGCCCCAACCAGCATCATCGCAATATCCTCCACACTGGATTTGTACTCAAACGTTCCTTTGTGCGCCATCAACGCCTCGATGGCCACCGAGCGAATCTGTCGATCGTTGTCAAAGACCCGCTTCACCAACAGATGCAGAATCTCCCGGTTGCGGAGCTCGAAAAACAGAAACGTTGCGTAAAACCGAATCTCGGAATCAAAGCTGTCCAGCAGAGGCAGCACATGCGGCACCACCTTGTTGCCAAACACGGTCAGCATCTTTAAAAGCGGGCCGTGATTCGAAATCTCTGACAGACTCCCCATTTCCTGAAAGCGGTCAATGGTCAGGGGCCCGGGAAAATGGGCAATCAACGCCTTGATGGCCGCCTCCCCACCCGCCAGAATCCGGGCCGGCACATCATCTGAAAAACGGCCGGAAATCAGCTGGTCAACCAGAGTGGTCAACTCGCCTTTGGGATCTGTCGCGTCAGCCTGCGGCGCCCTTTTTTCATTCGCGCTGAGGGTCTCATCGTCCCTGTCGGCATCATCATCATCCGAATGCGGCTTTGCCTGCGCTTTCACATCGGCATACCCCGCAGTGCGACGGGAGCCTTCTGCCATGGGGGGCTGTGGGTCCGCCGTCACATTTTTCTCAGGAGAAGGGCTCTCTGCATCCGTGAGCGACTCAGGCGCCACATATCCCTGGGCGGTGTGCTTTCGCTCCTTTGCTTCGGGCTTGCTGTGTTCCCTGGCGACCTGCATGTAACGCCCGTCTGTGAGCGTGCTGCGCGGAACATAAGATGGCAGTGATTCAAGCCGACCCTTTGTGGCCAATTCCGCAGTGGGCCCATCCACCTGGTATGGCGCGGTCTTCACCACTTTGGGCGGTGTCTCATCGCCGGAATCCGCGACCGACGACGGGTCAGAAACCGCGGGAGATGGACTGGCCGCCGTTTCGCCGGGGCTGTTCAACACATCCTGAGGATCATTTTGGTGCGACTTTCCCTTCACCCGAATCGGTTCAATGGCGCGAATGGCCGGTTTGGGAACCGAGTCCACCAGTTGAATCGGCTCAATGATGTCCGCGTGCGGTGCGGATGCCGCCCTTGTCGCCTTCCCCTCAATGTGTATCCGAAGTGTGGTATCCTGTCCGGACAGCTGCGTCGCTGATTTGCCTGGAGACACTGAAATCCGAATACTGTCTTCTTCGGGCGCAGCCTCCGAAGATGAAACATCGTCGCCAGAGACCGACGTTGATGGGGACGCGTCATCACTGTCAGATGCTACCGCATCCCCCACATGCTGTTTTAAAGCCAGCTCGAGTACATTGGGGGCATGAACGGTCACCTTTTCCGACAAATCCTTGCCCCCGCGCGTCTCGGGATGGGCATCGTCGCC
This sequence comes from Deltaproteobacteria bacterium, assembly GCA_016937015.1. Lineage (GTDB taxonomy): Bacteria > Myxococcota_A > Polyangia > JAAYKL01 > JAAYKL01 > JAFGXQ01. Next base: position 2,810 of record JAFGWT010000437.1, on the reverse strand, counting down.
GTTGTTTGCCTCGTCCCCATGGGGCGGTTCATCCATTGCCCGCTCAGTGGATTGAGGGGTGCTTTCCTGTCGATTTCTGTCCCGCTGAGTCCGGGCCAGCGCGGTCGCCAAATCCGGTGCAGGCTCACTTGTCGCCCCAAAATGAGACTGTGCCTGCGCATTATCGCCGGCATCATCGCCGGACTCATCCCGGGTTTCGGGCTCGTCATCAGTGGACAGAAACGCCGACAAATCCCGCTTTGGCCGGGCCATCGGCTTTGTGCTCACCTTAATGGCATCACTGGCATCGTCCATCTCAACAGACGGCGGCGGTGGGGGCACGCTGCTGAATTTTTGCAGCTTTCGAGCCAGCAACAGGCGTTCAAACGCAGACGACACCAGCTTCGCAAACTCGGAAATACGCTCCACGCGCTTTGCACGAATACCGTGATGCCCACTGTCACCATACAGCAGTAAAATCACCCGCTGCTTGAGCACCACGGGAATGACCGCTGCATTGAGGGGCACATCCAGTCCCAGCTGATTCAGTGTGCTCAGACCCGCCATGTCGTCCATGGGGCCAATCTGGTAATCCGCCGATTTAAACGCCTTGCCGAACAACCCGCCATCGCTGAGTTGGATGGAGACAAAATCCGCGTCATTAAAGCCGCCGCCCCGATATGCCGCCATCCGGCCGGAAGCGTCTTCCCCATGCACCACCGCCAGAAACGTAAAATCAAAGGCCTGATGCGCAAAATGGAAAAAGGTTTCCATGATTTCGTCTCGGTTGGACGCATTTTCGAGCCGTGCGGCGGCATCTGAAAAACTGATGAGGGGCTTGGCCAGATTTTTACGGGTCAGCGGTGCAACGCCCGGATCGGATGCGCGCATGGGCGGAATCGACACAGCAGGACGGGAGAGCGCTCGCTCCTCGGTCCGCTCGACCGGGTCTGCCATCTCTGGCAGGATGGAGTCCGGTGGCGCGGTCAATCGGACCCTGGCCGCAATATCATCCATGCGAAGGGGGGTATCTCGTCGCGTCGGCGCCGGCTTGTCCGCAGGTGGCAGCACCACTTTATTGATGTCGCTCGCCGGCGGAATGGACGGCTGTCTGCCTCGGTACAATCGACTGGTTGGCTCGGCGGAGCGTTTGACACTGGCCTCAATGGCAATTTTTTCGGCAATTTTTTCGTCCACCGCATCCTCAATCGCAAAGGAGGCATCCGCCTCTGCGGCGGTGGGTCTTTCGAAGGCATGTTTTTCGGGCGAATGCTGCACACTCTTAAAATCCGGTAGAATCTTTTTCTGCAGCGTGCTCATCCGGCCGGCAAGTGGCAGCCCGTAAACCTGATTGAGCAGCAGTGCGAACCGAAACTCCAAAACCAGTTGCGGGACCACTGAACGCCCAGCCTCCTCTGCAAGACGTTCCAGCTGCGCCGGCGCAATGGTCCCGGTGACCGCCACAATCAGCTCCTCACCGACCATCACGGGCACAGCTTTCAGCGCCAGCGCGGTATCTTTTGAAATACCCGAATGCGTGTCCGGGCCAATGTTTTCGTACAGCTCGGGCGCCAGAACGGGGACACCCACCACCCTGCTCATGTACGACACAAGCACCCGCTCATCGAGCATCCGAAGTTCCAGCAGAATTGTCGGCAGGTCGCCGCCCAATATCACCTGACGCTGCAACGCCTGCTCAATCTGAGTAACGCCCAGTACCTGATCCTGAACCAGTAGTGAACTTAAAGCTCCCATAGAACCGCCAGCTTAACGAAACATCCCGAGTGTTTCCAATGATTAATTGTCATCAAAACTTTAGCCCATCTTTCCCTGAATTCGCCTCAAGATCAAGAATATAGCATATAAACAGCCCCTATCGGTCATACCCACCCAACATTGCAATGCCTGCAACAGCCGCCACCAGAATCGCTGTCTCCATTCGCAAAATGGTGCCCCCGAGCCGAATGGACTTAAACATATGTTCAGTGGACTGCGCCAGCTCACCATCGCTGAACCCGCCCTCCGGGCCAATCAGCAGCGCGATGCCACCATTCATTCGCTCACCCAGCAGTGTCCCGCCAGCCATCTCACCGGACGGGTGCAGCACAAATCGACACTCGGCGGTCACCGCGCCCATCGCCTCGGAAAACATGATGGCGTCGTCAATTTGAAGCACCCGGCGCCGTCGGCACTGACGCATGGACTGTTCAGCGATGCGACGCCACCGCTCCACCCGCTGCTCCCCGGGCACCACCGACGACCGCTCGCACAAAAGCGGCGTCATCCGCGCTACCCCCAGTTCACTCAGTTTTCGAACCACATCATCCAGAATTTTTTCTTTGGGCACTGCAGTCAGAATATGCACATCGGTCGGTTCAGTCATGTCTGAGACCTGCCGCGTCAATTCAAGCACTGCTTTGGCGCTGTCGATTGCGGTCACCCGCGCCTCAAAACCGGACCCCTCATGGTCAAATACCACCACCTCGTCACCGGCAACGTGCCGCCGAACGTTTTTCAGATAATGCAGTTCGTCGCCGGTCACGTGAATCACCTGTCCCAGAGTCGCATCCATCAAAGAGGTGCCAAGCAGTATCCGGGTCATGCTTTTTTCACCAAATCCATCGCCAGCCATTCCCCCTCCCGCGCCACCTCACGCAAGTCAAACTGCGGCCACAGCTGGAGGCATTTATCGTACTGGTCGTCGAGGATGCCGCTGATGAACAGTCGCCCCTTTGGCGCCACCAGGGACGCAATGGTCTGCGAATGCAGCAAAAACACCGCCAGCTGAATATTGGCGAGCACCAGCGGCCATTCGCCCTCCTGCTCATCCG
>JAFGWT010000436.1 GCA_016937015.1 Deltaproteobacteria bacterium | reverse complement strand
GCCTTTTTTTATGCGGGGTGGACGGGACTCGAACCCGCGGCCTTCGGCGTGACAGGCCGACGTTATAACCAACTTAACTACCACCCCGGTTTTCAAAGAACTTTGTTGTCGTGTTCCGTGTTCCGTATTTCGTATTTCGTATTTCGTGTTGTAGAGACGTAGCATGCTACGTCTCTACGGTGTCTCTACGGTGTCTCTACGGTGTCTCTACGATCACATGCCTTCACCCTTAAACAACAAAAGCCCCGCTGAGTTATCAACGAGGCTTTCGAATATATAGAACTGCTCTTGCAGAATAGGCCTTGCAACAAATTGGGTTGCAAGGACTTATAGTAGCTCCCCAAAGTGACAGTTTTACAAACCAATCTCAGGGTGAGAATTTTTTTTACACAAAATGAATAGGCGCAGAGAATGTGTTTGATTTCAATAAGTTAGAATTTCAAATCTGTTTTCGTTTCAAACTGGGGTCCCAGAATAGAAAAGAACAAAATCGGTTTCTCGACAATAAAAGTTTGATCGCGAGACAATTAAACAAGGTGTCCACATAGTTACTTATCGTTACCGACGCTGTTTTCATTTATAGCACTGGGTTCAAAGGCACTTCGGTACTACACACGCGCCACTCCCATAAACACCGCATGCAGAGAGATGACAAGCACGAGGAAGATCATTCTTACTCTTGGAGAATTCCAGCGGGCGAAATGATAGGCCAGCCCGCTGCTTTTGCATTTTGAGAGGCAATCACCACAAAGGGTGCAGTTGAGCCCGACTTGACGGTGTTGAATATGGTGTTTTTCCAGTGCGCCGGTGGGGCAGGCGAGGCCGCACGCGCCGCAACCATCGCAGGTGTTAGTAAATTTCACACGAAAAGGAGATATTTTTCCGACGATGACGGCAATCAGTCCAATGGGGCAGACCGCTGCACAATGAAACATGGTGCCCATTTTTCGCGATATCCAAATCATTGTGGCAATGCCTGTCGTGCCAAATGCTACTGCTGCCATCGCAGCAGCCAGGCCGGAGACACCGTAAGCACGTAGCAAAATGGCCACAGATATCGTGGCAGCAAGCAGAACAATTCTCAGCGTCCAAAACCACTTTTTATGGGCCAGCGGTCTTTTCCGACTGGATGCGGCCAGCAGGTCGAAACCACCAAAATAGCAGAGATGACTGCACCAGCCGGGTCCAACAAGCAGCAACGTCACTGCCAGCAATATCGGCATAAAGAATCCGTCACCGCGAAAAACGGGTCCTGCCAGAATAACGGCAGGTACGGGCACGTGCAGGTTGCCAGTCATCAGGAACCGGTCCACTCCGGATACACCAATAATGAATTGTCCAAAGAACACTGCTGCAAACAGCAGCCATATTCGCTTACGCCAGATGCGGGCGTCTTTGGGGATACTCATTTTTTGAACGATTATCGCCGCATATGTCGACAGGCAGAAACTGGCAATCCACCCGCCGCCAACCATGAACCGTTCCAGCAATATCATTGGTCGAGCCACTTTCAGCTGCACAATGGCAAGCAATCCGAAAGTGAGAATGAAGGCAGCGGCGCTCCATTTTGATGTGTCTGCGTAACGAACGTACCGCGCTTTAACAACTTGATTGTTGAGCAACAGTGCAGCAGTACCACATACAGTGATCACCACAGTCATGATTACGCCCATCCGAACCCACGGTTCACCAATGGCCATTCGAAACTGGATCATTTCCATTGTGGTTTTTATCCAGAACAGTGCGGTAAATACAAATCCGAGCTGCAGCACCGTTTTGACCCAACGCTGGCGAACCATCATCAGGGGCACAAAAAGTAGAATCGTCGCAGTGGCCCCGATATTTCCAGCTCTCAGAAAATGAGCGGCGAAGATGAGGTTACTCAGTATGGATATGATGTAAAATAGAATTAACAAAGGAAGGAACGCCTATGAATTATCCCACCATGGCCTTAACGTCTTCTGCGACATCGCCGGTGGGTTTGATATCAAAGTTTTCAACCAGTACTTTGACCACATTGGGAGAGAGGAAGGCTGGCAGCGTCGGTCCGAGGCGAATGCCTTTTACCCCCAGATACAGAAGCCCCAGCAATACCGTGACGGCTTTTTGCTCATACCAGGCAATGTCATATTCGATGGGCAGATCGTTGATATCATCGAGTCCGAACACTTCCTTTAACTTGAGCGCAACCACCGCCAGTGAGTAACTGTCGTTGCATTGACCAGCGTCCAGAATACGCGGAATGCCGCCGATGTCGCCCAATGGCAATTTATTGTATCTGAATTTGGCACAACCGGCGGTTAGAATAATGGTGTTGTCGGGCAGCGCTTTGGCAACATCAGTGAAGTATTCCCGCTCGCTTTGGCGGCCGTCGCAACCGGCCATCACAACGAACTTTTTGACAGCGCCCGCTTTGACTGCTTCAATCACCTTATCTGCCAGCGCCAACACCTGTGCATGAGCGAATCCACCCACCAGTTTGCCAGTCTCCAGTTCTTTAGGGGCGTCGCATGTCTTCGCTTTCTCAATAACGACTGAAAAATCTTTTTTTCCGTTTGTGGCATCAATATGAGCCAGTCCAGTGAATCCAGCCACGCCAGTTGTGTACACGCGATCTCTGTAACTGCTGGACGGGGGCACCAGACAATTGGTGGTCATCAAAATAGGGCCGTTGAACGCCTCAAAATCCGCTTTCTGGTCATACCAGGCGCCGCCGTAGTTGCCCACGAAGTTGTCATATTTTTTAAATGCCGGATAATAGTGGGCGGGAAGCATCTCGCCATGGGTGTAAACATCCACGCCGCTCCCCTTTGTTTGCGCCAGCAGTTCTTCCAAATCTTTCAGGTCATGCCCGGAAATTAAAATACCCGGATTCCCGCGAACACCCAGATTGACTTCGGTGATTTCGGGGTTGCCATAGGCAGTTGTATTGGCCTCATCCAGCAGCGCCATGGTAGTCACCGCCACTTCACCAGCCTTGAGCACCATTGCGATCATTTCGTCCTGTGACAGATTTTGCGTTGTGGACGCCATTGCCTCTGAAAGAAAATCGTACACATCCGTGCTGGTTTTTCCGAGCGCTGCGGCATGGCTGGCGTAGGCGGCAATCCCTTTCACTCCGTAAATCAGAAGTTCTCTCAAGGAACGCACATCTTCGTTTTCCTGGCTTAATACGCCTGCAGTCGCGCCTTTGGCTTCATACAGCGACGAATCACCCGTCCAGGACACGCTTTCATCGGTCAAATCAGATATGTCAATTGACGCCTTTTGAAGCGCCGCTTTGACCGTATCGCGTTTTTTAAGCACTGTATCAATCCATTGCGTCACCGCAGCCGCATCAAAATTCACATTGGTGACAGTGACAAACAAAGCATTTTGGATGAGTTCGGCAACGCCATCCACATTGATGTTATTCTGTTGGGCTTTTTGGGTCAGAACGCTCAGTCCCTTTACGGCAAACACCAGCATATCCTGCAGATTGGCTACATCGTCAGTCTTTCCGCAAACGCCTTTTTTGGTGCATCCCGTATTCTTCAACGCTTCCTGACACTGGAAACAAAACATACTCATGATTTTTACCTTAACCTTTCGCGATCGAAATCGCTGTTGTTTGGTTGACTCATTGTTCAGACAAAACAGTACTTTTACTGGGTTACATTACTTTCGTTTCGACAGAGGTATCGTGCGCCTGCGTAGCGGGATCTTCAGGCGCTTCTGCTGTCGGTGTCGTATCGTCAGTCGTGGCTGTGTCCTTTTCGCCATTTCCACCCTCAAAATTCGTACAGGCCGGGTCCACGCGCGACAAAGGCACACTTGTGAATTTCAGCGCCGCCACTTCACCCTGCCTTGCATAGTCGATCGCCTCGCCCAGTATTCTAGACGCCTCCTGCGGCGCATGGAATCCCATGGAGTTTTCGGCAGCAATATAGTCAATACGCCACTGCGCCTTTCGCTGCAGTTCCAGGGATGGCCGCAACTGTTCATCTGTGGCGCCTTCTTTTTTTGCCTGCATAATGGCATCCAGTTGCGACATCAGCGCCCGGGCGGCCCGTTGCAGCATATTGAAGTTGGTTTCCTGAATTCGGTCTACCCGGTCGAGCAATTCCTTCTCGGGAAAATGATGACAGGTCTGGCATGATCGATTGACGTTCAGCAAAGGACTACGCACCCAGTGGTCGGAAATCTTGGTCGCCCCTTCCCGCATGTACGGCATGTGACAGTCAGCGCAGGTGACACCGCTGCGCGCATGAATGCCCTGACTCCACAGCTCAAACTCCGGGTGCTGCGCCTTCAGTATTTCGGCACCGGTTTCCTTATGTTTGTAATCATAAAATCGGTGACCATCTTCAAATTTAGTGTCATTCCAGAATTTTTCCGCATCCTCAACCTTTAGGCCATTACCCCATGGGAATGTCAGCGGCATTTTATTGGCGCAGTAATACTCCACATGGCATTGACCACATACAAAGCCACGTTTTTCATTCCGGCTGGCGTCCCTGTTGGGATCGTATTTTTCCTTGCGATCACCATCTCGCCATTTTTGAATGGATGGCAAATGGGGCACAGGGGCATCCCCCTCGGCAAGCGCCTGAATCCCACGGATGAAACCGGGGCGAGTGACCCGGATTTCCATGCTTTTGGGATTGTGACAGTCCACACAGGAAACCGGATGGTCATGCCCCATATCGTGAAGCATTTTGTTGGTTTCCTGATAACTCATGGCGAAAGTCTTTGCGAAGCCCTTGTCCGCATCACCGTCACCCAGTTTTCGATACATGGGCATCACGGATGCGTGGCAGTGAATACACGAACCTGACTGCGGTTTGGTTTGCCGCTGTGTCTTCTCCTGATCTTCAAGCATGTACGCATGCCCCCGGCGGTCCCGATAATCAATGGAAAACGCGTATCCTGCAAACATCCGTTTCAGCCAGGGATCCCTTTCTATTTTTTCTTCAGGCAGCGCTTCAGAACCACCATGCCCACCGAAACGCGTTCGGGTTGCCTCTGCCGTGCGCAGATAGGCGTCGTACTGTTTAGGCCAGTTTTTGCCCCACACGGCAGGATCGGTCGTGTTTTCATCCACCTCAACCAGCCGCACAAACGGCTTCAGTCCTTCGGCTTTGCGTTCAAAAATATTCATCAGCAAAGCGGTCACCAAAACGGCCGCAAATGCGGCGCCAGCAGCGACGCCAACCACAATGAGTGTGAACTTTTTATTTTCTTTGTTTGTATTCATTATCAAGGCTCCTTCCGGATTCCTGTTGTTTTCAATTCCTCTTGACGCAGCGGACCACCGAGCCCCAGTGTTTCGCCGTGCCCCACGTCGCTGTGACACTTCACGCAACGCACCGCGTCTTTGTCAGTGGTAGCGCCGCCCACCATTTCAGAAACGATGTCACCATGACAGCGAAGACAGTTGTCCTGCAGTATGTGGCTGTTACCGTCTTTAATCATGATGGGTTCATGAAAATCCTGAAACGTAAATCCTTTGGAATGGTGGTAGCCGTTCGACGCCTTGGCCATGTATTTCTCAACAAAATCCAAAGGCAGATGACAGTCCACACACGTGGCGACCCCGTGATGACTGCCCTTTTGCCACGAATCATACTGAGGGTTCATAATATGGCAATTAGCACAGGCTTTTGGGTCTGTGCTGAAATACGAAAACCCTTCCGCGTACACAAATGTATACCCGCCGAGACCAGCAACAACGCCGACCAGCGCGGCCGCTGCCACAATCCAGCGATGAATATTGGTTTTAAACACAGTCATGTTAATACCTGTAATCCCACTTTGGTATCATCTCACATCCCCCTTTAAACCCTAGCAATGTGTGCTTCAATTCAATCTGGATATGTTCCTGTCAAATTGTGATAAAGCACCCGCCAGATTCGGTTGCCCTGATCTGCCAATTGGGTCTTGTCCGCAGGTTGAACAGGTGAATGCGCCAGCGCGAAGATGGCGCCAACTACCAGTACCTGTGCGTCTTCCAAACTCACAATGCCGTTCAGCAGCTTTTGGGTTTCAGCTTCTTTCAAACAGTCGCGTACAAAACGCCCTGTTCGTTTTCGAAAATCTCGAAGCTGCGAAAAACTTTCAAACTCAGCTGAATCAATCACCTGATCGGATAGTAAAATACGCGAAATAGCGGGGTGGTCATTAATCACCTGAATTCGTTGTTTAAAAAAGATTGCCAGTCGTTCAAGCGGATCGTCAGCAACAGGCGGAAAGTCTGCAAAAAGCAGTGTTTCAATGTGTGCCACCACTGCATCCGCAATTTCGGCCATGGAGTTAAAATGCCTAAACAATGCGCCGGTACTTACGCCCAGCTCTTTGGCGATTCGCGCGGTTCTGAACTCACGGAGACCTTTGCGGGCAATCAGGCAAATGGCCACATCCACTATTTGGGCGCGCCGTTCGTCGGTGCGCAGGCGACCTTCTGTTGCACTTTTTATGCAGGGTGTCTCGATTTCCATGAGAGATAGTTTAGTAAGTATTTACTTACTTGCAAGTAAAAAGGTAATATAGTACCAATATGCTAGAGCAGCCGTTCAAACTGGAAATCGTAACCCAAAAAATATCGGAAGAAGAATATATGATTACAAAAAGACTTTCAGAGACAGAAGTAATGCAAAACGCCCACGATGTGGATGCGCGCAATCTCTACAACACCGAGCATGCAATGGTTACCGTGATTACCCTTCAGCCCGGACAGAAACTCAAGCGCCATATTACCCCAGTGGATGTCGCTTTTTACGTGCTTGAAGGAAAAGGCATCGTCGAAGTGGGAGACGAGAAATCCGAAGTGTCGCCCCATACTCTTATTGAAAGCCCCAAAGACATCATGCACTGCTGGTACAATGAAAGCGATCAGCTGTTGCGTTTCATGGTGATCAAAGCGCCCAAACCGGCGAAGAAAACGATATTTGTTGGTGCATAACCGGTTGGAGTATTGATGATGTCACGACCCATGCGACGGAACAATCGCGCTATAGGCACCGACGAAGCGCATCAAATACTCCGAAAGGGCGAGTACGGCGTTCTCTCGACGGTTGACGACAGGGGACTGCCGTATGGGGTTCCTCTCAATTACTGCGTATTGGACAACCGCGTGTACTTCCATTGCGCCAAAGAGGGACACAAAATCGCCAACCTGGAATCCAACGCAAAGGCATCTTTTTGTGTCGTAGGAGATACGGAACTGCTTCCGCAGAAGTTTTCGACAAAATACGAAAGTGTGATTGTATTTGGCGTAGTGAGGGAAGCCACAGGCAACGAGAAACAGGCAGCTCTGGAAGCTTTAGTAAAGAAGTATTCGCCAGCCTTTTATGTGGAAGGCATGAAATATATTCACTCTTCTGTGGCCCAGACGCGTGTTTTCAGTATTTCAATCGAATCAATTTCCGGAAAAGCCAGGAGATAAGCCCGATCGCCAACAGTTATCTTTCGCTGTGTCAAATGAATTATCATCACTTTGCGATGTTTAAGGTTCTAATTTGACGCCAGACGCCTGCCTCGCCATGGTAAAAGACAGCAAGAACTGTTATAGACAGACACCATTGAGACATAAATCGGATTGATACATCGTGCAGGTATCTGCCATTTTAAAAATTGCAATCATAAGAAGGTTGGACAGTAGATATGTCTCAATAGAACGATCCTTATGAAAATATCAAAATTATTAAAACCCAAAGCAATGCCACTCAGACGAAAGCTTCTTATTGCAATGTTGATACCGGCGATACTCATCGGTACCGTCGGTGTCGTGGGTGTCGTTTCTCTGGTGCATTTGGAGAAAGCTGCCGGACGAATTTTGTCCAAAAACTACCGCAGTATTCAGGAAGCCAGAAAGATGGAGCATACCCTGCGCGCTTTTGAAACCATCGTGCTGGAACAATCTCATGAGAATGTTGATACCCTGAAAGCGAACGAATTGCTCAAACAGTTCAATGATGCACTTGCAAAATGTGAGCGGAACATCACAGAGCATGGTGAACGGACAGTTCTGCGCCGATTGAAAAATAACTGGAAAAGGCAGGGGAGTCGTCTAATGACGATGCAGTCACGACCCTATGCTTATTTAATCAGAGATATCCATCACGCCAATGTGGCACTCTTTCGCGATGTGGACGCTTTAATCGCCTTAAATGAGAAGGCGATGTTCTCATATGAGCGAAAAACGAGAAAAGATGCACGGCTGATGATTTTCGGCGTCGGAAGCGCCCTGATTGCCGCCATTATCGCGCTCGCTGTTCTGGCAACAACGTCGGCAAACCGGATATCCCGTCCCATCAGCAAGGTCGCCGGTCAACTTCATAAAGCCTTGAATCCGGAGGAGAAGGATATTGAAGCGGACATACTGGGACGTGTCGATGAAATTGAACGACTTCGTCAGGAGCTTTATGATCTGCTCAGGCGTCTCGCCCATTACGAGGACGAACAGACGCGAAAACTGAATCACCTTCAGGGACGGCTTGCATTCGTCATAAATGAAGTACTCGAAGGACTGGCGTTGCTCGACAACGAACATCACATTCTAACCGTCAATCGCGTAGCCAGAAAGATTCTGAACATTACAGCCGAAGAGGAATCGAGCCTGTCTGCTTTGAATCCAAACCCCGATGTCGCAGGTATCCTGAATATTATTTTGGAGAAGAAATTTCTTCCCGATCGGGACCTTGGAGAATTTCAATTCGAAATTGACGGTGACACAAGAGTATACCGCCCCAGAATATTAACAATATCGACAAGTGTCGGTGATATAGAGGGTTATCTGTTGCTTTTCTGGGATATCACTGAGCAGCGCAGATTTGAGGAATCAAGACGACGTTTTATCTCAATGCTTTCGCATCAGCTGAAAACGCCAATGACTTCGTTATCAATGTCCATCAATCTGTTGAGGGAAAAGCTGGACACGGCTTCTCCTCGAATGGTGGAACTCATGAGTATTGCTACTGACAACTGCAACAGTCTGTCGACACTTATTTCAGAGTTAATCGAGGCATCCAGGGAAACAACGCCTGATCTCACGCTCGCGCCACGCCGCGTTGATTTGGCGGCATTGCTAAGGTCCGCGCTCCATCCATTAAAGCCACAGGCAGAAGAGAAAGAGATTGAACTTGTTGTGCCCGCCCGGTCAAGCGCCTTCTATGCATCGGTTGACCCGGTGAAATTCCCATGGGTAATCACCAATCTGGTTGGAAACGCTCTGAGATATACCCCACCTCAGGGCCGTATATCAGTCGACCTGAAATCCAGCCGGAACAATCTGACAGTCATCGAGGTGGCTGACACGGGTTCAGGAATTACAGAGGATGATCTGGCACATATTTTTGATCCGTACGTTTCTCTTGATACAGACCCTCAGCCTGGCATCCACGGCCTGGGGCTTGCTATCGTGAAAGAGATCGTTCTGGCGCATAACGGCAGTATTCACGCTGAAAGTACCGTTGGCAGGGGAACCGTTTTTCGAATTGAAGTTCCTGTTTCAACAGGAGGAGCAATATGAGTCATATTCTTGTTGTGGACGATGATCCGCATATTGTTCGTACCCTTGAGATTATGCTGGTGGATGACGGACATCAGGTGACATGCGCCGCAAGTGGCGAAGAGGCGCTGGAAAAACTTAAACCAGACTGGTTTGATATCGCACTTGTGGACCTTCAGCTGCCAGGCATTGATGGTGCGGATGTACTGCGATCGATTCGCGATAATTATCCAGAGACTCAAACCATTATCATAACCGCGCATGGTTCGGTTGAAACTGCTGTTCAGGCAATGAAGGAAGGGGCATATGACTATCTGACCAAACCATTTCTTCCTGATCAGGTGCGCCACCGCATTTTGCAGATTGAACGAATCATGCGCCTTCAGGGTGAGGTCGTCGGTCTTCGGAATCGCATTGATTCGTTGCCTTTTTCAAAGAAATTTATTTCAAGGAATCCTCAGACCCTGCGACTTCTGGAAATGACAATGAGTATCGCCAGCACGGAAGCCACTGTTCTTATAAACGGAGAAAGCGGCACCGGAAAGACACTGCTTGCGAAATTGATTCACGACAGCAGTCATCGCGCCAGTGGGCCATTCGTTACCGTAGACTGCACATCGTTTCAGGAATCCCTGCTAGAATCAGAGCTGTTCGGCCATAAAAAGGGAACGTTTACCGGCGCTGTGGCGGACAAAGTCGGAAAAGTCGAAACCGCCGACGGTGGCACACTTTTTCTTGATGAGGTTGGAGAAGTGCCTTCTCATCTTCAGGGAAAACTGCTTCGTCTGGTTGAGGAAAAAATATTCGAGCGACTGGGGGATCCGACGGCCAGGAATGTCGACACTAGAATAATTGCTGCCACCAACAGGGAACTTCCGGAAATGGTCAAGGAAAAAACGTTTCGAGAAGATTTGTATTATCGACTGAATGTGGTCGATGTGATCCTCCCGGCGCTGCGAAGCCGCTCCGAAGATATTCCATTGTTGGCTGGGGAATTTATCGCGTGGTTCAGCAAATCTCATGGGAGACATGTAACGGAATGGGATAATGAGGTTGAGCGGGCACTCATGACGTATTCATGGCCGGGCAATGTGAGGGAGCTTGCAAATGCGCTTGAAAGAGCTGTTTTAATTTGCCCAGGCAGAATTCTGCACAAGGAACATCTCCCGGCCCGGCTCGTGGACAAAACCACCGATGCCTATTCGAGCGGGGTTCTTCTGTCTCTTGCAGAAGTGGAGGAACGCCACATTCGCGAAGTGACGGCATTGAATCTCTCCCAGGAAGAAACCGCAAAAATGCTTGGAATTGACCCCTCCACGCTTTGGAGAAAAAGAAAGAAGTACAATATCTGAACCGAAATGGGTTTTCTGCCTGCAATCTGCAAGGAACTTCCCTGAACGACGTGTAAGTGGCAATTCACGTCAAAATTGGTCATTTGAAACGTACTTGCAGTTTTAATCTTGCGGGAACTCCCCGTGCGTGAGCGCGGGGATGAGAGCTTTTCCAAAATCGTAAGTTTCTATAAACTAAGCAGATGCAATTAAGAAAATCTGCTCACACTGTCTACAAGACGCAATATCACATAGTGTTCGTTAAAAAATATAGAAGAAAAATCCTCGTAAAGGGAGTCAGTCAGTATTTGAAACAGCTTTTTCAAGAAATTGGTAAATTTCGCCCGGACGTGGAGTTCATAGAGATCGGCTGTGACAAAGACCATGTTCCTCTATATATGGTAATTCCACCGAAGTATGCCGTCAGCGATATAGTCAAAGCGATGAAAGCAAACACTGCGAAAAAACTAAAGGCGAAATTTGCATTTCTTGAAAAAATATATTGGGGGACAGATAGTATTTGGTCTACGGGATTTTTCGTATCCACTGTCGGAGCAGATGAGCAGACCATCAAGAACTATGTGAAGTGGCAAGGTCAGGAAGATTTTGGACAAGCGCAGCTTGAACTTTGAAAAGTACCCCGTGCGTAAGCGCGGGGGTATCTATATAACCTCACTGCAAATTTCGATGATCATTTGCAATGTGAATTGCTAATAACTCAACCAACATTTTCGAAACCATTCGCTCTTTTAATGCCTGAAGGTGTGCAAAAAAATAAAATGTAATCGCTTAAAAATACAAGAGGTTGCCGTGGTTGGCCAGTCGGTGGTCATTCCTTGCGGTGTCGTTTATATCTTCTCTGGCGCACATATTGCTTTAGCTATTCTGGGAACTCTTCATCCTCGGATCGGTAATGATTATTATGGGATGCGTTGTTGTTGCTCATATCATGGCCATGCTCTTTGGGGGACAAGCGTTATGAAAGAAACAGGAGATAAAAAGTAATGACAAACACTGCCACACTAATCTTCATCGGGCTCATCCTGCTTGCCCTCGTGCTTGTACTGTTGGGCGGAAACAAAAAGTGATCAATAACCGTCTTGCAAATTGCAAGGCGGCTTGAATCTTGAAAGAAAAGGGATTCAACTTGATTATTCGTCCTGCATATCGTTTATTCCATGCGTTCAGACTGCGTTCTGCAAAACATCAGGATGCCTGTCACGTCATTATCGATGATGTTTCCTATGATTTCAACAGGTTCGTGCTTTGGCACAGTCCATGCTTATGGAGAGCTGAAAACGACTACGGAGCGTCATCAGGCGACGTAAGGAGCATGTATCGAAATGGAAATATGGACCAGATACAATAGTCAAATTGAGTGGAGGCAATGGCCGAAAATTTTGTCTGGAATCGAGGGTCTTTTGCAGGACGAACCAGTGGAAGTTCTTTTCCTGAGCGAGCGTCCTCTTCATGAAATTGATCAGTTTATAAGCGGAATCGCTATCGTTCGCCGTATCTGCGGAGAGTCCGTATCCGTTATTGTCGCAAGCCCATATCCGTCCGAGCAGTGGATATCCAGGCTGAGAACCGTTGGGATTGATCAGGTCTGGACGGTGAGTTCCCGCCAGCAGAGGTACGGGCAAGTATCTCCCGAACAAGTCTCGCAATTAACCAACGCCGCCTGCCCGGCGCTGCACGCCAGGGAACACGGAGGGAAAGCGATTTCCGTCTGTGGTTGTCACAGCGACAGAATGGTTCTCGCTCATCACCATTTGAAAAGATGGTGCCTGAAAAACAAGGACGAATGTCCTCATTGGAATGAGGACAGAATGAAAATGTCACTGTCGCTCAAAGCAGAAATCAACGGAAATCATTGAGGAAATTAAATGAGTGATAATACCCGGAACAATATTTATCAAAAATGGTTTGCGGAAATCAGATGTCCATTCTGTTTTGTTGGATATTCAACATGGGACCGGCTGTTTGGAATGCTCGGTGGTTCGCTATGAGCGTTCGTGTGGTTATCATAGGGGCTGGTTCGTCCGGTGAGGTTCTGGCCCGACGGCTTGCCGCGCGGCACGAAGTGATTGTGATCGAGAATGCGGAGTCCGAGTTGTCCCGACTCCGGAGTTCCTGGACTAGGGGAGCATCCACCACCAAAATCACATATGCGTTGCCACGGCTGATAGCAGGCGACGGCACCAGTCGTCTCCTGTTGAGCAAACACATCGACATTCACGGGCAAACAGCGCTCGTTGCGCTGACTGGAGATGATGAGGTGAATCTGGAACTCGGAAGCCTGGGCCACGACCTTGGATTTGACCCGGTGATTGCCATGCTCCACGATCCAAACAACCGCGAACGCTACGAACAAAAAGATATCCTCGTGTTGGATCGCAGCAACATCGTCGCTGACCAGGTGGATCGCACTTTGTGTTTTAAGGGACAAGTCACGCCCCGAGGAATCGGACTTGGACGCGGGGAAATAGTCGAAATTCGGCTCACAGCGGCCTCACCGTTGCTAAAAAAGCCACTCCGTCACCTGGCGCCGGACAGTTGGCGAATCGCCGCTGTTTTTCGCGCTGATAATCTTCTCGTCCCAACCGGCGATACGATACTTGAGGAAGAAGACAGAGTCCTGCTGGTTGGGCAACCCCAGGCTCTCATCTCCGTGGCGCGGTATCTTCGGGTGGGTGAAGCCCAATTCCCGAAACAGTACGGTAATAATCTGACAACGATTGAATTTAGCCGAAAAGACGCGAAGGTGTCTGTCGAAGCGCGATCCGTTGCTGGCGCGTGTGAGATCACCAGGTTGCTCCGATGCATCCCGGAAGGTGTAGCAAACACGTCAAAAACGATGGCGGATGATGGGATCATGGAGGAGATTGTTTCGATGCCACTTGTTCCCGAACGAGAATTCAACAAAGCCGTAGCGACGCAACATCCCGGGGTCGTGCTCGTTCCCCCTGTGAGCCGTCCCTGGAGCAGGCGCCTCACCGGACGCCGCAGCCCGCTATCGAACCTGTGTGACGCGCTTGTTGCACCGGTTGCGGTCTGCCGTGGGTCCAACCCGTATCGCAGGATTTTATTGCCCGTGTCATCATCCCAAATTGCCATTGAATCCGCTGAGCTGGCAATAGACATCACGCGCCGCCTTGGGGGAACGCTCACAGTGGCGACCGTCAGCGTCTCCGAAATCGTTGCAGGCGAGAAAAACGAGATGGAAGACATGGACGCAAATGCCGTTCGACGCCTGTGCGCATTGTACGAATTGCCCTTCGAATATAAAAAACTGGAGGGAAATCCCGTCAGGGCGATTGCCCAGGAGGCGGCACAACATGATTTGGTGGTCGTTGCGCGACGTCACCGCCGACGGGACACTTTCTGGAATCCCGACGTGGCGTGCCGCATCGCGGACCTTGCACCATGCACGGCGATAATTGTCACCGTTTCGAGCGAAAGTTAAGCAATGCACGAAAGCACTTCCCATTTGTTTGCCTTTCTCGTGCTACTTGCAGGATCTCTTGCAATGCCGGTTTTGTCAGGTCGTTTCCGGGTTCCTTCAGCCATCCTGCTGATTCTATTTGGCTTTGCCACAGGTCCCCACATTGTCGGGTTCATACACGATGACACCATTGTCGCCTTTCTTTCAGAGATAGGTTTCATTCTCCTGATGTTCCTGGCGGGCCTTGAAATTGACTTTCGGGACATGAGAAGACGCGGACCGATACAACTGCTACTGATAGCCGGCATCAGCGGCGCAATTTTCGGTCTGGCATTCCTGTGTGCTCATTTGCTCGGCCTTCGCCCAATTTTCGGTCTTGCGCTCGGCGCGACAAGCGTGGGACTCCCTTTGGCAATTCTGGCCGAGACTCGGCAATTGCGGACACCTCTTGGTCAAACGCTGGTCCTTGCCGGGTCAATCGGCGAGTTCCTCACAGTGTTAGGAATTACAATATTCTACTTCTCCACTCGCTATGGGTTGTCATTGGCGCTTATCGTTGGGGTGAGCAAGCTGCTTGCGGTGCTCCTTTGCGCGGCTGTGGTTCTCAGGACTCTGACAGCGGTGGCGTGGTGGTGGCCCGAGCGTCTTGTGCGAATCGGCCGCGAACAGAGCACTTCGGAGATAGGCGTCCGAGCGGCGTTGTTCCTGATGATGATGCTTTCAATGATGGCTCTTATCGCAGGAATCGAAGCCATCGTTGGGGCATTTATCGCAGGGGCGTTCATCAGTTTTTCCTTTCGAGGCAAACGCGCTGTCGAAGAGAAGCTGGCAGTCATGGGACATGGTTTGTTTATCCCGATATTCTTTATTGTCGTGGGCCTTCGCTTTGACCCATCCACCATTTCCGCATCGAGTCTTAAGCTGGCGGGCGTACTTCTGGCGGCCGCATTGGTGGTCAAGCTGATACCCGGGCTGGGGCTAATCGCCACCGGGCTTCGGTTTAGAAACGCTGCCGGTGCGTCGGTGCTTTTGTCGGCCCCCCTCACACTGGTGGTTGCCATCGCATCAATTGGTCTGGACCTCAGTCGAGACAATCCGGAACGCGTCGTTCTCGATAAAAACGGCGCAGGCGCGCTTATTATCCTTGCCGTCGCCGCCGGCATCGTTTTCCCAGTTCTTTTTAGATTACTTTGTCCACGGCCGTCTTCGCAGGACAGCAATGACCGCTGACTTTGAATTTTCTCCGGTCAATGCTTGGAACAATTGCAGTCACAGAGGGAATCATATGCCAAACACTCACAAAAATAGTATCGATCGAAAATGGGTTAGGCGAATTACATGCCCGTTGTGCAGTGAGACACATCGTGTGATTTGGCCACATGTATCTTTTCCGCCGTCATCCCAATTGATGAAATTTGAATGTCCCAAAGAAGAAAGCCCTGTCGTCTTCCCCGGTACAGTTACAGAGTGCGCAGAGATTCTGTTCTCACAGTCACACCCCATTTCAGACGAGCCAATTATTGTTGGGCGGTTTTAATGAAATCAAGCGGAATATGATGCCACGCGCCGTGATTTTGGAAACCCCTGTATGGGAGGGCAATCGTCGCATTTTTGTCGATACTGCACGGGTACGTCAGTTGGCTGCTTTTTTCTTCTTATACTTAGCGACATATGCTGCAGGGGTAATGCTTCTGTGCGCGTGTGGTTACAGCCTTGGAAATGCTCTTTTTGAATTTGCCTCAGCCCTTGGAACCGTTGGACTTTCGGTGGGTGTTACTTTTGCGGAAATGCCAAATGCCGCACTTTGTGCAGAAATATTTGCAATGTTTCTTGGACGCCTGGAGTTCATTGTTATCATCGTAAGTGTTTTAAAACTTGGTAAAGACGCCCGGATGGCAATAGCGTGGATATGTAGGAAGATGGACAACTCTTAACCGATTTTCAAATTGAATATTATTCTCCGTATTGCTGTGGGCGATTCCCTTCGGCTCGATTATTGCTATTATCTGTCGCACGTAATGACCTGTTGTCACTCCGGTTGGTAATGAGGTTATCAATTCGCAGCGCGTTGTTGCGGATATGAAGGAGGTTATATGTCGGACCAGGATACAATTTTGATAATGATCGGGCTTCTCATCGTCGTCATGTTTGCAGGTGAATTTTTTAGAAGAAAAAGAAGAAAAAAATAGGTCGCAGTATACTTTTCATGAGAATGCAAACTGGAAAATCTTCGGAATTTAACTGCCAGCACGCGAATGTATCACCAGTTGAAGTGATTCATCCGACACCCTTGCAAAATGCAAGATGTCTTGAATTTTAAAAGAAAACAGAGTTTTCCTTTGTTAGCCGCGCATCCTCGTCTATTGTTTTCAGCACGTCCTCCGGTGAACATGCGTTCTGCAATGCGGTTCACTTTGGCGATATTACAAACGGCTATGAGCGAACACACTTTCAG
>JAFGWT010000435.1 GCA_016937015.1 Deltaproteobacteria bacterium | reverse complement strand
GGGGCGTGCAGGGTAACGGGCTGGTATCCCGTCTGAATGGCGGCATTCCTAAATGGCCGGCGGTATCATACTCTGAATTTATGGATGGGCAACTGGCCGCTCGGACCACTCGTTACAAACTCATTTATCGAGGGTTGAGCAGCACCTTATTCGATCTGAAGAATGATCAGGGTGAAACAGCGGATTTGTCCGATGAACAGCCCGAGGCGTTTGTGATGATGCGGGACGTTCTTGGGTTACACATGGGGCGGTTTGCGCCATCCGGTGACCTCTCAACATCTGCGAAATCAGCCAATGCCAAGACCGGAAAAACACGCATTGAGACGACACCTGTGCACAAAAGGGAGAACGCCACAATCGATGCTGAAACCAGAAAACAACTGGAGGCGCTGGGATATATGGGAGACTAGACCGATTCGAATTATGCGTGATTGTGTTTACAGACAGCACATGAAGGGAATTGGTTGGACGAAGAGTGCTGACAAGATCAACAAAAGTCCGATGGGGTCTCTAATCAGTGCGATTATCCATTCGCTCAAAGCGGTAACCGGTGCCATGAACGGTATGAATTAAAGAGGGAACTTTGGGGTCGGGTTCCACTTTTTTTCGAAGTTTAACAATGTGTTGGTCGAGGGTTCGACTGGATGGAAAGAATGATTCCTCCCAGCAGGCGTTAAAAATTTCATTGCGACTGAGTACCTGACCTTCTCTGGATGCAAATAAGCGAAGCAGACCGACTTCGCGCATTGAAAGTTCTATCTGTTTTTCGTCCAGAATACCGCGAAGCTGTGTTGGAATTATTTGCCAGTCTCCAAAAGTGAAGGGCGTATTTTCAACGACATCGCTTTTCTGCGCAAAACAGCGCCGGGTGACGGCGCGGATTCGGGCCACCACTTCTTTTACGCCGAATGGTTTCACTATAAAGTCATCTGCACCGAGTTCCAGCCCCACCACTTTATCGATTTCTTCGGATTTTGCACTGATGAAGATAATGGGAATGTTTGCATCTGTTTGCCGGATACGTTTGCACACATCATAGCCACTTAACTTCGGCATCATGATGTCCAGACAGATAAAGTTGGGAGATTCAGCCTGATACATGACAAGCGCTGCGTTTCCGTCAGCTGCTTCGATGGTGGTGTAACCTTCCTGTCGAAGGATGTCGATAAGTCCTTCGCGAATGAGCTGGTCGTCTTCTGCAACAAGCACTTTTAGTGATGTCATGGCATAATCCTTTTTACTGAAAATTGAAATTCGAACAATGCTCCCATGGTGCTGTTCAATACGCACAAATCACCGCCGTGGAGACGGGCCAATGACCTGGAGATGGTCAGTCCGATACCGGTACCGGTAGCGCCTTCGGTAATTTGATTTTCCAGACGGTTAAACGGCAAAAATATTTTTTGCCGCTGATGTGGCGCAATCCCCGGACCGTTGTCTTCAACCCTTATGCGTGCATGGGTGCCGTTTAGGTTGCTTTGAATGCGGAGCCGCTGGCCGCTGGACGCGTATTTTTCCACGTTGCTGATGAGGTTGGTAAGAACCTGCCCAACCAGGTCCGTATCGAAAATGACCAACTCGGCCGCGTTTAAGTCAGTTTCCACCGCTATGGATAACCTATCCAACGCAGGGCGAAAAGGTGCAAGAGACGCCGTGATGACGTCATCCAAACAACCTTCGGATGGCCTGAGGACAAGCCGATTGCGGTTGCTTCCCGCAAATGAGAGAACGTTTTGAATCAGGCGGCTCAACCGCTGACTTTCGGTGGTAACGTTTCGGATATAGCGCTGCTGGATGTCATCATCCTGGTCCAGCTGGTCTGCGAGCAGCTCCGCGTACATGCGGATGTTGGTGAGTGGCGTTTTCAATTCGTGAGACACCTGATTGACAAAATTGACCTGCTGCATCGCCAGTTGGCTTTCTCGATTGTATGCCAGAAGGAAGTATGCCCCCAACGCCAGTACCACCAGCAGAAGGATTCCGATGAGCATTAGCGTGCTGATTGTTGAAGTCGCCAGTCCCGTGCTTTTAAGTTGCTGCGGTGCGAAATATTGCAGACGCCAGCTGCCGAAAGGTGGGGGTAGCGCCTGTTCTGAAATTGGTGCAGTGCGGGCGGCCGGGGAAAATCCACCGTACTGGTATAGCGTCTTTCCATTTTCAGATGTCAGACGCACCCGTTTGTCGCTGATACCTTGCAAGTCGGTTTGGGGAAGCACGTCAATGAGGTCAGCGAGGAGCATGGTTTTTTCCACTTCGAATCCAATTACCTGTCCGCTTTGGTGCCCAGCCCAGAAAACAAACTGCAAGCCTCTGTTCCAGTAATAAGTGTGAAATCCGCTTCCCGTATTGGGCATCGTCTTTTCGTTGCTGCTGCGAAATGGAAACCGCTGAGTCCATAAATGAGCGGTGCGCTTTAAAAAAGCCTGTTCCGCTTCGCTGGCGTTATTATCGTTTACGGGGTATGCCAGTTTGCCCTCTTTGTTGACAATGAAGAACTGCCGAACAAATGGCTCGGCATCTGTTGCGTCGCGCAATACATTAGGAGAAGGTGATCGCTGGCTACATAGTTTTTCAAACTGACGGGTGCGTTGACCAAGTGCGGTTTCGATAAGTGCCAGTGTGCCGGCCAGTTCGCTGTCCACCATCCTGCGATACTGTTGTGTCATGAGTTGGCGGTCGTCTCGCGCGACTTTTATTCCCAGGATGGCAATGGCAATCAGAGGCAGTAATACAATGAGAATGAGAACAATGGCGAGTCGCTTTTTCAATGGGAATTCCTCTTGATCACCAGGCCTGCTGATTCTCCAGGGCAAAGTTATCGTCATACATCATTTTGCGCTGTTTGCGCCACTGAGATGGTGCCAGATTCTTTTTCGCACTTCGATTTTGTGTTGCACGGGTTTTCAGTTTTGTGGACTTATATTTTTTACCCGCGTTTTCAAGATACAGCGCATTTTTTTCAAGGGCTGCTTCCGCTTCCCGTGTTTTGCCCTGGTCCCTCAGTAATATGGCACTTTTTTGTGCTTCTGTGGCCACCAGCTCAATGCCGGCGACCATCACGTCGTCGTTTCGATTGTCTTCAACAGTGGACCATGAATCCGTATACGTGACAGATACGTTTTTGCTAAGCACATCGGTGACGTTGTCCACTGTGTTGCTGTAAGTAATATCCACCGATGCAATTTCGCCTTTTTCCACTGTATATGTTGGAGAGACCTTTACCTCCACGAGTAGAAATTTTTCCTGACTGGCATAAAGCTGTGTCAGTCTGGATGAAACAGTCTGACCGTTTATGCGCGCAATACGTCCCAACACACGAAGTGGAGCTGCATGTTCGCTGAAGCGAATTTTGAATTTGATGTTTTTGGCCACCACTGAAAAGAGATCGCCAAATTCGTGAGAAAAGATGGTCGCCAAATCCGACCCGGTTTCAGCAAAGGCGTGATTGCCGTCGCTGGCGCCGGCAAGCGCTACCATCAAATCTTCGTTGTACCCGTCGCCAAGGCCGATAGTCGTAACTGATATTCCTTCACTGGCAAGCGCGCGTCCCAGATTTCCAAGTTCCTCGGGACTGTCTGGTCCCACGTTGGCGAGACCGTCCGAAACGAGAATAATTCTGTTAACCCGGTTGTCACTTTTAAATTTTCGCACTTCTCGTGCCCCTTTGCTTACGCCGGCGAACAGTGCGGTGCTGCCCGTGGGGTACAGACTCTGAATGGCGGTGTGAATTCGTTCCCTGTCATCCATTTTCGTTGCCGGAACCACCACATGAACGGTACTGTCGTAAGCCACCACGGATACGATGTCGTTTGGCCCCAAACGATCAATAGCCGTCATGGCTGCTTCCTTGGCGCGTGCCATTTTTTCGCCCTGCATTGATCCTGACTGGTCGATTACCAGCGCCACGTTTACCGGCGTGCGCAACCTTGCATCGGGTACTGGAAATCCGGTGAGGCTTACTTTCAAAAATGCGGTCTGCACGCTGCCGCGCAATATTACCGGGGTGCTCAGGGCGACGTCCAGTTTGGCCTGGTTCGCGGCTTGGACAGATTGTGGCTGGCACAAAATCACCGCAACAAGGATGCCCCCAAAAACAGTGACCGATGATTTTATCAGATGACGGGGATATTTTCCTGTTGTGCCGATTGATATTTTTTTTGAAAAACACGTTGTCATTTTTGTCTCCTGACTCCCGGCGAATGGACGGGATAAAGCGTGCTCTTCAATAATACGAACGACGGGCCCTAAAAGTGTTCATGGGGTTGCAAAACGTTTGTAAAAAAAATGTAAAACGTGAACTGGCCTAAAGTTTGGGTCATGTATGCATGTCTTCATATACCACGTCACCATCGACAATTGTCATTACCGCTTTGCCTGGCGCCCTGAACCCTGCGAACGGGGTGTTGATGCCTTTTGATTTAAAGGTGCGGGGGTCAATTTCAAACGGTCTGTCCGGGGCAATCAGTGTGACGTCCGCCCTGGTGCCGACGCGGAGGGTTCCTTCCCCCAACAGTCCAAGAATGTTTGCAGGTCGCGTGCTCATGGCGTCAATCATCCGCATGGGCGAAATGATTTCATGTCTAACCAAATCCAGAATTGTGGGCACGGCGATTTCCAGCCCCACCATGCCAAATGCAGCAGTGTCAATGGCGCCGGCTTTGTCATCGAGAGTATGTGGTGCGTGATCGGTGGCAATGATGTCGATGGTTCCATCGGCCAGGGCCGCGCGACAGGCAGTCACGTGTTCACTCGGACGCAGTGGGGGCGCGACTTTGGCAATAGTGCCGGCTTCAAGCACAGCGTCGTCGGTCAAATGCAGGTGATGCGGTGTGACTTCGGCGGTAACGCTCAGCCCCCTGGCTTTGGCGTTCCGAACCGCCTCGATGGCTGTGGCGCTCGATATGTGGCTCACGTGGATTCGAGCGTTGTATTTTTGTGCCAGTCCAATGTCCCGCCTAACCATGGCGTCTTCGGATTCTATTGGCTGACCGACGATATTAATGGATTTAGAGACGTCGCCGTCATGCATCGCCGCTTTCTTCGAGATATGCGCATATTCCGAGTGCTGGCTAATCACCGCGTTCAGGGGCGCCAACTGTTGCACGGCTGTCTCCATCAGCGCATCATCGCTTACCCCATCACCGTCATCTGTAAACACGGTGACGCCGGTCTCATCCACTATTCGCTTGAAGTCCACCAGTTCGATGCCTTTTCGCCCTTTGGTAATTGCGCATGACTGAATCACTCTGGTCCCGCCGAGTGACTGCGCTTTGCGCATTACCCGGTCGATGACATCTGGATTATCCGCCGTCGGATTGGTATTGGGCATGGCCACAATCTTAGTGAATCCACCAGCCGCTGCGGCATGGCAACCGGTTTCAATTGTTTCCTTGTGTTCGAAACCAGGCTCTCGCAAATGCACGTGCGCGTCGATAAGTCCCGGCACGACCCAGAGCCCTGTGGCATCAATCACTCTATCGGCAGCCTGATTGAGAGACGCAACCAATACACCGTTTTCGATAAACAGGTCCCCCGATTCGTCGCGATTTTCTGATGGATCGATGATTCTGCCATTCCGGATATGGATGGTTGTCATATTCACTCGCTTTCAGCATGGTTATGCGGTTTATGCGTTTCGAAGCGCAGCGATGGCTGCGGCATAGTCCGCTGTGTTGTAAACAGCACTTCCGGCAACCAGCGTGTCGGCCCCTGCATTTTTAACGAGCGGCGCGGTCTTTGGCGTTACACCGCCATCCACCTCCAGATGAATTTGCCGCCCGGACTGGTCGATGATGTGTCTGGCCTGACTGACCTTGGCCAGCATCGTATCAATGAATGTCTGTCCGCCAAAGCCGGGATTGACCGTCATAATCAGCACCAGATCCACCATGTCAATCACCTGTGTCATACAATCGATTGGCGTTGCGGGATTGAAGGTGATACCGGCTTTTTTATTGAGCGCCTTTATGGCCTGCAGCGCGCGATGCAGGTTGGTGGTGGCTTCAACATGAACGTTGATAATGTCGGCGCCCGCTCTGGCAAATGCGTCAATATGCTGTTCGGGGTGCTTAATCATCAGATGAACATCGAGGGGCAGTTGGGTGGTTTTTCGCAAGGATGCCACAACAGGCGGACCAATGGTAATATTGGGAACGAAGCGTCCATCCATCACGTCTACATGGATCCAATCAGCACCAGCCTGGTCCACCGCTTTTATTTCTTCTGCAAGCCGACCAAAATCAGCCGCTAATATTGAAGGGGCGATAATCGTATTCATAATGTTTTAATAATGTCTGCATTGGCGTTTGACTACGCCGTTCAGGATATTTTTTAGTTTACCTTTTTGGAATAAGCGGCAATTGACCAGGAAGTACATCTCGATACTTGCTCAGCACAGCGTCGATACCTTCTCTGATATAAACTGAAACAGGCACTTTGGTTCGTTTGCTCAGTTCCTTCAGCTCTTCGTCCTGCTCTTCTGTGATATAAATCGTTGTGGAAATTTTTTTTCGTCCCATGGCACGAATCCTTTCAAACGGAATATGCCATATGTTGCCATATGTGACAATAGGTTTTGTGTAACTTATTGATTTCAGTATAATTTTTTAATTGCGTTGTGACTGACAAACAGGTACAGTTTGACACACTTAAAGCATTAGCCAGATTGTAATTGACTAGTCGTACTGGATTTTTGAATTTCAGATTTTCGGTTTGATTTTTGACGGGAGTGCTGCCATGAAATCCAACTCAAATGTTCAGAATGTGTCTCAGCCGAAGCCAAGGCTATCGTTTGATTCAGTAGCGTCGAATCTTGCGGAAATACGGACGCAAGTGACTGATTTTGGCTCTGTTTTACAGAAAATTGTGGATGAAATGCAGAATGTACCAGATGCCCGTGCGGTTGATGCCTTCAAACAGCAGGTGCTTCAAAAACAGATGGTTCTTGAAACTCTTGTTGAAGAAAACTCGTGTACCCTCGAAATTCTCAAACATGATGTGGTGGCTCTTACAGCCGACGTGCACGAGTTGAAATCTCAAATGCGCGAGGTGCGTGATGCTTATAAAACCGGGGTGGAACTGCTGCCGCCGGTGAACATCAGAGGAACGACTCTGGATGCGATTTCTGCTTTGCGGCGCCACCCGCTGTCCTCGATACCGCCACGGCAACTCAGCGAAGGGGAAGCTATTCGCTTTTTGAAGGCCATTGACGAGATTGTTACTGCCAGCGATGTGTGTGAATGTCTTAAAACGTCGGCGTCTGGTGAATAGGGCAGTAAATTGATAAATATGGCTGTTGACACGAAGCAAAAGGGGGTGTAGCCTCCTCCTCCCTTTGGACTCAACAGCCTTTTTTAAAAATGGAGACTGAAAATGTATATTTACAAGAAACGCCACAAAAAAACCCGTCGTGATCGCTGCACCCGCAAAAACGCAAAGGCAAAAGCCAGACTTCGCGCCCGCAGAGCTCGCGCCAACAAATAATCAACGTTAGCGTTGTCACCATTCAGCATCAGCCAATATCAACCGCCGATTTTTGATTGACGTGCCAGATGTGTTGGTATCCTCAGCTGACCTGGAAAGCTGCTACTGCTTGCTGTTCTGGATTACATCGATCATAAAGACCGGGTTTCTTTTATATGTCTGTCGAAAAAGTTTGCGAACCGCAATTTTAATGTGCTGTGCCATATCCTGATGGGAAGATGAATTTTCTTTCACAGTATCTTTGACAATGCGTTCAATCTCAGTGGCGGAACTGGAAAATAAGTCGTCCGAGACGACCCCTGTGCTTTGCTGACGCACATTTACGGTTTGGTCGCCGGTCGCTGATTTTTCGATAGTTATCCATAACGCGACAACCCCTTGATTGCCGGCATTGCGCCGCATTCTGAGCACTTCGTCCGGAATGGACACATTTTTTTCGATGTGGATTTTTTTTGCGTCTATTGTGTCAGTAATGGAAAGCGAGCCATTTGCGAATGTGACCACATCGCCGTTTGTTGCGATGATAGTGCTGTTGATTCCTGCATGTTGTGCAATGAGCGCTGTTGCTTTTAAGTGTTCATACGTACCGTGGGCGGGAAGCAGGGCATTGGGGCGCACAGCTTCGATAGCTGCGAGAATTTCATTTCTTGAGCCGTGTCCTGACACATGGATGTCATCTCTGTTGTTACTGTGATAGACGGTGACCCCCTGGGTCATGAGCCGACTGATGGTTTGCGAAATCTGAAGTTCGTTACCAGGGATAAATCGACTGGATAGGATCACGGTATCGGTGTCGTTCGCATTGAACTGCGCATGGCGGCCCCCCGCAAAGCGTCCGAGTGCGGACCGGCTTTCACCCTGAGTACCGGACATTAGAATCAAAAGCTCGCTGTTCGAAAAATGATGGGCCTTCTGAACCGGAATCACGGTCCCATCAGCTGCGGGAATGATGCCGGTATCTCTGGCTATGGCATAGTGGTTGAGCACGCTTTTGCCGCTCATCACCAGTTTTCTTCCCGTTCTTTGTGCAATCTTAATGAACGTTCGAATCCGCCGTACATTTGACGAAAAAAGAGCGATGAACACCCGGCCGGGGGCGCTTTCAACCAAAGCCCCAATTGATTCTTCGAGAGCGCTTTCGTCTCCGGCATCAGAAGATTCGAGCGCGCCGGTTGAGTCAGAAATCATCACGTCAACAGGACGCAGTGATTCAAGTTTTTTTATAAGCTGACCTGGGTTGGACGAATGCAGATTGAGTTTGAAGTCACTGGTGTGAAAAATGCGATGTCCACTGCAGCTGATTAAGAGCGCAAAATTGTCCACCGTGGAATGTGGCATCTGGAGTGGTTCAATGGCGAATGGACCGATTTGGAAAGGTTTTCCGGGATAGATGTTTGTGAGTACTGTTGGGTTGAGGTTGTCAAACTCGGTGAATCGGACCCTCAGCAGTCCATTTGTGTAAGCGCCGGCAAAAACCGGTACATTTATTTTCTGCAACAGAAATGGTATGGCGGCGATGTGGTCTTCGTGGCCATGGGTTGCCACAAGTCCGGCGATGGCTTTTTCGTGCTCAAGCAAAAAATCAAACGAGGCGTGAATGGTATCCACTCCAAGACGGGGTTCGGCTGGGAACAGGACACCGCAATCTATGATAAGTATTTGATTACTGGCACAAATAGCCATGCAATTCATGCCAATTTCGCCAAACCCACCAAGGGGAATAAACTGAATTGAACTGTCAGGGAGCGTCATGCGTTTAAGCTACCGAAATAAAGTTGGTTTGAATATATCAAATAACATTTATTGAAGACTGGTATCAATGATGCTAGATTGCGCTGCGGGGGGGCACTAATACGGGGTATTACAATGAGGACGGAGATGCTTCAGGCGTATTTTCAATTGCGGGATCGAACTGATCGTTTTTTTGAGTCAGTGGCTTCCAGATACAGTGATCAGATTGTCTGCCGCCCAGGTTGCAGCAAATGTTGTGTTGGCGGTCTGACAGTTGTGATTGTCGAAGCGGTGGCTCTTGGCGTGGGACTGGGGCTGTCGCCCGAGCATATCCATATTCAGGCCGGTCAGGAGCCTTTGCGCAGTGATGGTTTGTGCGCATTTCTTGATGAACGAGGTCATTGTCTGGCCTATGCCCATCGCCCGCTCGTCTGTCGCACCCACGGGATGCCACTGCTGCATCCTGAAGAAGAAGAAGTCTCTATTTGTGACTTGAATTTTGGCGGCATTGCGCCACACAGTTCTGCCGTTTTAAATACTGAAAATCTCAACGCGGCACTGTTTGCAGCCAATATCGTGTATTGCCAGAAAGAGGGCCTTGATTCCAGATCGCGAATCGCGCTCGACAGGTTGGCGGAGCTGGCTGGCATAAAAGTGCGAAAATAACTTTACCTGAATGTGAGTACGGGTTGCCTATAGCCTGCCGGGTGAATTTTAGTTGATTCAAGGCGTTTATATTAGTACAAATGGGTATTGGGATACCATATTGTATTCCCTGTAGCACCAGCGATTCCTGTGTTCGTTCACGTGTTGACAACACAACTTTTAAAAGGAGAAACACATGAAAAAAGGTCTTTTTTTTGTCATCTTCGCCACCCTGCTCATCAGTGCTTTGGCCATGGGCGACAAAACAATGAATAAAGCCCATAAAGGTATGGAAAAGGACGGCAAGAAGGTGAATTGTGTTTACTGCCATAATGGAACGGACATCCCTAAAAAAGGGCAGGATTTTAACAAATTTATTAAGACACCGACTTGCGCTGGTGAAAAATGTCATAAGTAAATTCCTGAATCTTTCCTTTTCAAATGAAAATGCGAGGTATTTTATTCTGCTAAGATGCGATATTTAAAGGGTTTTGTTCATTTCGGAAGTTTTTTTTTAAAAATAGTGCAATTAAAGGTTGACCAATTTTTACTCCTGATGTAATTCCACTGATACAAGATTTTTTTATCGGGGCGTAGCGCAGCCTGGTAGCGCGCTTCGTTCGGGACGAAGAAGTCGGAGGTTCAAATCCTCTCGCCC
>JAFGWT010000434.1 GCA_016937015.1 Deltaproteobacteria bacterium | reverse complement strand
TTCGGGCCTCGCTGAACATGCGGTGCACGCCGCCATGGCCGGCAAGAACAACATGGTGGTGGGGCACAACGGATTGCACTTCATTCATGTGCCCATTGAGCTGGCCACCATGGAGCGCCAAAAGGTCGATGTGGAAGGCCCGCTCTGGTATTCGGTGCTGAGCGCCACCCGCCAGAACGACTACTTCAACGGACACGGCAAATGAAAACCGTGCTGGTGACCGGTGGGGCCAGACGAATCGGGCGCGCAGTGGCTGTCCATCTGGCAGAAAGCGGGTTTCAGGTGGCCGTGCACGTTCACGAGTCGGTGGCGGCCGGCGAACAGCTGGTCGACGAACTGCGGCAGCGTCATGGCCACGCCTTGCTGGTAAAAGGCGACCTCTCCAGTGAATCCGACTGCGCCCAAATGGTGCATGAGTTAAAGGCACAGGTTGGCCAGGTGGCGGTGCTTATTAACTGCGCCTCCACGTTTACCGAAGACAGCGTGCTGTCATTTCCGATTGAAGCGCTGGTTGACCATTTAAAGGTGAACGCCTTTGGGCCGCTGGTGCTGTCCCGCCTGTCGGTCCAGCAACTGGCCACCACGTGCATTGTCAATTTTCTGGACAGCCGGGTGGTCGATTACGATGCGTTACATGCCTCGTATCATCTGAGCAAACGGACCTTCGATGCCATCACCCGGATGCTGGCGATGGAACTGGCGCCCCAGGTGCGTGTGAATGCGGTGGCGCCGGGCCTGATTCTGCCCCCCGAGGGCAAAGGCGACGAATATGTGGAAATGCGCAAAAAGGAAATCCCCCTTCAGCGCCAGGGCACCCTTGCGGATATTTGCCAGGCGGTTGATTTTCTGATTAACAGTGGTTTTGTAACAGGACAGACCCTTTTTGTTGACGGTGGTCGCCATCTGAAGGGCGCTTTTTACCAATGACCGGACCGAACAGTCTGTGGATGTCGGTTGACACTTGAATGGCGGTCGGCACTTGAAAGGAGCGTTGTACCAACAAATGATTACCGGAAAAATCAGAATCAACCGGCTGCGGATGCGCTGCGTGGTGGGCATTGCGGACTGGGAGCAGAAAATTCGCCAGGACGTGTCGGTGTCGATGACGCTGCACATGGATTTACATCCGGCGGGCAAAAGCGATGACGTGGCCGACACAGTGGATTACAAGCAGCTCAAAAAGCGAATTATGGACCATCTCGAAGGGCATTCCTTCGCTCTGATTGAGCGCATGGCGTACGAGGTGGCCGGCATCTGCCTTGAGGACAGCCGGGTGCAGCGGGCGGATGTGACAGTAAATAAACTGGGGGCGCTGCGATATGCCGACAGTGTCGAAGTCGACCTCACCCGAACGCGAGACGCGGATTGACCTTTGGCATGTGGCGCAGAGACGCCTGCATCGGCAAATCCCGCGTTCGCCAAAGTGACACCTTACAGGATCATCAATGACATTGTTTCACATTGGTGTTGGCGCCAATATTCAGCCCCAGGAAAATATTGTGTCGGCGCTCCGTTTGCTGCAAAAAGCGGTGGCTGTGGTGGCGGTGTCGCCTTTTTACTGGAGTGATGCGGTTGGAAAAGACGGATTGCAAAGCGGCTGTCCCCCGTTTTTAAACGGCGTGTGTGTCTGTGACAGTGACCTGGACGCGATGGCGTTAAAAAGGGATGTGCTGCGTGAGGTGGAAGCCCGCCTTGGGCGGGTGCGCACCAAAGATAAATACGCGAATCGGCCAATTGATTTGGACATCCTGCTGTGGGGGACACATATTGTGAACACGCCAACGCTTCGAATTCCCGACCCGGATATTTTTAAGCGGGCGTTTGTGGCGTTGCCGCTTTTTGAGGTGGCCGGCAATATCCGGCTGCCCGGAGCTACTCATTTTTTAAAAGATGTGCTAACCCCAATGGATGTTTCCGGTTTGCGGCGGGATGACCCTTTGACGGCACGGCTAAATGCATGGCTCAACGCAGAACTGGAACGAAAGGATACACAATGAACAATGAACGCGTGGAACAATTGATTCGGGAGCTTCTGGTGGAAATCGGCGAGGATCCCAACCGGGAAGGTCTGCTGGACACCCCCAAACGGGTGGCCAAATCCTGGGCGTTTTTAACCCGCGGCTACGCACAGCGGGCCGAGGATGTGATCAACAACGCGGTGTTTGAATCCGAAGTGAACAACATGATTATCGCGAGGGACATTGAGGTCTACAGCCTGTGCGAGCACCATATGCTGCCGTTTTTTGGCAAGTGTCACATCGGGTACATCGCGGACAAAAAAGTGCTGGGCGTAAGCAAGCTGGCCCGCATCGTGGATTGCTACGCAAGGCGGCTGCAGATTCAGGAGCGGCTGACCGCACAAATCGCTCACGAAATTCAGGACGCGGTTGGCGCCGTGGGAGTGGGTGTGGTAATGGAGTGTCAGCACCTGTGTATGATGATGCGCGGGGTCGAAAAACAGAATTCCGTGATGACCACGTCGACGGTGCTGGGGGCCTTGCACGATGAGGTGGCGGCACGGACCGAATTTTTACAGCTGATTCGCCGGCAATAAACCGCATGGAAAGCGAAAAAGGCGAATACGCCGAGGCAAACATGAGTGACCAGTTAGACGACCAGATAGACGATTTGAATGATCCCGGTTACAGACAGTTTGTTCAGTCTGTCATCGACAACATCAAAAAGAATGGATTTCCCGGCAAAAAAGTGGCGTTCGGCCTTGAAAAGCTTTACGAAGCGGCCGAGAAAAAGAGCATCAATCTCAACCGGGTGCTCGACACCCTGGACAGCATTCAGATTGCTCACCAGAAAACGCCCGATAAAATCATCTTTTTCCCAAAACCCGAAATACCCGTGGTCAACGCCGATGAGCCGCAACCCGCCGGTGTGGACCCGTCCATGCTTGCCGGAATCGATCCGTCCATGTTCGCCGGGTTGGACCCGTCCATGTTCGAGGGTCTGGATTTCACCAACATTAAAAACATGAGCCTGCCACAAATGATTGGCATGGTGGGGAAAATGATGAAAAACATGACCCCGGAGCAAATGCAGTCCATAAAAAGCATGTACGACCACATGAGCGACGAACAGAAATCCTCCCTCATGGATAAGGCAAAGGATTTCATGCCGTTTTACAAAGACAAGGGATTTGACGACGACGAAAAATAGTTGGTCAGACACCGCCTCTCCCCAAAAAAACTCAAAAAAAATTTGCCACCATTTCAACATCATCCGGCTCCTGTCCGCGAACCCTGGCAGATTTCGTCCTGGGATATTGACAGTGGGCAATGCCCCCATTGAAAATTCAAGGAAAGGCTTATGACAAATCAAAAATCGATTTCAAATTCTCAAATTGAGTTCAATCCACTTAAATTTCTGGCAGCACTTGGCGCCGGGGGCATCTCAGTGATGCCGTTTGCTTTTTTTCAATACACACATCATACCGGCAAAGGGCTAATCAGCTTTGCCCAAATGGGTCATGGCACTCTGCCGCTCTGGCAGGAAGGGCTTTTTCACATGCTGGAAGGGGTGATGGTGCTCTTTGCGCTGTTGCATTTCTGGCTGACAATTCGTTTTTTTCGCGGCCTCGTACCGTGGATGCGCACTGATTCCTACAAAAAATTCATCAATGATCCGCTTCGAAATGCCGGCATCCTGGCGCCGTTCATTTCCATGGGAATGACGTTCAACGTTTTTATCGCGACAGTACGATTTTTCGTTCCGGCAATGGCGGATAACCTGCAATCGCTGATGCTGCCGGCTCTTATCGGCTGGGCCATTTTGTGGGTTTTACTGATTCGAATGGAAATTAAACTGCTGGGTATTTCCTTTGCCCAGTCATTTGATGTCAATAAAATTAATTTTGGCTGGCTGCTGCATCCCTTTGCGCTGGGAATGATATCCGTTACCGGAACCGGTATTGCAGCGATGGGTAAAGATCCCAATATCGCCCACATCGCGGCATTCATGAGCCTGGTTGCCGGCACCATGGGGCTCTTTTTACTCACTGTCAAAACCGTTGCCATATTTAAAAGCCACTTCAGCGCCGAAGGGTTGCCGGCCAAGCAGTTTTTACCGAGTCTGCTCATCGTGATTCCCAACATCACCCTGTACGCAATTGGTGGTTTTCGTTTAACCCACTACATGGATCATCAGTTTGGGACGCATTTGCACTGGCTGGGTCAGGTGATTGTTGTGGTCTCATTTGCGTTCGAGGTATGGTACATGCTTTTTGGTCTCTCGATGTTGAAGACGTATTTTAAAAATCATTTTTTTAACCACGAATTTCATGTGTCCCAATGGGGACTCATTTGTCCCTTTGTCGCATTTGCGGTGCTGGGGTCGTTTTTTTACAGCAGTTTCGTTCCCAATCCCGTCACTTATGCTGTCATTCTGATGGCGATGCTGGCGGCAGTTGTGTCTTATTTCATGCTGTTTAAAAAGAGCGCAATATGTGCCGCCATCACCAAAAAAGTAAAGGGTCACGACTGTTCAGACAGCCTCATTCCCAAGCCTGCCAGTTCCGAATCCGCGTAATTGTTTTTTAATTCAGGGCGCCCCAGGGGAGGCGTCCGTACGGGCAGGTTCCTGCGCCTGTCCCCCAAAATATTGCGGAGCCTGCTCCCCAAATATTTCTCGTGCTACCCATTTGTTTTTTTTTGCTACCATGATATGAACCTGTGTGTCGGTAACGAATATTCCCATCGGCACAGGAGATTTTTATGACCGAGGCAACCCTGGTATTGATTGGCGCAGCAGCCACCATTGCGGTGATGCATACCCTGGCCGGTCCGGACCATTATCTGCCGCTGGTGATACTGGGGCGCACCGAAAAATGGTCGCTCAAAAAAATATTGGGCTGGACCGCCCTGTGCGGCGCCGGACATGTCCTGTCGTCGATACTGGTGGGCGCGCTGGGGATTGCCTTTGGATGGCATGTGAATCATCTCACCTGGTTTGAAGGGGTGCGCGGTTCCATCGCCGTCTGGGCGCTCATTGCCTTTGGGTTTGTGTACATGTCGTGGGGGATATTTCGGGGCATCAGGGGCAAAGGCCACAGTCATCTCCACGGCCATTCCCACCTGCATGTTCATGACCATCCGCACGCCCATCCGCATCACGATGATGTGGCCACCCACAGCAGTAAAACCTGGTGGGCCATTTTTCTCATTTTCGTGCTGGGCCCCTGTGAGCCGCTGATTCCCATGCTGCTCATTCCCGCCGCCGAACACAGCGTTGCCGCCATTGCACTGGTGGCCGCCACATTTTCAGCAGCGACCATTGCCACCATGATGGGGTGCGTCACCCTCGCGCATATGGGCTTTGAGCTCATCGAATTCAAAGTGGTGCGCCGCTACATGCACGCCTTCTCCGGCTTCGCCATCGGCGCCAGCGGTCTGCTGATTCTGCTGCTGCAGTTTTAATGCAAAATCCGTTATCCCTTGCATTTTCAGCATAAAGTCATTACTCCTGTTTTGCTGCGGGCAGGGCAGGGACCGAATAACGGTGCAGAACTGTCATTCCCGGGCAGGAGAGAGTCGCAAAAAGCTATCTTCGATCACTGGGTAGCACAAATCGTCGTCCTCGCGAAGGCGGGGACCCAGCAACTGGGCTATCTGGATTCCCAATCAAGTTGGGAATGACTGTGCTGATGAATCGATTTTATTTTTTCGCGACACCCGCGCAGGCGGGAATCCGGAACGCACTGAAAAATAAATGGTGCGATGGACCCTTCTCTCAGTTTGTTCTTTGAAAATCGGGGGCGACATGGTTTCGACGGGTAGCACGAAGCTTATGTTGCAGTCTGCGGGTCCAGGTCCCCGCGTTAAAAAGGCTTGAAACAAATAATTGCCGAAAATAGCAATTACGCTCTGGCAGCTTAATTAGCCAGTGTTCCACCGGCGAGTGTCTGTGTAGTCGACTGGAGCATCATTTTTACAGAACCGCCGTTGCGCGTGCTCGCTGCGTACCGGTCAAACTAACGTGAGCCCGCCCCTTGAACATCCTGTTTGCCGGAGTTTCAAAGGGTTAAATTAAAAGACAAACTATGACTGTAGACGCATAAATGGAGTATATCCGGACGGGGGTTCGATTCCCCCCGCCTCCAACAAGCGTTTTGCCAAAGGCAAAACGCGTAACCAGTTCTGAAGCGGCAAATTATTTTGCAAAGCAAAATGATTGAGAGCGCGGCACACCTCATGGCAAATTATTTTGCAAAGCAAAATGATTGAGAGCGCGGCACACCTCATGACAAATTATTTTGCAAAGCAAAATGATTGAGAGCGCGGCACACCTCATGACAAATTATTTTGCAAAGCAAAATGATTGAGAGCGATAGAGACCTTCAACAACGCAGTGTCCCCGCAAAATGATTGAGAGCGTTGGAGATGTCTCGCAACAAGTTTTGCCAAAGGCAAAACGCGTATCATGCAGTTCGTCAGACTTCACCTAATCCGTCTCAAATACCGTCATCCGCCGTCGCCTGTTTCACAGGCTATGGCGCGATCATAAAAAATCAAATAACGGGTTTTAAAGAATGAAATCTGAAGGTCGCGCCGTAGCGGGGGCACTGGCAACCCTTTTCCAGAGCATTTATGAAGAAACTTCCAGATCTCGTTGTAGAGACGTAGCATGCTACGTCTCTACGGTATTTCGGGCTTTCGCAGGATTTCATCCATGGATTGATACTTCAATTTTCAGGCTGGCGCCAAAGGCGCGAAGGCGGGCCCGTCAATCGAAGGCGGACTGACGTCTGCGGGTAGTATTTTTGACTACACTTGGATACACATCCAAAAAGTCCACCCGGGTGGACTTTTCAATTTCCCCCCAAATCAACCTGAATTGTTGTGACTGTCGCAGCAGAAAATTGCCGCCAAAGATGCCCAATCCTATCGCGCTCACGCCTTCATGTCCAGAAATTTTGCCTTCCCCTTTTCCACCAGCTCCTGGTTCAGCCACACCCACTCCTTCCCGTAATACACATCTCCCACATAGCGTCCGTATCGGTC
Organism: Deltaproteobacteria bacterium; assembly: GCA_016937015.1. GTDB lineage: Bacteria > Myxococcota_A > Polyangia > JAAYKL01 > JAAYKL01 > JAFGXQ01. The sequence goes on along the minus strand of JAFGWT010000434.1, from coordinate 459 downwards.
ACTCGAAAAAGTATGCACCCGCACCTGGCTTCCCCGCTGCAGCCGCCTGCCCACAAACGCCGCCGCCGCTTCCCCATCCGGGGTCAGCAGCTCCGCCGCGTCCACCCCGCGCAGGCGAATCCGCTCATCCAGCAGCGTCCCGTCCGCCAGCACAATCCGCAGCGCCAAAGTATCCCCATCCACCACCTTCAGCACCCGGGCATCGTAGCAATAGCGAACCGTTTTTCCGTCATCGGCCGTCATGGCCCTGGTGCCCTTTTTAAGCGACACAATATCCCCTTCAGCAAACGTGCGTCCGCCTTTCAGCAGCCCGCGCCGCCGCACATTAAAGCCGAGATTCACCACCCAGTCCGGCGCGCCAAACTCATCCCGCTCCAGCTTCACCAGTCCCGTTTTCCCCGCCCGTGGCGACAGATAAAATCCGTTTTTCACACGCGCCATGTCCAGGCCGTTATCCCC
>JAFGWT010000433.1 GCA_016937015.1 Deltaproteobacteria bacterium | reverse complement strand
GAAGCCATGATAATGGAAATGGACGAAAAATCGATGATTATGCAGAATGGATGCTCACAGACAAAGGGCGTTTGTTCTACCTATATTTAGTCCCGATTCCTCTATCTCAAAAAATATCTCTCCAGTTTTGGGGGGTCATATCATGCCCCGCCTGGCCCCACCGCTTGAAGAATTTGACGAATATTTTGAGAGCGCCTGATTTTAACCTGGCATTTTTTTGAGACGAAAAATTTCATTTTGATGTACCGCCGCATGCTGTGAATGGGATGAAGTGAAATTTATTAAAAGTAGCATTGTGATTTTTTGGTTCTTTTTTTCCGCCAATTGTTGCCGGTGATTCGTAAGTAACTAGGAACGGTAAAAAGAGACGAATTGGTCACTGCAGTTTATGCAGTTCAGATTTTATTACGTGGCTGCGCTGCAAAGACAAGCGTCGCTGAATTTCAACAAGGGAGAAAAAGACGATGGTACGGAAAATGAAACGATTACGATATTGGGCGATACTGTTGCTGTTGTGTTCAGCGGCAGTTTTGTCGGCCTGCAATCAGAAATCTGATGCAACATTGGCAATGGGCGCTCCAAAGGATGCGCTGCATGTGGAGAAACCGTGTATTCTGGGGGATGAATCCGTGTATGTGGGAGGAAGAACCGTTGTTAAGGGGGACATTCGATCCAACGGCAGAATTATTCTGGAAGCAGGGTCGACAGAGCAGCCGACTACTGTTGAGGGAAATGTCTTTGCCAGAGGACATGTGGTTCTATCGGGTGGTACCCAGGTTGATGGAGATGTGCTATCCAATACCGCTATTTCTTTACAGGAATCATATGTGGTGAACGGCGAGCTGATTTCGCCCTACATCGTTCCACCGAGCGGCAGCCCAATTCCCGGTGGCGATAATCCGGACATCCTGGACTGGCCGATCTCGGCGTATCCGGTCTCAGCGGCATCTGATCCGGTAGTATACGGGGGGTGGATGGGCAACTGTGGAACGGTTTTGTCTGCCAATCAGCAATACGGCAGCATCAGCGTTCATCAAAACTGCACGCTGGTGCTGGAGCCGGGGGTTTATTCGTTCAGTCAGTTTTATCTGTTTTCCGGTGCTGCGCTTGAAATCCAGGGAAATGGTATGGTTGAAATAAATGTGGAAGGCCCGGTGGCATTTTCTCCCGGAACGACGATTTCGGGTGTAACTGCTCCGGAGAATTTGCAGATTTACACCAATGCCTGGGTTCGAATTGACAACGATGTTGATTTCATCGGAACCATTATCGCGCCGTCCAACAAGGTGACAGTCGGATCGGGAACAACAGCATTTAACGGATGCATCCATGCAAAGGAGGTTCACTTCAATCCGGACGGGAACGTGCAGCAGACTTCGGGATACAGTGAACAGGGAACGCTTTCCCGTACGCCCATCGTTTTGTCCGATACCAGTGCAACATCATGGGAAGATGTGGAAAGCGATCCGAATTACGCGAGAATTGATCGGTCAAAGCTGACCAACAATACGGTTACGATTTCGGCATGCAGCGTTCATTTTCCGCCCTGTGATTCGGGAATTCCCAATACGCCCTGTGATTCTGGCAGTGGCAACCCACTCTGTAAGGATATTCTTCCCAGCTGTTTTGATGCGGCAGATGCGGGCAAAGTTTTAGATGAGTACCAGGCGTTCTACAATCTCGCGCAGATTGTGGAGCAGTTCAATAACGCCGGGATGGAACTGAAGTTCGAGTTAATTCATGCCGCCGTGCCACACCGTGCCGTTCCGTATGTCGATCCGGCTGCAAACGGATATGGCAATATCCACGTGGAGTTTCCGGAATTCGCGAATGAGATCGAGTCTGACGGCACGTACAAAGCGATTGAAGGAACTGCCTTTGCGCTCCACTGGGACGATACTTCATCGACATGGGTCGGTTCTCACGGCGTAGGTGCGGTGGAGTACGCTATGCTGGTTATCGGCCCCACCGGTTATATGGACATGACTCCTGCCGGGTTGAAAGATGTACAAAAAGCGCCTGGACTGGGCGTGCTGTTTCACGAAATCGGTCATATTCTCGGTTTCGAGGAACAGCGATATCGGCGATATCCATGGTCGGAGCTGCTTGGCCCTACCGGAGGCATCGGCCTTTGGGATGTTGCGGAACGTCAAACCGGAGTCATTACCGCCTACACGGACTGGTGGTTGAATGAAGCGTACGAACCGCGTCCGGCCGGTACCCCGTCATTGCCCGGTTCCGGAAATCCCGCAGTGGTGACGAATCCGTGGCGGATGCATGATGTCCTCGTTCACAGAGATCCGGCCGCGTGGGACAAACACGCATTCGATTTGGAAGCATTTTCTCACTGGAATCCGCGGCATCTTCGCTGGAACTCAGAAGCGCAATCATTTGTGGACTGCCACACCGGGAAACCACCCGTGTTCAAAATGCAGTTTTCCGAAGTGGGTGCAAATGCGACAGATGATGTGTGGGCACAGTGGGTGATTTCAGATCCTGCGGGGACCCTGTTGAAAAAGGTATCCCAGCAGTTGAATGCGACAGCGGGTGCTGACGCCATTATCGGCCAGGACAGCCTGTGGGCCCAATGGGAATGGGAAACTCCCCTTTTCATCGCCAACGGTACGGGCACAGGTTTGCCTGGTACAACAGGCAGGTCGGTGTACGTGACTGTAGAAGCGGTTGTCACGGACAATGCGATGACATCATTGCCGACAGACCAGGATGATATTCAGCGTATGACTGTTAAGTTGTATCCGGAAAATACCACGGAACTGTCATGTCGTCCCAAAGCATTGCCAAACACTCCCTCTATTGCGAATGCCGAAAAATTCGGTACCAGTGTATCCAGATTGTACAATTCACGCTGGGTAGCGGTAGGCGCTCCGGATCGCACGGTTAATGGAGTGAGCAATGTCGGTTCAGTTTATGTGTACGAAGTGGATGACCCGTCCATTCCCAACAACATGAAACAGGTGACGGTGTTGGAGCCACCTGCCGGAGAAGAACAGGCGTTTCTTCGCATGGGCACGTCGGTGGCGACCGCGCAACACGGAACCACCGACCTTATTCTTGCAGGCGCCCCGGGATATAACTTGAGTTCGGGGGCAGATACCTACAATGACATTGGCGCAGTTTTTGTGTACAAATTCGATGGCGCCAACTGGATCTACATGGGCAGGCTGGACGTGCCCGCTGCAAATCGCTGTAGCAATGCGTCGTTTGGATTCAGTATGACAACTTCGGAACTGGATGTTGCAATCGGTGCTCCAAAAAAATTCAGACTGGCTATCGGAGCGCCGGGGGTAGATATGCCCGGTGATGAGAACGATCCCGATTATTCATCTGTGTTTATCTACAACATTAGTGACGAAATTGATCCCGCCAATTGGCTAATCTTTCCGGGAACGCCCCTGCAGCGCCCCATGGAGGAACATTTTGGATGGTCAATTGACGAATTCAAAAAAACACTGGTTGTGGGCGCACCAGGTACCGGTGGACCTGGCAAAGCATATGTTCATGTGTATACAGACAACCCGGCAACACCCACATTTGAAGCGGTCAGTCCAAATCCCATCGCGGTGCTGGAAGCGGATGGGCCCACAGTGCCGGATAGTAAAATTTCCGAAGGCACTGTCAGATTCGGAGATTCAGATCCCGACTATCCGTTCCCACCCTTTCTTTTGCAAAAAGAAAACGGTGATCGTTTTGGCGTATCTGTGTCCATCAATGAAGACATTATAGCGGTCGGAGCGAGCCGCCATGGATACGACGCCATGGCGACGAACTATGTTGAAAAAGCAGGCGCGGCGTTTCTGTTCAGAAAGATCAGAAACGACAAAGACAATATGTACGACGATGAATGGTACTGGAGCGCCAAACTTGTGCCCAACGATGGCGACCGCTATGCGTGGGACCAATTTGGTGCTTCAGTGCATGTGGGAAAACACTTTCGCAAAGGGTCCAGAAAAACGAGAACCATCGCAGTGGCCGCACCATATCACGATTATGATGCCAAAGGTGAAAACTATCTCAACAATGCAGGTGCGGTGTTTGTATTTGATCTTCTGCAGGAGGGAAATTTGAAAAGCACCAGCAAAATCGATGCGACCGCATTGGCGGGAGCAACGGGAAGGCATGAATCCGCCTATTTCGGTTTTGATCTCGAATTGCTGCAGGGAGAGCCCTGGGGCGGCAGCGACATGAAAACCGATTTTTGGCACGAGCTGCTGGTCGGAGCGCCGGGGGCCAGCCAGACTGGATGGTTTGCATGGGATGCCACGCCCAATCGCGGAACCGCTTCAGTAAACGCGGGCGCGCCGCAACCCGATAATCTCGTTGATGCGAATCTGTCCACTGTCTGGTATTATCCCGGTGCCCCGGTCACCCTTGAATTCGATATTGGTGAAAATAAGTCAGTGGTCGGATTTACCATAATTAAAGGTTCGGGATGCGGCTACGACCTGGTTGTGAGTACCCGGGCCGAAGAGGAAACCATTTGGTTCGAGGCATACAACCAGACCGTACTGGACGAATTGGAATTTTTTGCCGACCCTGTTTTGGCGCGCCACGTCCGTTTCGAAATTACCGGTACCGCCGGTTCCTGCGTCGGAATCTCCGAACTGAAAGTAAATTTCCGAAACAACTGGTAGATTCTTAGCCATAGTTCAAAAATCTTGAATATCAAACTCGTACCCCCCCAACCGTTTCTCCGTTGTCTGCCAGATACACAAACAATGGCCACCTTGTACACCCCGGTGCTATCGTCATCCTTGTCCGGAATATACGCCTGGGTTGATCGGTCACCAAACATCCAGCGATCCTGGCGGAAGCACCCGTATCGTTGTCGCCCGGTGAATCGGTCGCTGTGGTGTCAACCACCGTTTTTACAGTAACGCTTTTGCGACAAGTGGTCGCCTGAAAAAAGTCATGCCAGTCTATTTGGCTTGTCAGCGTTGGAGGGGGGGGCAGCTATTTCACTTCGATATGAGACTAGGGGTAGTTGCCTTTGTAGAAGATGTAGTACCCGCCATCCACGGTCGCGGGATAGTTTGATGATCCTATCCAAACATTGGTGATGTCGGTGCCGTTAATGTTCACTTCCTGGTCCTTCCAGCTGTTGATGTGACTGCCGGCGTTTTCAAAGAAGTAGCAGGTGTCTCCAGTGTCGGTCACGGAAAAGGATAGCTGGCAGCTACGATTGCGTCGCATCCACCCGGGCAGGTGCAATTATTGGTCTGGCATTCGCCGCAATCCATGGAGCAGCTGTCACATGTTTCGTATCCGTTGCAGACGCTGTCGCCACAGGTGATGCATTCGCCGCAATCCTGCGAACAGCTGTCACATTTTTCGTCCTCGATGCAGACGCCGTCGCCGCACGTGATCTGTGCGTCAAACCCAAATGTCACTTTGTACACACCACTTGCAGCCGCGGGAGACGGCAGCTCGCGGGTATCGGCGTTGAAAGTCGTTCCCGGTGTACCGTTCGCTTCCACGCTCAGGATTTTAAGCCGGTCGTCTTCGATGGCTACCGGAGTCAAACGAATGGTCTGCTCGCTGCCGGCAGAAGGGATGTTGTAATAAAGAGATACGGGTTGTTTGCGATAGTACAGACTTGAGTACAGATAGGTGTAGTAGCGAAGTGCATCTTATCAGTGCGCAACTCCGTTTTTCAACTACTTCGCTAAACGGACGAATAGGGGGCGATGTTATGTGCCCCACTCACAGTACCAAAATGCGAATACAAACGCCGTGAGCCGCAGCAGGAGGTGTTGCACCATTCGAAATTCACCAGCTTTAAAACAAAACTGCAAGACTCGTTCATGTGAAACTGCAAGTAGGTTTCACATGAACTGTTTCAAAGCGAATTTCGAATCAGGTGCTGCTGGCGCATTTGGAGACGTTGACTGCGCTTGCTAACGCAATGCTCGTCGACCCGGTATCAGCGCAGGGGTAGAGAGGTGGGGATTCGTGAGCCGTTGGGTGGGTTGGTTTGGGAGTCGTCTGTCCTCCTGCGCTCCTTTCGGAGCTCCGGCGGATTGACGTTTTAGAATTCCCAAAATCGCTTTTGTGCGAATGCGCGGCCACTTCCAGATTTTAAATATTGTTCAAATTGCTCTGCCATATGCGAGCGTTCAAACCATATTTTCACCTCACATCGCCACTGACGAAACTTGTAGGTTGCGTAATTTTTCCCTTGGTTGTGTTCCTCAAATCGGCGTTCAAAATTCGACGTCACACCAACATATTTCCGGTCCGGCCAATCTCGGCTTCTCAATACATATAAAAACATTTCAACCTCATATTCGAATTTGTCGATCCGCCGAAGCGGGGGCAGGAGCGTAGGAGGACAAGCGACCTGTTTACGCCTAATCGTCCGTTTGCGAAAAACGTTGCCAAAAAAATGAACTTTTGATTACGTGGCGCGCCCACCGTTGGCAGTAGGAAGCTTGTGCCGAATTTCGGATGATGAGTGCTCCTTTAAGTTAAAAACGCGTGGTCGGACGGCACTACGCATTTGACTCTGTCACCAAACGAGTTGATAGAAAAATTGGCAGCCCTGGTGCCCCCTCCGACACAGAATTTGGTGAGATTTCACGGCGTACTTGCGCCTCATACAAAGAACCGCGCGGCGTATGTGCAAAAAAAGCCGCCGCCAGAAGAACTCGAAAAGACGCAGGGCAAGAGCGCAAACCGGCTGCTTTGGGCTGCATTGTTGGCGCGTACATTCAATTTACATTTGGAGGTGTGTAGGCATTGTGGCGGCAAAACGCCGGCCCACATCTTTGCTTCGCAAAGTTGCTACACCGGTGTTCACTTTTGCTTCGCAAAAGATGAAGT
>JAFGWT010000432.1 GCA_016937015.1 Deltaproteobacteria bacterium | reverse complement strand
GTGGCGACGACGCCGAAGCCATTTGTGCTGGCGGTGTGTTCAGATGCCGCATCAAGGCCGCTTGGGGAGCGACGGGTTCTCTGGCAGCAGCGGCTGCAGTCGGCAAAGGGGGGCGACGATATGCTGCGGGTTTTCAGGGAGGCCGGGCAGCGGTGTGAACTGATGACGGCGCATCAGCGCAAAGTGCTGCTGGACCTGATTGCGATGCGATTGACCACCGCGGCGGAGGTGCGGGACGTACTTTTGGCATTCTCACAATACCCCGTGGCTGAGCGCTACCTGCGACGATGGGTGAGACGAACATTCCTTGACGCGGACAATACCCTGGGACTGTACATGGGGTCGACTGTGAACTGGGGGGCAATCAAAACGGGACTTGCCGCGCTGAAATCCCCGGAAGCCCGACTTGCGGAAATGCGTCGGGTGACATCGCTCCATCCGGACCCCACCGGCAAGGAGCTGCTGATTGCGGTGCTGGTGGAAAACGGGTTGCTGGACGAAGCGCGTCGGGAGGCGGAGAAACTGCACCGCCAGGGAGATGCATCACCGGAGGTGCTGGTGACCCTTTGCGACATTCTGGCGGACACTGGCCAGGAGAGACCCGCCAGGCGCATTTGCTCTGAGCTGGTGGAGTTTAATGCGCAAAACACCATTGTCCGCCAGAAACTGGGGGATATTTTCCTGCGCCATGGCTGGTATGACGACGCCTACCGGCAGTACGCGACGCTGGTGGATGACACCCCCGACAACCCGGTGGCGCTGCTCCGACTGGCGCTGGCGGCAGCGGGCATGGGAAAAACCGATGAAGCGCTGCGCATTGCCCGCAAGGTCGCCGCATCGGATGGGGAGACCGGAGAGGCGGACCCGCGTCCATGGGCCAGGGCGCTGTCGGTGGCCCTGTTGGCCCGCATGCTGAATCAGGCGCAGTCTGAGAAAAACCCGTCGCTTACCGCGGCGATAGAGCAGCAACTTAAGCGAACCGGCATGTTTGCGACGCACCGGCAGATGCAGGTGCTGCTTTGGGAGGATTTTGAATTTTCGCCAGTGGTTCGGTTGATGGCGAAAGACACCCCGGTGACGGCTGCGGGAGAGGTTGTGGCGTCGATGGTGGGGGTGATGCTGTACGATTTGGGAGAGGCGCCCCCGGCCGGATGGACGGTGGCGCTGGCACCTGCAAAGACATCTCAAAATACCGCTGCGCCTCTGTTGCAGTCCGCCCGCGAGGTGGTCGTGAAACGCATTCGGATCGAATTCGATGGGACCCATTTCAAGGTCGATTTCCAGTCTGAAGCGGTTCCCAACGCCTGACCCGCCCGTCGGTAACGCCAGCCCGCCGGTGGCCTGCCTGCAGTTAAAGAGAATTTCGATTTGGACGGATGTATTTTCAATGCCAATGTGATATCTCTTTACAAATAATTATGACGCACCTCGAAAATCAAAGGATGACGCCCGGTATGAGTGACACAGCGATGCACTCAGCGATGCACTTGATGCAGGGGCGCGCCGCACCGATTTTACTGTTTGCGATTTCTGTGCTTTTTCTGGCCGGACGCGAGTGCGTGGCGCAGATGGAGGGGATGGCAGACAGTCACCAGACCACCGAGCGAGACGCCCAACCGCTCCGCATTGTTGTGGTCTCGCGCGAATCAGATCCGGCAGACGGGGCGGCGATTGAGGCGTCCATCGAAGCGCAGCTGGCGGATTTGGCGGTGGAATCAATTTTTATTCGGGATATTCCGCTGCCGACGGATGACGCGGCGCTGGATGAGCTGGCTGGGCAACTGATGCTGAGCCACGGGGCCCGGGCGGCGTTTGTGGTTTCGCCCACTTCGGGTCTGTCCCTTCGAATTCTGCTCTCAGTGGATGGTCGCAATGCCTCAATGGCGCGAACAGTGGATGTCGCCAGAGGGATGCCCCTCCACGAAGCGTTTGCGGTAATTGTTCGCTCCACCATGGTGGCGATTCTCGAAACAGAGCGGCGTAAGGCGGACGAGCAGTCAATAGCCGCCAGTCAGGCGCAGAGGGAAAAGGCGCAAAAACGGAAGTCGTCGGCATCGTCCGGCCGGTCCGAAAAGGCCCGCGTTCTCCGGGAAAGGAGCGATGGCGGGGTCTTTTTTGACAGTGGGGTGGCCCTTGAACTGGTGGCTCGAAATAAAGGCATCGTTCCGGGGCTGGTGCTGGGGGTGGGGTGGCGATTTTCCAGAAACTGGCAGATTCAGATGGGGGCGGTGCTGTTTTCGACCGTCGATGCAACTCTGAACCGCACCCGGGTGGCCATTAAGCGGTACCCGGTGTATTGGGGGGCCGGCTACTACATTCGATTGGGGCGATTTGAAGCCGGCGGTGGTGGCGGGGTGCGCCTTGATTTCATTCGAGAGCAGGTGTCGACCATGAATCCCGATGTGTCGCTTGGGGAAAACTACGCCGGCAATTCCGGGGACAATATTGACACGCATCTGTCGCTCTACGTCACAGGCCGGGCGGCATGGTGGATATCCCGCTTTTTATGTGTTCATCTCGATATGGGCGCTGCACTTATGCTGAAATCGACAGGGTACTGTGTTAATGCGGGCGATGAATGTCAGGCGGTAATGGCGACACGCCCAGTGCAGATGCTCATGATTATGGGGGCTCAGATTCATTTTTTTTAGCCCTTTTACCAATCTGGTTCATACCATATATCGTGATGAGAGACCCTTGCGCACAACAACCGATGACTGTTCCTGAGACTAAGAAGGTTCTGGAAATCTGCCAGAGCGCTGCAAATGGGGACGATGACGCCCGGCGGAAGCTGATGGAGCTTTTGTTTGACCGCATTCACAGGACGGCGTCCTATCTGGCAGACAATCTGGAAGAAGCGGAGGATTTGGCGCAGGCTGCCTGCATGGAGGTACTGGCATACATTGGTACGTTCCGCGGGGAGTCGTCGTTGAACTACTGGGCCGACCGGGTGACGATGTTTACCGCCTCCAAAGTCCTTTCCAAAAAAGCCAGGCGTCAGCGGATTCTAGATAATACCTATCAACCGCCGGGGCAGGCGCAGGCGGTGGATGAGCTGGCGGAACAGACTGAAATCCGGTCACGGCTGGCGCGGTTGCTGCGGAAACTGAAATACAGTCATCGTGAAGTGCTGCTTCTGCGCTACGTGGATGGGTACACGATTACTGAGGCGGCGTCTCTTTGCGGCATTCCGGTTGAAACAGCCCGGGGGCGGGTAAAGAAGGGGCGTGCCATATTGAAGAGGAAAGTAATGACCGATCCATTATTAAAGGAATGGATTGAGGAATGGGTGCAGTGATGACACGGAAAAGCGAAATCGGAGTCGACATATTCGATAACGCCATGGCCGACGTGTTCAGGAATGGCCCGGAGTGCGGCGATTTTGGTCAGATTGAGGAGCTTCGCCGCCGCCGCATGATGAATCACATTCTGGCGGCCCCCGCGTCGCGGGCGCCATACCTGGACGATAAATTCAAACCTGTTCCGCAACGGCGTACCGGATGGATTTGGCTCGCGGCAGCGGTGATAGTCGGCGCCATTGGGATTGCCCTTGTGACCCGGATGATGATTTTCCCGTCCCAGTCGGCATTGATGGCGACGTCGGATGCGTCCTGGTTTGGCGAAGTGCTGACTGCCGGCAATGGCATTGAAATGGATGGTCGCTTTGTGATGGCGAATGCGCCGGTGCCCATAGGGAAGCTGATTCGCACCAATACCGAAAATGCCACGTTGCGTCTGCCCACGGGGATTGACTGGGCGATGTCGGCCAACAGTGAGGGAAAGGTGATTTCCGCGGGCGAAAATCGGATAGATGTGTCCGTTTTAGCCGGTGAGAGCTGGTTCAGGGTCGATCCCAACCGGAACGGCCCAGCCTTTGCGGTGCAGACACGCCTTGGGCGAATTCATATTACCGGTACGATTTTTGTCGTCAACGCCACACCCGCTGATGTGACCGTCACTTTGTTAAAGGGGCAGGTTTGGGTTCAGCGAAATACGGGTGAACGCGACCTGATTAAGGCGGGACACGTGCTGCACATGAGCAGCGGCCGTCAGACCGACCTTGCGGTTGACGAGCAGGCGCGGCATCAGCAGCAGTTAAGTGCGCTTTCGTGGGAAGGTCGCGCGGTCGCTGCCAGTGATGACAGCCTGGTGCAGAGGGACGATGGCGCCGGCATATTGACGAAAAAGGACCTGACCGGTATTGCGGCGTCCAAAAACCGAAAGTCGAATCTGCAGCGCATTCACCGGGAAATTCAGGCGTGTCGCCGCAGCGGAGACTGGACAAAGGCAGTGTCGCTTTATCAGCAGCTCATCCGGTCAGCGCCCGCCAGCGAAGCGGCCAAGGTGTCGCGTGTTTCGCTTGGTGACATCTATCTGACCAAACTGCATCGCTACAATGATGCCCTGTCGCAGTTTAACCGGTACATCCGTTCCGGCCACCGCGCGCTGCTGCCCGAAGCCATGTATGGCAAATGCAGAGCACTCAGGTCCCTGCACAATTCGGACGGGGAACGTAAGTGTCTGCAGTCGTTTGTTCAGTCATTCCCGGGGGCCATTCAGGCGACGGATGCCCGGGCGCGAATGAAATCCCTGTAAGCCGGCGTATTTTGGCCTCGTAATCGTCAGACGAATTCTCTAAACTGAGGAGATGATGTCATTTAATCACAAAGTCGTCAAAACCGTGCAAACCGTTGGGGGGACCGCGTTCCTTTTTTGCTGTGGTCTATTCTGTTTTTCCTGCAGCGAAATGAAGCCCGTGGGCACGGACAATTCCGCGACGTACGACAGCGCAATGCGCGATACGGTTTCGTCAGACACTGGCTCGTTGGCGGACAGCAGCTCGGCTACAGATACCGGCGCTGTCCTGGAAACCGACAGTGCAACGATGACAGCTGGTGACAGTGACTCGAATTCGGCTGACACCGGCACTGCGGACGGCGACACGGGGGTGGATTCAGGTGCTGAAGCCACCGAAACCGAAGACACCGGGTCGGTTACGGATGCGGACAGCGGAACCGGGGATGTCCCTTCTGATTCGGGCACTGAGGATTCGGACACAGGATCGGATTCAGGTTCGGACACGGGAGAGGAACAGACCTGTGATAGCATTGCCGGCACACCGCAGTCGGGATATCGGACCCTCGACGTGGGAGGGGTGTCCAGACGATATTTTCTTCATGTTCCTGCCGCTTACAATGGATCACAGCCGGCGCCCCTGATTTTGGACTTTCATGTGCTGGGGGACAATGGGCAGAACTATTCTGCCTCAGGTTCGATTTTTCCGGCGGTTACTGATTCTGAAGGGGTGATAATGGCGTTTCCGGACGGGGAGCAGGGTCCATCCGGCAGTGGCTGGAATATTGGCCCCTGCTGTGTGTACCAGGGAGACGTCGTGGACGATGTGGCATTTGCGCGTCAAATTGTCGAAGACGTGGCATCGCAGGCGTGTCTGGACGCCAAACGGGTGTATGCAACCGGTGCCATTATTGGTGGCGGATTGGCCTATCGGCTGGCCTGTGATGCGGCCGATGTGTTCGCCGCTGTGGCATCTGCGAGTTTCGATCTTATTCAGGAGACGGTGGATGACTGTCATCCGTCCAGAGCCATTTCCGTTGCCTCGTTCAGGGATTACAACGACCCGTTTGTGCAGTACGGCGGCAATTATTCCACCCTTGTAACCGGGCAATCCATTACGTTTATCGGGGCCGAAGCGACATTCTCGAAATGGGCCGAACTGAACGGGTGCAGCGGCGTCCCGGCAGATATTGGCAACGAGTGCCGATTGTATGCCGATACGCAATGCAGCAACGGTACAGAGGTGATGCTGTGCACCCAATGGACTGCGATGGGACTGCATTACGGCGATGCGGCCGCTGCATGGGAATTTTTTAAACGACATTCCCTCCCCTGACCCATTAATTCGCCCCAACGCCAAAATTTCAAAATCAGTCTGTCTTAAAAAATTGAACCCTCAATTACAGCTCATCTGTACACAATATCGATACGGAACAGACATTTCAGCGAAGGAGCGCTGTTTGCCATGAACTGCGTCGTTCAATACCCGTGGGACCAATTCACCGGCCCCTGTTTACCGGGTAGCGAACTGGTAACAAATTCTGGATATCAATGTCGAGGAGGATTTTAATATGAACCATAAAGTAAAAACAGCAGCCGCGTTTCTGACACTGCTATTAATGGCGTTGCTGGTGTCGTGTTCGGGATCGAATGCGGACAGCAGCGATGGGAATAGCGATTCGGACAGTGACAGCGACTCAGATACGGATAGCGACACCGATTCGGATTCGGACACAGACACCGATTCGGACACCGACAGCGACAGCGACTCGGATAGCGACAGCGATTCGGATTCGGACACGGATGGCGACTCAGACGCCGATAGCGACAGCGACTCGGACAGTGACGCCGATTCAGACGCCGATTCGGACACGGATTCAGACAGTGACAGTGACAGTGATGGGGATAATGATTGCCCCGGCACCTGTGTGGCCCAGGGGGCGTGCCGGGAGATGAATGGCACATATCTGGCGGAATACACGTGCCCGGCGGAATCACCGGTGTGTTGCAGCACGGATACCACCGATGCCGACACGGACACGGACAGCGACACGGACAGCGACACGGACAGCGATACCGACAGCGATACCGACAGTGACAGCGATTCGGACACCGATAGCGATACCGATACCGATTCGGATTCGGATACGGGGGGCAGCGACGGCAAGACCGTGGTGCCCGACGCGTCCTGGACCTGCGGCGTTCCTGAAGGTCTGGCGCCGCCTTCCGATGGGGCGCTGGTGATGACCATCACATTTGACCTCGGCGAAATTCATGACGTGGGAGATACCCACCAGGGGCATCGCCGCATTCTCGATATTAATGGCGGCAGCATTTCCGGGGACCTCACCGGTTCTGTGACCAAAGGCAGCCTCGACCTGGAACTGACGCTCTCCAACGGGAACGTTGAGCTGGAACAGCTGAACATGATGAGCGCCCAGGATGGAACGCCTATATTTTTGCGTGTATGTGGATTTGCACCGTCGGGTGATAACGTTGTGCGGGTGATTCCCAATTTCGAGGTAAATAAAAGCACCGCTTACAACTGGCTGAACACGGGCAACTTCGCCGGGGAGCGCATTCTGGACGAACAGGCGGGCACCATCACGTTGAAAGTGTACGACATGAGCAATGTCACCGCGCCGGCGGAAAAAGTGACCCTGTCAGATCCGGATGGGGTGCCCAACCAGTTGTGGGAGTGCTTCGATGTCACCGGTGGCAAGGGGGATCCCATCTTTACCGAATCGGTTGGATTGGGCGCATCCATATCTGTTGGCGATTTTGGTGGCGGGTCCAGGAATATCATTCCCATCACGGGGGGGACCGTGACCGGGAACATCACCGGGAATGTGCTGTATGGCGGCGCGGATTTTCAGCTGCTTGGGGGCAATATGATCATCGACGCCAGATACACCCTCGAAACCAATGACGGTGAGCTGATTCTGATTCGCAACTGCGGCTCGTTTGGCGCGCTGGTGCCCACCTTCGAAACCAGCGCCACAGGCAAATATTCTTACCTCAATGAAAACGTGTACGTGAGTTCCGACCCGGGCGGCGGCGCCGGCGGCGGCGTCAGTATTACGTTCTACAAACGCCTGTAACTTTTTGCTGAAGTGACTTTACACAACAGTTACGTGTTGTCTCCCTTTGTCCATCTGGAAGTCCCGCCCCTGTAGCAGAACCTGCACCCTGTTGAATTTGTTGAGAATTATCGACCGGCTGAGCATCGTCACCGGTTTGAATCAGGCTATTTACCCCCGCGTTTCCTTTAAAATCAAATGGGCGATGGACGTTTAAGGGAGTGTTGCGCTTCCGATGCCGGGCTTTGGTTTGGCACAGGACCAGGTGGCCTAAACTTTTCTATTTATGGGCCGTGACATTGAATAGCCTATTGCGTCGTGCCTTTTTTTTGAACGATTGGCACCAGCTGATTTCAGGCAAGTGCCTCAGCAACAGGCAAGTGAAGGAAGGGTGATGAAGACAGATAGGGGAAGGTTTAAAAAAAATAAAAGTCAGGTTGCGGCAGCATTTCGAGGGCATATCTGTCGCAACATGCAGGAGAGGTTGAACGGGACCCGCATGGGCGATGGGGGGGCGCAACACTTGCGAATGCCCCGTTGGGGTAAATATCGAAAAAACTGGACCAGTCGATGGTTCGGCATCGCAGGCGGTTCCCATTGAGATATTAAAGAGGATGAAAAATGAAAAATGTTATGAAGACGGTTTCATTAAAAAGTGGAAATCAGTTTAGCCTAAGAACGGTGTTGGCGGCGATTCGCAATATTCCGATTGCCTTAAAAATCGCGAGTATGGGCCTGATTATCGCGACCATGTTTATCATTTTCGTTTTCGGCTGGATTTTGCCGGCGGCCAGACAGGGAATGCTGGACAAAAAGTATGACAAAATTAAAGAACAGACAGAATTGGCATACAGTATTTCGGCGCATTATTACAACGAATACAAACGCGGCAAATACAGTAAAGATCAAGCTATGGAAGAAGCAAAAGGCGTGATTCGCGATTTGCGCTACGGCCCTGAGAACAACGACTATATTTGGATCAATGATACCAAACCCAACCTGATCGTTCATGCCTTTTCGCCGCAGCTTGAGGGCAATTATGTGGGCGACAAAAAAGACCCCAATGGCGTCAAGCTATTTTTGCTGTTTGCCAAACTGGGAAAGAAAGGCGGCGGCTTTGCCGAATACATGTGGCAGTATAAGGACGACAAGAGCAGAATCGTTCCGAAGATTTCTCACATTGCCTATTTTAAACCGTGGGACTGGTGTCTTGGCACGGGAATGTACATCGAAGATATCGATGAAGAAATGGCCGCCTGGACCAACAAATTGCTGGGTGTGATTGTGGTCATCTCCGTCATCGCAGTCTTGCTGGCTCTGATTATGGCAAGCAGCATTGCCAGACGCGTTAAAAAAACCGCCTGGGCCATGAACGCAGTTGCCTCTGGTGATTTGGAATATGAATTAACCAGCAACAGCGGGGACGAAATCGGTTCCATGATACAGGCATTCAATAAGGTTGTATCGAGCATCAAAGACATTCTTGAAACAGTCAGCGCCAACACTAAAAAGATACAATGCGGAAATCTGTCTCAGCGGGCGGATACTGAGAAATACGAAGGCGGCTGGAAAGAACTGGTTAGCGGGATTAACGATTTGAGTACGGCTTTGGTGGGGCACATTTCAAAATTGCCGTCTCCCGTATGGATTATCGATAAACATCTAAAAGTGATTTACGCCAACGAAGCGGCATTGACTTTGCTGCAATCCACGGAAAAGGAAATTGTGGGCACGAGATACAGTCAGCATTTTAAAATTGGAAGTTATGCCAACGGTGCCGACGCGGTTGACAAATGCCTGACCAGCGGCGTCATGGAATTCGGTTCCGCGGAAATGGTTGTCAAGGATCGTGTTTACGATACCGAGTTTATCGCCTCTCCAATCATGGATGAAAGCGACACGCCAGTTGCGGCATTGGAATTTATTATTGACCAGACAGCAGTGAAGAACGCGGCGCGTGTGACTGAAAAACAGGCGAAATTCCAATCTAATGAAGTTCAAAAACTGCTTGCGGTTTTGGAAGAAATTTCAAAGGGAAATCTGCTCGTAACAATGTCGGTGGCGGAACATGACAACGATACAAAGCAGATTGCGGAAAATTTCGAGTTGATTAGGCAAACAATTGATACGGTTCTTGTAAACCTCACCAGCTTTGCCCAGGAAGTCCAGGACGCTTCCCACCAGGTCATTCTGGGCGCCAATCAAACCAATGTCGCAACCCAGGATATGGCTCAGGGAGCGACAGAGCAAGCTGCAAGTATTGAGGAAATTTCAAGTTCGATGGAAGAGATGAGCAGTACGGTAAGACAGAATGCAGACAACGCACAGCATACGGCCGCCATAGCGGAAAAGGCAGCGGAAGATGCAATTCAGGGGGGACAGGCAGTGGCGGAAACCGTTGCAGCGATGACCAATATTGCTGAAAAAATCAGCATCATCGAAGAAATTGCCCGACAAACAAATATGCTGGCGTTGAACGCGGCGATTGAGGCGGCAAGAGCGGGTGAACATGGCAAAGGCTTTGCGGTTGTGGCTTCCGAAGTAAGAAAGCTTGCCGAAAGAAGCCAAATAGCGGCGCAGGAAATTGGCGTTCTTTCATCGTCGAGCCTCCAGGTGTCCGAGCAGGCAGGCAATCTGTTGCGGGAAATCGTTCCGGTGATTCAACGCACCAGCGAGTTGGTAAAGGAAATTAATGCGTCATCTGCCGAGCAGGCGGCAGGCATCGATCAAACCACCCAGGCGATTCATCTGCTCGATCAGGTGATTCAGAAAAACGCGGCAGGGGCCGAAGAGATGACCGCCACAGCCTCTGAGTTACAGGAACAGGCGGAACATTTGGCGGATTCGGCGTCATTTTTTAAAATAAAAGCAGAAACCGACAGACAGGCCCGACAGCGCGGCGTCAAAAAAGGGTCAAAAGCAGTCGCCAAATCATCGTTCCAGAGGCCAAAAACGCGGCCGGAATCAAGTGGCATCGAGCTGGCGATGATGCATACCCAGACGGACGATAAAGACTTCGAACGCTTTTAAACAGGGACAGGAACTTCCCGTGGGCAACATCGTTTTAACACAACGCGGTCAATATCCGGCTCCGGAAATCACTGCAGATCAAAATGCAACAGTTTGTATTCCACATGATATTACAACTCGCAAAACATCAGAATCCAGTTTGGGAACGCGCGTTTAACCATTGCGCATGGAAGAGGAATTTCCCAAAGAGCAGATGATTTTATCCAGGGCGCTGTTCGTCAGGTTTCAAAATATGGTTTATGAAATTTGTGGTATTTCCCTGGCAAATACAAAACGAACGATGCTCTCAGTCCGATTGCTCAGGCGACTGCGTGCGCTCAATTTGTCTTCCTTTGAAGACTATCTCAATTTGCTGGAATCACTTAACCGTTCTGACGATGAATTGCAGGCGTTTTTAAATGTGGTCACCACCAATAAAACGGATTTTTACAGAGAAAATTATCATTTTGAATTTTTGAAAAATCATGTGCTGCCGGAATTGCAAACATCCCGGAAGATTTCGGTTGGCGTCCCGCTTCACATCTGGAGCGCGGGTTGCTCATCCGGTGAAGAACCGTACACCATTGCAATGGAAGTGGCGGAGGTTCTCGGTGCGATTAACGGACGTTTCGAAATTCTTGCCACTGACATCTCCACCAAAGTACTGCATTCCGCAATACAGGGAATATACAGTGAACAGGAAATCATGCCGATTCCGCAACCACAAAAATACAAATATCTGATGCACGGCGCCGGAGAACAAAAAGGGTTTTACAGGTTCGTTCCGGAAATTCGGAAACATATTACGTTTGGCCGAATGAATTTTGTTGCCGACGACTATGGGATTCCTCAGCGCATGCATGTTATTTTTTGCCGAAATGTTCTTATTTATTTCGATGCCGAAACGAGGCACGCCATCCTTCAAAAACTATGTGCCCAGCTGACGGCGCGGGGATATTTGTTTTTGGGGCATTCTGAGTCGATAAAGCCAAATAACTTTCGATTGGAAAAGATTTCGCCCACTATTTACCGACGACTGCATTAGGACATCACTTTGGCGTTTCACATGTACCTGTTCAATGACTTTGGTACGGACTCTCATTTGCAATCAAATGAGCCGTGAAAATGCCTCAAAGGGAGCCTGACAGGTGGCCCATTGAATTCGTCCTTCAGTTCACGTCGACTTTTGACTTTATCCACATTGGGGTAATGCTTTCTTACATCTCATATGAATTTCGGCAATAAGGAGTCTGAATGACCCATCGTATGATGATGCTCGTGATTCAGTTTGGGGCAATCATTTTTTCCGCCCGCCTGATGGGGATGGTTTTTGCCAAAGCAAAGCTGCCCGCCGTACTGGGCGAACTGTTTGCGGGAATACTGCTGGGCGCCTATGCGCTTGGCGGTCTGCCACTTCCCGGATTTGGGGATGGACTCTTTCCCATGCACGATGGCGCGCCAGTGTCGCCCGAGCTGTACGGCATCGCCACCATCGCGTCGATTGTGCTGCTGTTCGATGTGGGACTCGAAACCGATCTTAAAACCCTGTTTCGTTACTTCTTTGCCGGTACCCTGGTGGGGGTGGGGGGCGTCGTTGCGTCGGTGGCGCTGGGCACCTTAACCGGGTTTTACTTTTCGTTCCTTCTGGGAATGAAGCCGACGTCCATTTTCGACCCCGCATGTCTGTTTATGGGCATTGCCGCCGCTGCAACCTCGGTGGGGATTACCGCGCGGATTCTGTCCGAAAAGCGAAAGCTGGATTCGCCGGAGGGAGTCACCATTTTGTCGGCGGCGGTGATTGACGATGTGATAGGCATTATTTTGCTGGCCATAGTGAGCGGGATGGTTGTGGCTACCCGGGGGGGCAAAGAACTCGAGTGGCTGCATATCGGTCTTATCGGAATTAAGGCCGTGTCTGTATGGCTGGTGGCCACCGTGGTGGGAATCTGGGCATCCCGGCGCATTGCATTTCT
>JAFGWT010000045.1 GCA_016937015.1 Deltaproteobacteria bacterium | reverse complement strand
TTCACCGTTATGGGAATGCCTGCCGCATTGGCCGATTCCGTGAGGATGGCGGCCATTTGGGCGCCTGTCTCTTCCAGACGCGCATACACGCCTGGTTCATTCAGCTGGGTGAGCGCCGCAATGCCGCACGCAGTGGCCAAGGGATTCCCTGCAAGGGTCCCCGCCTGATAGACAGGACCTTCCGGCGCCATCTGGGTCATGAATTCGGTCTTGCCCCCAAATGCACCCACCGGCATGCCGCCCCCAATAATTTTGCCCAGAGTGGTCAAATCCGCCTCAACCCCGTACACCTCTCTGGCGCCGCCTCTGGCAATGCGGAAGCCCGTGATCACTTCATCAAAAATCAGCAGCGCGCCTTCGTCGGTGCAGATGTGCCGAAGTTCCTTTAAAAACGCCGGGTCAGGAAGCACGCACCCCATGTTGCCGGCAACGGGTTCCACAATCACCGCTGCAATGTTGCCGGTATTGGCCGCGAACAGGCGCTTCACAGAATCGATATCATTGTACACCGCGCTCAATGTATCTTTGGCCGCGCCTTCGGGAACACCGGGGGAACTGGGGACCCCCAGGGTTGCCGCACCGGAGCCTGCATTTATGAGGAACGCGTCGGCATGGCCGTGATAGCATCCGTCAAACTTGATAATCTTTTCCCGCCAGGTGACCCCACGGGCCAGGCGAATGGCGCTCATGGTGGCTTCGGTGCCCGAGTTCACCAGACGCATCATTTCAATGTGAGGCATCGCGTCGCCAATCAATTCGGCCATTTTTATTTCAGCGGCATGGGACGCGCCAAAGGAGGTGCCGCGACTGGCCGCATCCACCAGCGCTGTGCGGATTTTTTCGTTGTTGTGGCCCAGAATCAAAGGTCCCCATGACCCCATAAAGTCGATGTATTCGTTGCCGTCCACATCGTACACAAATGGTCCGTTGGCCCGCTCCACCATAAACGGCTGCAGCCCCACCGATTTGAATGCGCGGACCGGTGAGTTCACGCCCCCTGGAATGCGCACCTGTGCCGCCGCAAACAGCGCCTGACTTTTTTCACCCGGTTTCCAGTCGGTCATAGCCACCTCATTCAAGCCCTGGGCGCAACAAGCAATCGCGCCGCATCTTTTGCAAAATAGGTTATTATTACGTCTGCCCCCGCCCGATGCATGGACAGCAGTGTTTCCATCATTACCTTGTCGTGGTCAATCCATCCATTGGCCGCCGCCGCCTTGATCATCGCGTACTCGCCGGATACGTTGTAGGCCACCACCGGCACCATGAATTCATCTTTCACCCGACGCACAATGTCGAGATAGGCCAGCGCGGGCTTGACCATCACCATGTCCGCCCCCTCGTCCAAATCCAGCGCCACCTCCCGAATCGCCTCATCGCTGTTGGCAGGATCCATCTGATAACTTTTACGATCCCCAAACCCCGGCGCACTGCACGCCGCTTCTCTGAACGGCCCGTAATAGGCGGATGCGTACTTGGCGCTGTAGGCGCAAATGGCCACATCGGAAAATCCATTGTCGTCGAGGACGGCGCGAATGGCATCCACCCGACCGTCCATCATATCTGACGGCGCAATTATATCTGCCCCCGCCGCGGCATACACCCGGGCCGCCTCAGCCAACAGCGGCAGGGTTTTGTCATTGTTAACCACCTGATTTTCCACCACGCCGCAATGGCCGTGGCTGGTATATTCGCACAGACAGACGTCCGCCCACACACACAGTCCGGGCAAGTCCCGTTTTAGCGCGGCAATCGCCCGTGGCACCACGCCGTGTTCATCGTATCCACTTTTCCCAAAAGCATCCTTTTGCGCCGGAATCCCAAACAGAATCACGTGATTGACGCCCAGCGCCAGTACCTCCCGGCATTCGTTGACCAGCATGTCCACCGAAAAATGAAAGCACCCGGGCATCGATGCAATGGGGGTTTTCACCCCATGGCCTTCCACCACAAACAGAGGATACACCAGTTTGTCGGCACTGATGCGGGTTTCACGCACCAGCGCGCGTATCTGCGGGGTTCGACGATTTCGTCTCATGCGTACAATCGGGTATGTCATTTACATTCTCCAGTTCCTAAACGCTCAAATATGGGTCACTCACCCGGCCGCTCACCGCAACCATGGGTGCTCAATCCTCAGCCACACTTTTGACCACCGCATCAAACAGGGCATCCACGTCCGGACGAGTGGCCACACATACTTTATCGGCGCCCAGCTCCCGCAGCGTGGCGGCGGTCTGTTCCCCCATGGCCACCGCCCCCGGCCTTTGGCCCTTTGCAAACGGTTTGAGGGAATGAAAATGCCTTGCGCCACTGCTGCTGTAAAACACCGCGCTGTCAAAGTCGGAAATATGCGCCACATCAAGGTCCTCCGGCGGCGCAGTCCGATAAACCGTCACCATCTGAACCGTTGCGCCCAGAGCCGCTGCCGCCTCATCAAAACCATCTCCCACCAGATTCGAACAGGGATACAGCATGTGTTTGCCGGATAAATCACTGTGCCGGGCCAGCTGCTGCAACAGCGAAAGCGCCCCTTTGCCTGAACCCACCACATCCGGCACAAATCCCCGTTTCTCACACTCCCGGGCTGTGCGCAACCCCACCACGGCCAGTTGATGCGGGGCCAGCAGCGGACGCAGCGTTTCATATCCATCGATCGCATTTTTGCTGGTAATCACCACCACGTCGGGCTGGCGATTCAACTGAGATGTGTCAATCGGATCAACACGCTGCACCTTTATCAGGGGGACACAACGCACCACCGCGCCCTGTTGTCGCAACCGCTCCTCAAGTGGACTGCTGTCCGTCTGATGCCTGCCCAGCAAAATGCGTTTTCCCTGAAGCGTCATGTTTTCTTTTTCCTCACCCCTTATCAAGGGTCTGATTCACCTGTGCCAGAATATCCGCGCCCCCGTTATTCAAAAGCTGCTCAGCCAGTGCCCGCCCCACTGCCAAAGGATCGGTGCCTTCGTACCGGCCAGTCACCACCTTTTCACCGTCCAGAGACAGAATCACGCCGCACAATTCAATCGAGGTGTCAGAGTACATGCAAAAAGCGCCGATGGGCAACCGGCAGCCGCCTTCCACCACATTCAGAAAGGTTCGTTCCGCCACTGCCGCCGTTCGGGTTCGGGTGCATTCGAGCGCTTTGACAGCGGTCATTATCCCAGTATCGTCCGCGCGGGTCTGCAGCGCGATAACCCCCTGCCCCGGCGCGGGCAAAAACAGATCCGTCGGCAGATAATCGGTCACATATCCCCGAAACCCCAGTCGCTTTAAACCGGCGGCCGCCATGATTGTGCCCGCCAGTGCAGGTCCGCTGTACGGCTTTGCATCAGGCACATCTTTTCCCACTGCCAAAAGGCGGGTCGGCACATTGCCGCGCAGGGAGGTCACCTGTAAATCCGGTCTGAAATGCCTGACCATGGCGATGCGCCTTAAACTGGATGTGCCAATGACGCTTCCTTTGGGCAAGTCCCTCAACGACACGCCGGAGGCGGAAACAAACACATCGCGGAAATCCTCCCGTTTAAGATAGGCGGCCAGTTCGAGACCATCGGGCATCACTGTGGCCAAATCCTTCAGACTGTGAACCGCCACGTCACATTTGCCGTCGAGCAACGCCGCCTCTATCTCTTTTGTAAACACCGCAGTACCACCCAACTCGGACAGGGGTCTGTCCGTTATCCGGTCGCCGAGGGTCACGATGGGGACAATCTCCACCTGAATCTGGCTGTCATGCGCTTTTAGCAGCGACGCCACATGCGCTGTCTGCCACATGGCCAGCCGGCTTTTTCTGGTGC
This sequence comes from Deltaproteobacteria bacterium, assembly GCA_016937015.1. Taxonomy (GTDB): domain Bacteria; phylum Myxococcota_A; class Polyangia; order JAAYKL01; family JAAYKL01; genus JAFGXQ01. The sequence continues at coordinate 9,374 of JAFGWT010000045.1, read as the reverse complement.
CCAGTCGAATTGTCTTCACTTGTTTCTCATCCGTTCTTCTTTGGGTTTATCGAGGCCAAACAGCTTTTTAAACCACGCAATTTTTTCCGTCGCCTTGCCGTCCGCCCCGCTTTGATCGGTTGCCAGCTCCCTTACCGCCATGGTTGGCAAATGCAGTATTTTGTTGAGCAAACTGGCGGCAAACTGTTCAAACACCTGCCGGTCCGTATCGGATAGCCGGTTTTGAAATCGCGCCAGTTCAGCCGCAGTCATCTCTTCACATGTACAACGCAGTGCTGCGATAATTGGACCCACCTCCAGTGTACGCTGTCTGGCAAAAAACGCCGCCACCTCTTCCTCGACAATCTGCTGCGCCTTTAACTTTTCCCCCGCCCGTCTCGAAATTGATTTCGCAACCATATCCTTTAAGTCGTTCATGTTGAATAAAAACACGTTGCCCACAGACTGAATTTCCGGTTCCGCATTGTGGGGCATGGAAATATCAACCACCACCAGCAGTTCGCCCCGCCTTCTTTTCTGAACCTGAGCTATCATCTGTCTGGTAATCAGGGGGGTTTTGGCGCCAGTGGCCAGCAGCACCACATCCATATCCACCAGCGTCTCTTCGAGCCGGTCAAATGGCACCACAGTCCCCCCCTTTTCAGCGGCCAGCCTCACCGCTTTTTCCGCCGTGCGATTGGCCACAAATATGGTGGCCTTTTCCTCGTTGAGGTACGCACAGGCCAGCGTCCCTGTTTCTCCCGCGCCAAGGACAAGCACTCGCCGGTCGGACAGATCTCCCACAATGCGCCTCGCCATATGGACCGCAGCTCTGGCCACCGAGGTGGTGCCCTCGCCAATCTGCGTCTCCCGACGCACCCGGTTGTTGGTCCGAAACGCTGAATCGAACAGTTGCACAAAATAACTGCCCGCCAGCCCTTCACACTTTGCGACTCCAAATGCGAACTGCAGTTGCCCCGCAATTTCGGTTTCGCCTATTATCATGGAATCCAGCCCGCACACCACGTTAAACAAATGCGACACCGCCTGCACCCCTGTGAGACAGTAAAGATGCTCGGGCTGCAGGGTCACATTTTCAGCCACTGTATTCAGATAAGTGACAATCTGCTGTCGGGTTCGCGCCACATCCAGCGTGGTTCCAATAATTTCGGTTCTGTTGCAGGTGGAGAGCACCGCCAGGTCGTCGGTGTGAATCCAGCCCGAAAGCTCCTTTACCACCGATTGCAGGTCATCTCTTGAGATGGCTATCTTTTCCAGCACCGCCAGCGGCGCGGAATGAAAACTGCTGCCAATAACAAATGGCGTTCGGGTCGATTCAGTCATAATTATCCAACGAAATTGTGCCAGCTCGAAAACGTGACGTGGGTGGCCACTGTGGTAAACGCCAGCAATGCAAAACCGGCAATACTGAGGATGGCGGTGGATTCATCAGACCAGCGCAGCACAAATCGCGAAAAAATGGCAAACCCGTACACCAGCCATACCAAAATCGTAAGCAGCACCTTGGCATCCATTTGCAAATCGGTGGGTGCATGCATCACATTCCACGCACCAAGTCCAAGGCCAATGCTCATAAACACGAATCCCAAAAGCAGAGTACTGGCGGTCATTTTGCCAAGCACACTCAGCGATGGCAATTGCTCAAACACAATGCCAAAATGATGCCGCTTTACCGACCGTTCGAACAGTATCACCATCACGCCAAAAAGAAGCCCCAGCAAAAATGCAGCGTAGGCCGCGGCAAAAGCGGTGGCATGGAGCGCAAATCGCACTTCTTCGAGCAGGGGCGTGACCGCCACAGCGGGTTGAATGCCCAGCGACGCGCACAGCTGCAATACAAAAACAGCCGGCAAGGCAAATGCGCCGATGTATCCGTTGCGGTACCAGGTTTCCAAAAACAGGAAAATGAATGCCATGGTCATTGCCACAAAGGACAGAAACTCAAAAATCGTGGCCATGGGGTGGCGCATGGCAATGATGCCCAGGACCACAGTGTGACCAAGATGCAGCACCGCAGTCACCAGCAGTGCGACAGTGGCGACACGGCTGAGCGCAGCAATCCTGGTGTAAAAATAAAACAGATACGACAGGGCAATGGCGCCATAAAGCACCGGCAATGTGGTCTGTAAAATCTGTGAAAAAATCAGCATCGTTTCTTCAGTTCACACCGTGTTGAAACAAACGGTGTCCATAACTCGTTATGCGCCATCCAATGAACCATGGGACGGATGCGCGTTCTTATCCCGGCGGCAACAGGGCACTGAAAAAGTAATCATCCTGAACCCGGGTTTGGGTGGCCCGATACGCGGTCTGTCCATACTCCCGATACCACTCCACAATCACCGAGCGGGGTGTGGTGCTTTCGAACCAGGTGCTGTCCGTATTGATATTCAGGTTCCCTTCGATGACAAACGGCACCTGTACTTCTGCATCGAACACATAATTTTTGGATTTTCGGATATTCCATGGGCCAAACCCCGCGACAAACATGGATACGGCCGGCGGGCTGGCCATCACGTAATATGTATTATTGTCCAGCCAGATGTCGAACGTGGCGCTCTCACTCGCCTGTGTGGTCAGCACCTTGCTGTAGGGCTGGACCCGCTCGACATTGTACGCCGTAATAAACGTACTGGGGATGAGGCTGTTTTCATATGTGATTTTCCCCGTGATTTTGAGGCGGGGATCCAGGGTCAGCGAAAACCTGTTCACAGTGATGCCCGTTTCCTCCGATAGGGGGTCGGACACGTCGTTGGACACCACCAGCGTGTCCAGCAGCACAGTCCGTGCGTAGGTTTGCGACAGGGTGGAACTGTCGACCACTGGAAACACGGTGACTTTATAGCGACCTGGGTAAAGGTAAACGCCGGGCATCCCGGCATCCCGCTCAATTTCACCATATCCATTGGTATCCACCCAGTACTGAAGAGATCGCTGGTCATCGTCGACCATCTCAAACAGCACCCGACACGCCGGCGGCGGCGTGATCCCGTCGGGAACGGGATTGACATTAACACTGCCAGTCACCAGAACCGGTTTCTGCAGCGGGTCCAGAACGATTTCTGTCTGGGCGATACCCCCGGTGAACGTCAGGGGATCAATGGGATAAATGTATGAGGGAAAAAACGGCTCATCCGGCTTAAAGAATCGCACCTCCACCGACTGAGTGGTGGCTGGAAGCGGTATGGTGTAACGGCCGCAGTCATCCTGGCTCAAACAGGAGAGCGCAAAGGGATGCGACAGCGCCCGACGGCTCACCCCATCGAACGCCTGGACCGACAGGTCCCTGGCGGCCACATTTCCTTCCACACTGCTGAAATAATATGCCTTGCCAACCAGCTGATTCGCGGCTTCCGGCAACACTGTCTGCAACGGAACGCCATTTTGCCAGGCAACCCCCTGTGCATCTATCTGAATATCCTTGTATGTAGTCACCGGCAGCGTACTTTTCTCGCTGCCGACCGGGTACACTGTAATATCGTACACCCCGGGCAACAGATGAAACGGCGCGATGTCTGCGGTTTGGTCGTTCTGCAGGTAGGTTTTGTAAACGAACACTTCCGGATCCTGTCCGGGCAACGTGTTGGACAGGTCAAAAAACAGGATATCCGCCGACAGGGCAGTGGGGGCAGTCAGATTCTGAATCGCCACCGGTTCGCGGATGTCAAGGGACAGGGTATCGGTACTTACCTTGGGCACCTTGAACACCTGCGCTCTCAGCTGAGGGGAATCAAAGATAACGCGCGCCCACAGGCTGTCATCGCTCTGAAAAGATACGACACACACCTTGCGGGTCGGATGGCAGGCGCCCTCAACGCAGTCACTGCTGTCGACACAGGTGTTTCGCGGGCCACTGTACCCATAGATGGATGATTTGCCGGAGTCATTGCATGATGCGAGGCATGATGCCAGAAACAGAACACCGCTGACGGTGACACGAACAGCAGGCGCCACACGCCCCAAAAAACCTATGCAGTGTTGAAGGCTATTTTTCATTGCCTGGGTACAGCTCCCCGGTCCATGTCACCTGAAGTGTCTTTGCTTCATCTGCGCTGCTGATAGAAAACTGGCGGTCTGAAATAGTCACCTGGATGATGACCGTGGTTTTCTCAGGGGCATTTCTCATCTGAAACACGGCATTGCAGTCGATTCTGACCATAATGCCCCCATCGTACTTATCCGGGTCCGGCTCTGATGGGTCCGGACTCTCGCACGGGCCGTCCGCCCACAGTTTCACCGGGCCCGCATTCGTTTGCGCGATGACGTTGATTTTACCGCGGTAGTCGCTGCCGTCGTATTCATCGGGATCCCAAAGGTAAACGGTGTACTTTTTTTCGGAGTTATTGGTGATGGTGTCAATTTTGTCATTGGTGGGCACAATGCTGTCCCGCTGGGGGGGCATATTGACTTTGTCGTAAAACTCGATTTCGTCGGTCACCACGCAGGCCGTCACCATCCACATCACACAAATGCAGCTCATTCGCGCCAGCAAAATATCACGCCTTTTCGAGGTATCGATAAATGGTCCTCGGGTCCACATCCAGCTCCTCCGCTGTTTTGGTTCGATTCCCGTTGTTGCGTTCAAGCACCTCCAGCACATAACGTCGCTGAAACTCCTCCCTGGCTTCAGACAGCGTCATTACCGAGGGCAGACTATCATCGGTGAGATCCAGATCGGCCTGCCCCACCATGGTGGACTCACACAGAATAATCGCCTTTTTGATGCGGTTTTCAAGCTCCCGGACATTGCCCGGCCAGGTATGCTTTTTTATAGCCATCATCGCACCGGGGGTAAACCCCTTCACTTTCGAAGAAAATTCCTCCCGGTATTTTTTCAGCAGGTAGCGGGAAAGCAGCACCACGTCATCGCCCCTTTCCCGCAACGGGGGAAGGTCGATATGAATGACGTTGAGTCGGTAATACAGGTCCTCCCGAAAATTGCCCTTCCGGATCTCATCTTCCAGATCCCGATTGGTGGCGGCCACCACCCGAATATCCAGGGTCTCGGTTTTGGTCGCCCCCACTTTGATCACCTGGTGCTCCTGAAGGACCCGCAGCAATTTCACCTGCAGCGACAGTGGCATCTCGCCAATTTCATCCAGAAATATAGTCCCGCCATTGGCCGCCTGAAACTTCCCTTCCCGGGTGCTGTCCGCGCCGGTGAACGCCCCTTTGACGTGACCGAAAAATTCTGACTCCATCAGGGTCTCGGGAATGGCGCCACAGTTCACCGTGATAAACGGCCCCGTCGCCCGGCCGCTGCGCCGGTGAATTTCGTGGGCAATGAGCTCCTTGCCGGTCCCCGTCTCGCCACTTACCAGCACCGAGACATCGGCCACGGCCACTTTTTCCACCTTTTTAAACACCTTTTCCATGGCGGTGGAGGACCCGATAATCTGACCAAACCGCTGCTGGTCCAGCTCCCGTGACAGGGCCACATTGCGAAGCTTCAGTTCATCCAGCAAAATGGCGTTCTGCACCAGCAGGGAGGCCTGGGCGGCAAACACCTTCAGCATTTCGAGGGTCTCCACCTCAAACAGGCCTCTGACTGTATCGTTACCCACATAAATAAGGCCCAGCATCTGGCCCCGGTTTAAAAGCGGGGCGCACATGACCGAATTGAGCTTTAAATTGATGACCGACTGGGCATTTGAAAATTTGGTGTGACTTTGGGCATCCGTCACAATAATGGCCGACCGGGTCTGCACCACCTGGGCCACGATGCTGTCGGACAGCTGCGATACGGCAGAGCCCAGATTTTCGCGTCTGAGATTGCGCGCCACTTTGATAATGGGGGTCTCGTCTTCAAACAGAATCAAAAACCCTTTGGCCGCGCCCGTCAACTCAATGACCGCATCCATGAGCACGTCCAGCAGTTCATCCACGGAATTTTTTTCGAGCAATGCCTCCGAAAACAACTGCAGTTTTTTCAGGCCTTCAATATCCGCCGTGGCATCCCGTGTTTCAGACGCCCTGGTGCTGTCGATTAAGCTGAACGTCAGCTCCGCATCCCCGACCGTGATGCAGTCCTGATGAACCAGCTTCACTTTCTTCTTTTTGCGGGAGTTCACCTTCACATCGCCATTGCCGGCCAAATCGGTCAGACAGAAATCGCGTCCGTCGAAAACCAGCTGCGCGTGATGTGAGTCAAGATTGAGGGCCTTAATGGAAATATCATTTTCGTCTGCCGAACCAATGGTCGTAATCGGTTTGGTAATTGCCAGAATTTTTTTGCCGCCGTCTTTGGTCCACCAACTGAGCGTGGGCATAATGCTTGGTTTGCCTTTCATAAATTAATAGTCCTTAAGACCGGTAATTGGAAAACACTGTAAATGAATTCTCACTGGAACGCATTGATTTTGTGTATGCCTGTCACGAAAATACAGCGAATAACGAATTAAATCCACCGCAACCGCAAATCTCCTTTGCACATTCGCTTTTTGACGGTTGCGCCAGCCGGCCTTCGGACTAAACTGAACATATGATTCACGTCACTGTAATCCATAACGACAGCACATCCACCACCGTGGCCCTGGAACCGGCGCCCTCCATCCTCATTGCCTTTGAAAACGCGGGATATGAGTATCCCCATGGATGCCGGGTGGGTGTTTGCGGCAGCTGTATATCCGAGGTGGTAACGGGCATCGAAACGTTGCCGCCGGCGGATTTTATCGAACGGCGTCGACTGGCGGAACTGCGCGCCGCAGAACGAAACAGTGTGAATGCCACGCTGGACAAAGAGCACATTCGTTTCTGCTGCCGAACGGCCCTGACCGCTGGTCCCATTACCCTCCGCCCGTTATCGGGCACCGTAAAAAAGATTACACCGTGAGGGGCATGAAATGGTCGTCACTGCCCGTTTGATCCGTGCGCGGTGAGAGTTGACGGCGGCGCAGACTGTGTCAGACTTGTGCGTGACCAGGCGCTTCCACATCGTGCCGCATCGGGAAAACAACCGATTAGGGAATTGCCTGCAACCGGACAGATGCGCTTATTTTCCAACCCGCGCGTTGAAAACGGTGCGGTTGAACTGTACAATAGGTCATTGTGCAAAACTTAAAGCGACATAATAAATGACAGACAGTAAAAACGAAAATTCCACGCCGGACCCGCAGCACGAATCTCCTGAGGCCATCCGCGCCGAAAAAAAGTCACTCGAATTGCAGCTCAAGCAGGTCGAAGAGGCGCTCCATCGCAGCGAACGGCGTTTTCATTTTCTGGCGGATGCCGCCATCGACGCCATTTTTGTGATAAAGGAAGGCTTTTGTCTCGACGCCAACCAGGCTGCGGCCAAGATGTTTGGATATGATGATCCGGCTGAATTTTTAGGCATGGATGAACTCGATATTATTGCGCCCCAGAGCCGGGAAACCGTCACCCAGTATATCTGCGACGCTGAGTCCGACATCCCCTGTGAAGCCATTGGTCTTCGCAGGGATGACTCCACGTTTCCCGTTGAAATTAAAAGTCGGGAAATCATTTACGACGATGGCGACACGGTGCGCGTCAATGCGGTACGGGATGTGTCCTCCAGACGCGACATGGAGTATCGGTTTAAACTCGCGGCGGAAATCACCAGGGACCTGCTGTACGAATGGAATGCCGTTACGGATACCGTGACCTGGTTTGGCAATATCGACGCCGTGCTGGGGCTGACCTTTGGAGAACGGCCAGGGAATATTCGCGAATGGCGAAATTTTGTGCACGTTGAAGATCGGGCCATGTTCGATTCGATGGCAGCGGAACGGTATATGTCGCCGGAACAGATTTCGAGAGAGTATCGCGTCGTATGTAAAAACGGCGCGCTGCGATACTGGACGGACAGAAGCGCACCGGTGGTGGTCGAACACCAAAAAGGACTCCGGTGGCTTGGCGTCTGCTCGGACATCACCGAACTCAAGGAAACCGAAGCCGAAAAAGTCAAGGTCGAAAAACAACTGCAGCAATCTCAGAAGATGGAGGCCATTGGCAGGCTCGCAGGCGGCATTGCCCACGATGTAAACAATCTGCTGGGCGTCATATTGAATTCCGCCACCATGCTCAAACTGGATGGCGAAGTGGATGAGGACATAGAGGAAGACCTCGAGAATATCGTGGAGGCCTGCAAGCGCGGGCGCGATCTGACCAAAAATCTGCTGGGATTTGCACGCAAGGGCAAGTACGTCCGCGAAGATATATCAGTGAACAAGGTGGTGCACGATGCCATCGCCCTGCTCTCCCGCACCCTGTCCAAACAAATCAAGGTGGACATGGCGCTGCAGCCACGGCTCGATCACGTGGAAGGGGACCCCGGGCAGCTGGAACACGCCGTTATGAATCTGTTCATCAACTCCTCGGACGCCATGGACGAAGCGGGGACGCTGTCCATTCGCACATCGTCGGTTTCCATTCCCTCGGATGACGAGCCCGCTGATTTGAAACTCGATTCCGGCCGGTATATTCGTCTTGATATTTCAGATACCGGCAAAGGCATGGATGATGCCACGCTGCAAAAGGCTGTGGAGCCATTCTTTACCACCAAGCCCGAAGGCAAGGGCACCGGTCTGGGCCTGTCCATGGTATACGGCACAGTGCGCAGCCATCGCGGGGATATGCACATTGAAAGCAGCCCAGGCACGGGGACGACCATTTCCATTTATCTGCCGTCCCTCAACAGGCGCCGCACCACGATGCCCAACACCGCGCCATGGCCCAGCCTGGGGGCGGAGAGTTCAGAAATATCCATTCTGGTTATCGACGATGAACCCATGGTTCTGCGTTCCACCCGGCGGGTGCTTCAACGCATGGGATATACCGTGCACACCGCCCGGGACGGCGAGGAGGCGCTGCGGCAGTTCAAGGCCCATCAGACCGAACTGTCGCTGGTGATGCTCGACATGATCATGCCCGACATGGATGGGTCCCAGGTGTTTTCGGTACTGCGTCAGATAGACCCCGGTGTCAAAGTGCTTATCTGTTCGGGCTACGCGCGGGATCGCAAGGTTGAAACCCTGCTGGCCGCCGGCGCCCGGGCGTTTATCCAGAAGCCATTCGATCTCGAACTGCTGAGCCATACCGTAAAGACCATTCTGGAATCGGACTGACGCACCCCCGTTGCGACGGGCATTTATCCGGGTGTGACATGGCATTTCGCCTGGCGGTTTAGACCTATGCAATCTTCAGTTGATCGTGTCAGTGCGCGTCGTCTTGCGGAACCATTTGACTTTCAATGCTGTCGGCTTCCCTCAACTGAACATTGGTTCGGTTTAGAACACCGCGACAATTCTTTCTTTTAGGAGTTCCCACTCCGACCGCCTTCGGGATTTTACTTTTTGAAACCGAAAGCAGAACGGATTCGCAATCCGTCAGGAGGACCCAATGAATCGTGTAATACC
>JAFGWT010000431.1 GCA_016937015.1 Deltaproteobacteria bacterium | reverse complement strand
GTGGCGAGACTGAACAGCATGGCCAGCAACATCTCCCGCGACTGAAAAAACATATCTCGGGCCAATGCGTACAGGGCAGCGCTGTCGACAATGCCGAGCATGAGGCCACTGAGGCATCCGGCCAGTGTCCATTTTAAAAGTCGTGTTTTCATCCGGATTCTTCTCCTACGGGGCCTTCTCCCGCCAGAATTCGCCGCTTCAGCTCCGCACCCAGAGTCGCGAAGTCACTGCATTCCAGACGCGGAGAGCGTGTTAATATATTGAGAGCGTCCTGCCTTGCCGCCTGAAGTAAATCAAGGTCTTTTTTCAGATTTCCAAAGCGGAATCCGGGCAATCCGGCCTGTCGGCGACCATACAGTTCCCCTGGGCCTCTGATTTGCAAATCCTGTTCCGCAATATAAAACCCATCAGTGGAACGGGTGAGGGTATCGATGCGCATCTGGCTCTCGGACGTGTTGGGGGTGCCTGTCAGAATGCATCGACTTTCCTGCGTCCCCCGGCCAACGCGACCGCGTAGCTGGTGGAGCTGAGCCAAACCAAACCGTTCGCACCCCTCAATAACCATCAGGGTGGCATTGGGCACATTGACGCCCACTTCAATGACTGTGGTGCATACCAGCACGCCCAGTTCGCCGGCGATAAACCGATCCATCGTCATGTCCCGTTCCTCAGCAGGAAGGCGACCGTGCAGCAGTCCAACCGTGTCATCGCCGAACCGGGATGCATAAAACGCGTGGGTGGTTTCCGCATCGCTGACATCAAGAACGTCGCTCTGCTCAATAATGGGACAAACCACGTATACCTGCTCTTTCCGTGAAAGCGCTGCTTCCATTGCATCGACTACGGTTTCCCGGGACTCATTTGAGACGAATTCGGTATGAACCGGCATGCGTCCAGGAGGCAGCTCATCAAGAACGGAAATGTCGAGGTCGCCATGGACGGTCAATGCCAGTGACCGGGGAATGGGAGTGGCGGTCATGACCAGCAGGTGCGGCGCCTTACCTTCTTTGGCCTTTCCCTGCAGTCCCAGTCGCTGTGCCACGCCAAAGCGATGCTGCTCGTCCACGACCGCCAGCCCCAGATTGGCGAACACAACCGATTCACTTATCAGTGCGTGGGTGCCTATGGCCACCTGGACACGACCGCTGGCGGTCTGCTCGATGAATTTTTTTCGCGCACTGGTGCGGGCGTTGCCCATGTGAAGGGCTGTGTGTATGCCAAGCTGTTTCAATACCGGAAAGAGCGTTCGCATGTGCTGTTCGGCCAGAATCTCTGTTGGCGCCATGAGGGCGGCCTGATATCCCGCGTCGACACATGCCGCGATGGCATCAAGCGCCACCATGGTTTTTCCGGATCCAACATCCCCCTGGAGCAGTCGGCGCATGGGAACACCCCTGGCCATGTCCTGCAATATTTCGTCAATCACCCGCCGCTGTGCACTGGTGGGTTTAAATCCGAGGAGTCGTGCACTCCGGTCAGGCGCAAAGGACCCGGGCGAAATGGTCGGTGCGCCCTGAGCGGATTCGCTGGATTTCCGAAGTCCAAGCGCCAGCTGAATAAACAGAAATTCATCGTAGGCAAGGCGACGGTGTGCTGGAGAACTGCCGTTCACCCAGGCATCCAGAGCGGAAATATCCACGTCTTCCGGGGGAATATGCGCCAGTCTGAGCGCGTCCTTCAGCGGTATCAATCGATGCTGCCCCAGCAGGGTCGGTGGTACGGGATCGGTCAGGAAGCTGTCGGCAGTGTCGAGGGCACTGTGAATCGCCTTTTCCACCGTCGCGCCCGGTATGCCGGGAATGTCCGGATATATCGGCAAAATTCGGTCCATGGCATTGTTTTGCTCGCCTTCCCGGGCCACAGCGGGATGGGCCATCTGTAAACTGTTGCGGTAGTTGCCCACGAGTCCCGCCATTTTTATTTTCTGCCCCTTTACAAAACTCGACGAGTTGGGTCGCCTGTTCGAAAACCACATCCCTAACAGTCTGTGATCCCCATCCCTAATCTCCACCTGCATAATCCGCTTCCAGGGGCGACCAAAAACCGACACTTTCTCCACAACACCGACGGTTACCGCCCGCATGCCCGGTTTCAGTTCGGCGATGGGGCAGATGGTCCGCCGATCCTCGTAGCGTCGTGGCAGCAAAAAGAGCAGATCCAGCGGCGATTGAATCCCGTATGCCAACAATCGCTGTGCGCTTTTGGGGCCAATGCCTTTGAGCGACAGCAGTGGCGCGTATTCCCCTTCATCAGTGGGCCTGGGCACCGCAGACGCCATTGGCTGCGGCGCCTGGACATCGGTAAACAGTCCCCTGTCGGACAACTCGATGGCCAGACTGGTGAGAAATCGCTGCGCTCTGGCGAGCACCACTTTACGGTTAGTGTCGGCGAAGGCATTCGGGTTTTTAATGGCCTCCAGACACGCCTCAAGTTTTCGGCGGTCAGTGGCATCCACCTGTTGCAGGATATTAATATGTGCCAGGGTTGATGCCTGTGCGGCCGGGTCTTCGCCACCCATCAGCGCGGTGGCGATGGCGCTTTTAAGGGCGGTAATACTGTGAGACAGGTCATTCATAAAGGGATAACGAGGAATTCGTCCGGTGGCATCGAGACCAGTTGGAGTCACATCTGCCGTGGCCCGGCAAAGCCAGTGGTTTCGATAGTGACAGGTAACACAGCCGGGTCATAGTCTGCGCGGTGGGGCTAGAATTCAACCTGGACGATTTCGACCATGCGCTTTCCACCGGGCGTGCGAATAGTCACTTCATCACCCACCTCCCGACCAATCAGCGCTCTGGCGATGGGGGAGCTGATGGACACAGTGCCTTTGTCGATGTCGGCTTCGTCGTCACCCACAATGCGGTAACAGGTTTCTTCGCCACTATCCACGTTCTCCATGGTGACTTTGGCGCCGAACACCACTTTCTCGCCGGACAATTTTGACACGTCAATAACCTCCGCCCGGGAGATCCGATCTTCAAGATATTCAATGCGCCCCGCGATTAGCGACTGCTGTTCCTTCGCAGCGTGATACTCCGCATTCTCCGACAGGTCGCCATGCGCGCGCGCCTCTTCAATTGCCTTGACGTTGGCTGGGCGCTTTACCGTTCTAAGCTCTTTTAGCTCTTCTTCGAGCTTTTTCTTTCCTTCCGACGTCATTGGATATTTATCCATCATTACCTCCTCACCCGAAACGAGCACGGACACGTTTCATCGTCGACGTTTCGGCTGGTCCGGTTTTACCACTTTACCAGCCGGTTTCAGACAGGGCTCTCCTGTAACGCCGACCTTATATCAGATAAAATCGCATGCGTACAGTGGGGGTGACGATTCAATGTATCACATGGCGATTAGAGTGGCGTATAGTTCAAATAATACTTGTTGCCGTTTCTGCTATTACTGATTAACTCTTTGAAAACCCGCATGTTTCTGTTTGTTTCCCGTCAGATTTGCTGGACTTTTTTCAACCCTTTTGAAACTAACATAGGCACTGAGGTGAGTAATCCGATTGCGGTAAAGAACAGAATTTTTGCCGCGACCGGGGAATGACCCAAAAATGAGGTGTCAATTTTGAGGTGTCAATTTTAATGATGAAATCCAAACTATACCTGTCCAGACCGGGCATTCGGATACCTGAAGATAGCTACGACAACGACAGAATCATCGAAATGGTTAAAGGCAATTACCGTGGAAATCGGGTTGCGTGGGTTGCGATTGAGGCCGCTATTCGAAAGATACTGCACAAATGCAACACACGGGTACGATATCTGGACTTCGATACGGATTCCCGGGTGGCTGGGTACGCGGCGGATGCAGCCCGGGACTGCGTGGCCAAAAACAATACGAATCTGGAAAATATCGACCTGGTGATTTTTGGCGGGGTGGCACGGCAGTATTTCGAACCCGCCACTGCCATGGAAGTGTGCACCCAACTGGGCATCACCGAAACCCACGCGTTTGATGTGACCAGCGCCTGTGTGGGGCATCTGGAAGCGATTCAGACGGCCTGTGCCTATCTGAACATGCACGAGGACTATCGCACGGCGCTTGTGGTGACCGCCGAACTGACTCAGGAGTTTCTATCCTTTGACATTCAGTCACTGACCGATTTGGCCTACAAAGTGGCCGGGTTGACAGTTGGCAACGGGGCTGCGGCGTTTCTGGTCAGCAAGTCGCCCTGGCCGACCGGATGCCTCGACGTCATTGCGGCGGATACATACTCGATGCCGGCACATTGGGAGCTGTGCCAGGTACCGATTCGCGGCACATTTCAGTCGGCCTCCACAGAACTGATGCGACTCCATAAATACATTATTCCGCGGCTGGAAGTGGTGCTGAACCGACTTGGATGGGCGCCCAATGATGTGGCCCATTACTGCTTTCATCAGCCCAGTGAATTTATGACCCAAAAGGTGCTAAGCAAAGTGGGCGCCGATTTGGGGCGGGGTGTTTACACCCATCACATTTACGGCAATAACGCCAGCGCAACCATTGGCATAGTTATGGACTACCTTTTGTCTCAAAAGGAATTGAACCAGGGCGACAGGCTGATGCTTGGCAGTGCGGCATCCGGGTTCACCATGGCGACCATTGCCGGAGAATGGGTTTGCTGATGGGACGTTGCAGAGAAACGGGCTGCTCAGTGGTTGATTTTTTCCAATATTTGTAGATATTAGGAATCAGGGAATTTTAACGTACTTGAAAGTGTATGCTGGTAATTTTAGTTAATAATCTATACGAACTGGTGAAAAAGATAAAGAAATGAGGATGTTATGAAAATCTGCATTAAAGAGACACTAACGAAAATATTCATTTTGTGCGCGTTGCTCCTGCTGGCGTCAGTGCTGGTCTGCTGTGGTGAAAAGCCGGCTGAAGACGGGGATGTCAGCGATGCCGATGCGGATACAGATTCGGACAGCGATGCGGATACAGATTCGGACAGCGATGCGGATGAACGGGCGGTTATCGCCTTTGAGCCGATTGATGTCACTAACTGGGTGGAACCACCGGGCGTCGGAGGGGAACTTGGACCATCGGTCCCCGCGTTGGGTTTTGAAATAATTGATGAGCAGGACGGCGAAATTACGGTATTAATGGGCACGTTGAATGTAGATGCGGAAGGAAACATCCTCGAAGAGCAGGATACCTGCAACCCCACTACCGAGTTTACAGGCACTGTGGACGAAGAAGGGTATTTCGAACTCGGTCCGCAGAATTTCCCGGCTGTGATTGCGTACACCGGCAATGATTCCAACGGTGTGGAACACACCATTCTCACGGATGCGATTATATACAACATGAAGCTGAGCGGCATACTGAATGAGGCGCGCGATGGCTTCGCAGGCGAACGCACCAGAGATCGAACCACTCAGCTGAACGGCACTGTGGATGTACGTGAAATTGCCAGCCTGTTCTCTCTGACCTTCAGTGATGAAGATCCGGTAAAAATCTGCGAGGAAATTGTTGATACCTACCCGGGTGCCCAATGCGGCGCCTGCCCCGACAGCGATGAGAATGCGGCCATTGATGGCAGCAACGATTTTTGTCTCAACCTGACCGCATGGCGGGTCAGTGGCGCGACGGTTGGCATTACTTTCGAGGAAGTCAGCGCGATTGGCGATGGCTGTATTGACCAATAGTTACAAAAGCTAGCGGGGAACCTTCGTCGGTTTACAATATTTCGATACATTACACGGGAGAATTAATCCGCATGGGTAAGTTTGGTGTACATATTGGTCTGCTTCTGGCAACACTCATCGGTGTTATCGGTTGCTTTGAGATTGTCGAACCGACGCCGCCCCCCCCCGACGGTGTGGACAGCGATTCGGACAGCAACACGGATGACATGGAGGGATGCAGGTGCGACAACAGCGATGTGGCTGGTCACGTGTTTCGGTTTACTTCGCTGGTGGCGGAGAAACCCACTGCAACCAAAACGTCTTTGGACAACATCTGGAAACACGAGCTTAAGAACTACCTGCTGAACGTGCTGTTTTTCATGGATGAAGTGGACCCATCAGACAATGCGGATGAGGCGTTTTCGTCGATAGCGATGACAGCCGGTTCGGGGTGGCGTTATCCGGTTACCGGCGGATACTATTACGAAGACCTTGAGGAGATTGAGACCTATTGCTTCCTACAGGATGAGCTGAATGTGGAGGTCGCCCTGCGTCCCACTGGTGATGATGCCTGTACTTTTACCAACGATGACGAGAAAACCCTCTATTTCCATATCGGATCGATGGAAGAACCGCTGGAATGTGCCCCGGAGCTGGGACCGGCGGATAGTACGCCGCTTCATAATCTCACGGTCACGTTTGGGTTCGACGCGTCCTGTGATCACATCGTGAATGGGTACCTCGAAGGTTGTCTGCCCGGGCATGCTGTGGATCGGATTTGCATGTGTACCCCAACAGGCACGTGCGGTCGGGAAAATCCCGACGAGGACCTGGCGTTCCCGGAAATGGATTCCGAAGGTAATTACGAGGACGGTGCACTGCTGGCATACTGTCCCGCCCGGTGTGGCGGAGGACAGGATATGCCCAACTATTGGGTGTCTTTCCGAAACATCATGGACATTGCCGGAGAAAAGGACTGTGAAACCGAAGAGGGGGAGCCGGGGTACACATTGGCGGCCCGGTTTGAAGCCGAAGATGTCACGTCGCTGTTTTCCACTAATCCCCAGGACTGTACCGATGGCAAAAAATAGTTTCAGGATGTTGACCAATGCATAGGATGCCAACGGGAATTCGGTTTTCGGTGTATCCGTTTATAACGGTCGCGCTGGTTGCCGTATGCGTATTGCCAGCCACATCTGCGAACGCCGGGGGCATTGCAGTGGGTGAGCAGGGGGCGGTGGCTGCCGGTCGCAGCGGCGCGTTCGTGGCCAAGGCTGACGACGCCTCTGCCATGGAATACAATCCGGCTGGATTGACCGCACTGAAAGGGTGGCAGCTGTATTTGGGCAATCGGTTTGGTTACGATAACCAGCAGTTCAGGCGGGCGCCCCTGTGGGAATATCCCGACGAGTTATCAGGGCCCAGGTATCGCACATTTAAAACGGTTTCAAACGAAAAGCCTTTCATTTTGCTGGGGCCAATGCTGG
Source organism: Deltaproteobacteria bacterium (assembly GCA_016937015.1). Lineage (GTDB taxonomy): Bacteria > Myxococcota_A > Polyangia > JAAYKL01 > JAAYKL01 > JAFGXQ01. Next base: position 30,629 of record JAFGWT010000431.1, on the reverse strand, counting down.
CGCTGACAACGGATTTTGGGCTCGAAAACTGGACTTTCGCCATTGGTGCCTATGCGCCGGCCGGGGTGGCCCAAAAACAGTTTCCCCGGGATGTCGGTGAGATCATTGACGGTGAAGACATCGATGCCGGTCAGCGGTTCATGCTCACCCGCATGGACACAAAGATTCTTTACTATAACCTCAGCGCAGCCTGGAAAATCAATGAGAAGTTCGGTGTCGGGGTCAGCCTGCAGTGGGTGGATTTGGCACAGCTTGATCTTCGACTGATTGTAAATGGCGACGACTCCCCAGGCCTGGTCACTCCTGTCTCTCACAATTTCGATATGGAAGCCCGAATTCAGGGCAGCGATCATGTGGGATTTTCCGGCGTTGCTGGAATGTGGTTTCGTCCGATTCCTGCCTTTCAGCTGGGACTTTCGAGTCGCTTTGTCCCCACCCGGCTTAACGCCAGTGCAAAGTTGTCGTTATCGCCCGCCCACGAAGACATGGCCGATGAACCTGTGGATATAGGACGATTCAACGCGGATTCCAGCGACGATTTAACGGGAGCGCTGGATGGTAGCCGTGACGTGGCATTTTCGATGACGATGCCAATGGAACTGAGAGGCGGGGCTCGCTACATTCATTTTAGAAACGCCAGAGAACTGTTCGATTTGGAACTGGATGTGCGGCTGGAGTTCTGGTCCCAGAATGAAGCGTACAGGATTAATGGTGACGGACTGTACGCACGATTTGCCGGGCACACCGTTGAAGTGGGTAAAATCACAATCCCCAAAAACTGGAAGAATACTTTCAGCGTTCGATTGGGGGGAGACGTCAACGTTGTCGAAAACCGTTTGAAACTGCGGGCGGGCACGTTTTTCGAAACCGCCGCTGTCGACAAGGCGTATGCCTACGTGGATTTTATGGCGTCGTCACGCATTGGCGCCAGCGCGGGGGCATCGCTGACGCTGGGACGATTCGATATAGGGGTATCGTACGCCTACATCATCGAGATCCCGTTTACCGTCAGTGAGACCGAAGGGAAAATTTATCAGCAGATGCCAGGCAGCCAATGTGAGGGACCGGATTACGACGACGCAACACTGTGCAACGAGCATTACATGGGGCAGCCTTCGGCCACTGCCAACAGTGGGACCTACATCGGGACGTATCATTTCGCGTCACTGGCCCTGGCGTACAGATTTTAACACTGTGAACAGGCAGGTATAACAGTCATGCAAGCATATAAATTACTGATTTTAACAGGTTTATTTCTCGTACCCGCTGTGGCGGGAGCAGGACTTTTCGATGATGCCGTTTCGGGCGGAGCGGAAGTGACCTCGCCCAATACAGCAACGGCCAACGGGGACAGTAACACGCCCGAAAAAAGCACGGCAGATATACCCCCCTCCGTTTCCAGCCCGCTGAAGTTCGATTTGAACGGATATGTTCGGGGGGATATGTTTGTTGGAAAGATGCCGGAATATTCCCGGGCAGAGATTAAAAACGGATATGGCGAACTGGCACTGAAAGTGTTGGCCTCAAAAGGCAGCTACGGCAGTGCATTTGGCGATGTGCGGTTTAAGGGCGGATACTTAAAGGATGGACATTACCTTGGCCAGCCATCGGATAACGATCCGGCAGATGAAGACAATGGGAAAGCCGGCGCATCGGTTCAGTTGCGCGAAGCGTACGTTAATATGTATTTCAAGCATCTTGAGCTGCGACTGGGGCATCAGATTGTGCTTTGGGGCAGAGCGGACGGTATTAATCCCACCAATAACATCACGCCAATCGATATGCGCGTGCGCTCCCCCGAGGAAGATGATCGGCGTCTTGCCAACACGGGGCTTGTGGCAAAACTGAATCTGTCGCCGGTGACAATCGAGGGGGTATGGATGCCGGTGTACAACGCGTCTATCATGCCCCAGGTCGTGATTGCGGATGCATTGCTTTTCGACAGACCCGACTATCCTGACTTTGATTTGGCCAATGGCCTGTTTGCAGGCAAGGTTGATTTTGCCTTTTCTGCCTTTGAATTTTCCCTTTCCTATCTGAATGGTTACGCCCTAACACCCGGAATTGCATATGTTCGAAATAATTTTTCAGATTCATATTTTGACAATATGTACGATAATGCGGCGCGGCCCAAAACAGTGACGCTGGCGCGCTCCGCCTACCGTCACCAGGTGATTGGGTTTGATTTTGAAACCACGCTTAAGTCAATCGGGCTGCGTGGCGAAGTTGCTTTCAGGTATCCGGAAAAGCAAAAAGCGGATGATGCGCAAAGGGTACATATTCCCAATCCGGATTTGTACTATGTACTGGGTGCAGATAAAGAGTTTGGCAATTTGATGGTGGTGGCTCAGTACATTGGCCGATATACGCTGAACTACGACAAACGCCCCCGCATATACGATGCAGACATGGAGGATACCCTGAATAACGGCGATGGCGACATCGACCTTAATAACCTCGACAATGCAGGCACTGACGTCAACGATGATTTGGTTGCATACGCCGCCAACCGGGAGCTGGCTAAAACCAACGCCATGATTCATGGACAGACCCAGGAAGTTCAGCACGGTGTGTCCCTTCGCCTGAGCTACTCACTGCTGCATGACACGCTCTCTCTGGTAACGTTTGCGATGGCCAATCTATCCACGCGGGAAATTGTTGTGTATCCGAAAATTCAATACAAGGTCACTGACGCGATGACGTTGACCGCAGGTGCGGAACTGTACTTTGGGCCTGATGACACACTGTTTGGACTGATTGATGAAACGTTAAGCGCGGGTTACACCGAGCTGAAGATCTCATTTTAAGGAAATACCATTATGGCTCGAAACACAAAATTTGCGGATTTTATCATACAGCATCCCTGGCCATTCATCGTTCTGTTCATCCTCGCGACTGGATTGGCAGCGACCCAGTTGCCCAGGGTGGAGCTGGATACCGAGATGAAAAACCAGCTGCCGGTGAACTTGCCTACCCGCCAAAACCTGACAAAAATCGAAAAGCTGTTCGGCGGTACGGACATGATCATGATTGTGCTTTCTGCAGATGATATTCTCGATACCGATGTGGCAACACGCGTGAAGGAGATGTCGAAAAAATTTGAGAGGGTAAAGGAATTTGACCGTGTTTTGAGTCTTTTTACGGCCAAAACCATCAGCGCTGACTTTGGAGAGCTGATGGTGGAAAAGGCAGTCAATCGGATTCCCAAAAATGACAAATCCAGAGAAGAACTGCGTGCAAATCTTAAAAAAAACGAGCTGGTATACGGCAATCTGGTTTCCAGGGATTTTAAACACACGGTGTTGATAGGTTTTCTTGCAACAAATGCCTCGGATGAAACAGTTGTAAAAAAGCTCGAAGATATTATCGCAAACACCCCAGGTCCCGGAGAAGCGCTGGTTGGCGGTATGCCAATGACGCGGGTTAAGCTCTCGCAGGATATTCGCAAGGATATGCGTACGTTTCTGCCTTTTGGCCTGGTTTTGATGTTCATTTTTCTATGGGCGTGTTTTCGGGAGGCGCGGGGCGTGATGATGCCATTTGTCATGACGGTCATGGCGATTGTTGTCGCGCTGGGCCTGCTCTCTTTTGTCGGGTGGAAAATCCATACGGTTACAGTGCTGCTTCCGGTGATCCTGCTAGCGGTGGCCAACGATTATGGCATTCACATTATGGCACACTACCAGGCAGACGCGGTCATGCATGGGGATTGGGATTCAAAGCAGCTGGCGCACGCCACAATCGCGAGTTTAAATCAACCCATTCTGGCAAGTGGTGTCACTACTATAGTAGGGTTACTTTGTTTGTTATCGCATATCATCATTCCCGCAGAGCAGCTTGGCATTCTGGCTGCGGTCGGTGTGGCATTTGCAGTGATTGGCAGTCTGGTTTTTATTCCGGCTGTGGTCGCAGTATTGCCTAAACCAAAAGCAAGGAATGAAGCGAATGCGAATAAGAAAGATGTGTCTTCCGCGATGTCCAGGCTGCTGGATTTTATGGGAGAAATGATTGCCAGAAGGCCAAGGGCAATTTTGATTGTCAGCCTGGTTACATTGTTTTCGTTTGCCGCTGGCGCATTTCTGATTGTGGTCGACAGCAATCCAATGAGCTTCTATCGCAAGGACGACCCGGTCTGGAAAGCCACGAACATGCTGAACAGTCATTTTGGCGGCTGGGCAGGCATTTCCATCGTTGCGGAAGGTGATGTCAAAGATCCCAAAGTCATGAAGGAAATAGATGCCCTTGAAAAACATTTGAAAAAGCATGAACTGGTTGGGACGACATCGTCCATCGCTGCCGTTGTCCGAGGGATTAATCGCGTAATGAATGACGACAAGGCGTCCGAAAACCGCATTCCCGATGACCGTGCGCTGATCGCACAGTATTTTTTGCTGTACTCATTGAGCGGGGATATTGAGGATTTTGACAAGATGGTGGACTTCAATTACCGTCACGCACAGATTATGGCACAGGTTAAGGACAGTGGCACCGCTGCCGCAACGGATGTGGTGCATTACACCCGGAAATATATGGACGCCCATCCTGGTTCGCCATTTAAAATCATCGGTGGTCTGCTGGATGTAATCACAAATATGGTGGAATATATCGTCAACGGCCAGGTGAAGAGTCTGTTTCTATCGATTCTGTTGTGCGGCATTCTGGTGGCACTGCTGATGAGGTCGGTGGTGGCAGGTCTGATTGCGATGATTCCTCTGGGCATTTCAGTTTCTATCCTGTTTGGATTAATGGGCTTTTTAGGAATTGAATTGAATCTTATCACAGCGATGCTGTCTTCTATCATGATTGGGGTCGGAATTGACTACACAATTCACTTTTTGTGGCGATATCGCGAAGAAAGAAAGCGGTCACCAATGCCTATTGAAGCAGTAAAGGCAACACTCAGATCAGCTGGCCGGGGAATTCTGTTTAATGGTTTTTCGGTGGTAGTGGGATTCATTGTTTTGCTGCTGTCCCAGTTTTTCCCGGTGCAGTTCTTTGGATTGCTGGTAGTGGTTTCAATCGTATCTTGCCTGGTTGGAGCCCTTGTTATTCTGCCCGCAGTCGTGATAGTATTCAAACCTGGTTTTTTGGAACCTAAAAATCAAACAGCCGAACAGGCTGCGGAACAGGCGATAGCATCCGTTTAGGCGAGGGCGGTGCTGGCCAGTTGTTTCAGGAGGAAAGATATGAATTTAAAACGTATGGCAGTTCCCCAATTGATGAGTCTGGTCATCGCTGTTGGCCTGGTAACCGCAATGTACGTGGGCAATGTGGTCAGCGGGGACCTCACGGCGCTCGATATCATGAAAAAAGCCAATACCGCACGGCAGCTGGACGGATCGGAAGCTGTGATGAACCTGACGATAAAAAATTCGAAAGGTGAAAAGCGGGAGCGAAAAATTGCCATGGTGACCAAGCTCTTCGATGGCGGCAAGACAGAAAAGCGTGTCTATCGTTTTCTTGAACCCGCTGATGTAAAGGGGACAGGCGTTTTGTCCTTCGATTATGAGTCCAAAAGTGACGATATGTGGATTTATCTTCCCGCCTTGCGCAAGACGCGCCGCATTGTCACATCCGAAAAAGCCAAAAGCTTTATGGGCAGTGAATTTTCTTATGCGGATATGAATACGCCAACGTTGAGCGACTACACTTTCAGGACCCTCAAGGAAGAACAGGTTGATGGGGTTGGCTGCTGGAAAATCGAGGCACTTCCCAAAAACGATGGCGTTGCCGATGATGAGGGGTATTCAAAAAAATACGTATGGATTGCGAAAAATGAGTTTACCATTCGCAAAGCGGAGTACTTTGACCTTGATGGTGCGCTTTTAAAAGTTCTCATCAGTAAGGATGTCGTGGTGGTTGATCAGGCGAAAGGCCGGTATCGCTCGAAATACATGGAAATGACCAATAAACAGAACGGTCGTCAATCAATTTTCAAAATCGAAAAGATTGAAAATGTACCAAATACAAGTGATTCATATTTCACTACCGGATACCTGGAAAGACCTTAACTGGAGAGGCGTATTCAGGTATATTGAGGACGCATTTTTGGGCGTCCGGAATAAAAGAAAGGATCTTTGAAATGAAACATCAGTTAATAGTCGTCGTTTGGCTGATTGCTGGACTGTCATTGTTGCATACAACAGGATGCGCGCCCCAATCGCGGGCGGCTGGTGAATCGGATGTCGATTCCGATTCAGACAGCGACAGTGATTCGGACAGCGATTCGGACTCTGACAACGATTCCGATTCCGACAGTGACTCCGATTCGGATGGGGACTCTGATTCGGACAGTGACAGTGACAGCGACAGTGACAGCGACAGCGATTCTGATTCTGATTCGGACTCTGATTCGGACAGCGATAGTGACAGCGACAGTGATTGCCCAGGGACCTGTGTGGCCCAGGGGGAATGCCGACAGCTGAACGGCACCTTGCTTTCGGACTATACCTGTACGGATGCGACCCCAATCTGTTGTGAGTACAGTAGCAGCACTGACAGCGACTCGGATAGTGACAGTGATTCGGATACGGACAGCGATTCTGATTCAGATAGTGACAGCGATTCTGACACTGACACTGACACGGATTCGGATAGCGATTCGGACGGCGACGCTTCATTTAACATTACGGTCAGGAAAGGCACGAATGTACCAACTGTTGGAATAGTGACCTGGTCTGTCAACGTGGATGTGGACGAAGCATACATTGAATTTGGGCCGACAGACGACTACGGAATGGAAGCGCCTGTGGATCTGAGTGAACCGGACTATAAAACACTGCTGCTGGGATGTACGCAAAATACCGAGAACCATTTCCAAATAGTGGTGAAAAGCGGTGGCAAGACCCTAAAGAGTGGCGATCAGATTTTTGAGTCAGGTCCTCGATATAACATTCAGGAGCCGACAATCGATATTAAGCAGCCTGGCAAGGAAGCCAAAGGATTTCTGGTCATCGCATCCTATACAGGTGGAGGCGGGTTCAACGAGAACCCAATGGGCCTTATTTTCGATAACGACGGCAATTTGGTTTGGTGGGCAAATAGCACACTCGTGGATAGCACTCGCGCCAGAATGAGTTACGACGGTAAATGGATGGCTATCGTTCCGGTGAACAATCAGGGCAGCAGCGGGGCAATCGATCTCGTCTCGATGGATGGTGAAACATTCAGGAAGTTTAACGAAAGCGGTGCGGCCCACGATATCACACCCAACGATGATAATAAATTCGTGTTTCTCGAATATACGCCTGGTGGTATGATGTCAAGCGCGTGCGCCAAAGCCGTTGAGATTGATTTGGATGGCAATACACGGGTGATTTATGATTCCGCTGAGATTTGGGGAGACGGCTGTCACGGCAACGCAATTCGATATTCTGTGACTGAGCAGCTCTACTCCATATCTGATTATGAGCACAGTGAAATTGTTGTTTTTGATAAACAGGGCAATCGGAAATGGGTCACTCAGAATAATGGCACCTGGGACAAACAGCATGGACACCAGTTGCTGAAAGATAACGGCATTCTCATTTTTAACAACGGCGGCAGTTTCATGGGGGGAAATGCCCAAAGTTACGCGCTTGAATTCACGTACGACAGCAATGGCGGTCTAACCAAAAAATGGGAATACACCTCAGAAGGTCTGGGGACGATGACCCTTGGTGACATTCAAAGACTTCCCAATGGCAACACGCTTGTGGCATACAGCAACAAAGCGATTATCCACGAAGTGGATTCCAGTGGGCAATTGGTACGGTCCTGGGATTTTGGAAGCACTGCGTTTGGATATATTGTTTGGCGTCCCACCCTTTATGGCCCACCCATAGATCAGGAAATGTGACACTGATTCAGTATAGGATACGGTGGTTGCAGATAGGATTATACATGTTGCAATTGTGCACTTACCGTCATCTCACTATCGTGTTGAGTGTTTTGTTTATCGGTTGCGTCACAGACGATGATACTGGCTCAAGTCACTTCCAGTCAGTATTGGATTCTGAGTCATCTCAAGGGGTTCAATATGTGGTCGATACCGATTTAGATGGTGTGACGTTCAGAATCAGAAAGACCCTTGCGGAGAAAATTGGAACCGTTGGTGTGATTGAATGGTCCACGAATATCGATGCCAGCATAGATAATGCCCGGATTGAGTTTGGCACTGATGACAGCTATGGGGCGATTGCGCCGGTGGATTTGTCAAGTCCCGGGTTTCGCACGTTGCTTCTTGGATTAAAAGGTGAGCGTGAGTATCATTTCAGAATCGTGGTTGAAAGTAACGGGAAGGAATTCACAAGTAGAGACGAGACATTGGTTACCGGGCCGGTACTGAATATTCCAAGACCAGAAGTGAAAATGCTGCAACCGGAGAAAAGCGCCGGTGGCTATATGGTATTGTCTTCCTATACTGGCATGTCTTTCACTCAAAATCCAATGGCGCTGATTATTGATGCCGATGGCGAACTTGTGTGGTGGTATAACGCATCCTCACTGATGGACAGCACCAAGGCATGCATGAGCTACAATGGCGATTATATGGCAATTGTGTCGAGTAATAATCGTGGGTTAAATGGTTCTGTTGAAATTGTGTCGCTGGATCATGAGGACGTTCGGAGGTTTACTCAGTTAAAAGGGGCCAGTCATGATATCACACCTATTCCGGGAAATGGATTCGCATATCTGGAATTCATACCTGACGGTGATCTGCTGATAACGCACACCTGTGCCAAAGTGATGGAATTGAATATGGATGGCAGCGTAAGAGAAATTCTGGATACAGCGCTGGTTTGGGGAAGCGAGTGTCACGGTAATGCGTTGCGCTACTCTGAAACTGAAGGTCTGTTTACGGTATCTGACTACGAACACAGTGAGATTGCCGCATTTGACCGCGACGGAAATGTTGCCTGGGTAACAAAGAATGACGGCATCTGGGAGTATCAGCATGGTCACCAGCTTCTGTCAGACAGCCTGCTTTTATTTAACAACGGATCAGCGTTTTCGGAAACAAACCGACAGAGCTATGTGCTTGAGTTCGAATTTACTGATGATAATGGCGGATTGAATGAAATCTGGCGATACTCGGTAGACGGTTTGGGAACGCCAACACTTGGCGATGTTCAGCGATTGCCCAATGGAAATACTTTGGTATCATACAGTAACAAGGCTATTATTCACGAAGTTGACCCGAATGGCAGTCTCGTCCGTACTCTGGATTTAGGGCAGACTGCGTTTGGATATGTGGTTTGGCGGAGCACACTTTATGGTTCTCCGGATGATTTGAAATTGTGAGGAAGAATACGAATGTGTCGTGCGCGAGCGCGGACTTCTGAAAAGGAGAAGCTTTGAAATGATAAACCTGATTAAATTACTAATGATTCTGTCTCTCGGCAGTGTGCTCCTATTGAGCAATGGTTGCGGAAATACAGACGCCGGAGACGTGACCTCAAACAGCGACTCCGACAGTGACAGTGATACTGATGGAGATACGGATTCTGATGCTGATGCAGACAGCGACAGCGATAGCGATACAGACTCAGACAGCGATTCGGATTCGGACGCAGACATGCCGGTGAGTTGCGATTCGCTTGAAATGGATGGGGAAACCGTTGTGGTCACTTTGCTGGATGAACAAAATTATTCTTTTTCCAATGAAATTGAATTTGAATCCACGACAGTTGGGTCTCGTGCGGATATTACCTTTATCTGGGAAGACCTCACCACTGATATGGTGGAACAACCTGTAAATCCAAGTGAAGATATAGGCCTGATACTCGTCTCAATGTGGGATCATCCCGAGGAAGAAACAGTGGCAATAATGAATTCGGATACATGGACGATGAAGGATATGCTAACTCCCCCTGGTATTTTTGAGGTTACAAACGGGGAGACCAGAATTAATTATCTTAGCCTGGTTTCAATGGGCGGCTCGCCGCTTGAAGAGGAAGGTCTGCTTAATCTGATTGATGCATCCATGTATTCGCCTGATGATTTCAGTTACTCTATCATGGTGTCAACCGGCACCACCCCTGGGAAAAATGCGCGCATGATTGCGTATTTTAATATTGATCCCGAAAGCGATAATCACGAGGTAATTGTTCATAATAAATCTGCAGAACTGGATTACACCGTCGACCTAAGTAATCTCCAAAAAATCTCCATTCCTGCACAGACCGCCGATGTATTTGTTGACTGGTCGCTTGATGTTGGTCCGCTTTATAACTCAATGGGAAAGGATTTTATCCCCACAGACATTACCGAAGCCATGGTTGCGCACTATGCGGAATTGTCACCGGCTGATTTGAAAGCTGATTTTTTGAATCTTGAGAATCTCGCTGAAGGAAATATTTGGAGAAAAACCATTCAGATGGGAACCTACGTCAATCTAAGTGAACTGACCAATGAGGATGGCGACCCGTTTACAGGTATCGATTCAACTGGAACCTGGATCATTGCACTGACATGCGGTCGTTGCGCCATTCCCGCGCCGTGGTTCCTGTCCATATTTAGCACGTGTGAAGAGTAATGTGCCGATTGGAAAGTCTATAAAGATACATTTATGTTTCGAGGAGGAAACAGTATGAAAACATTATCGCGTCTGGCCATGAATTCTGTGTTGGTGCTCACGATAATTCTGCTGGTTGGCACCAGTGTTCCTGGTGCCGCAAACAGTGCGATGCCCAAAACAAAAAACGTTGCAGGCAAAGAGCTGAAGTTGCTTGGTACTGCGCTTCGAGAATTTCTATTTATCGATATTTACAAATTGAGTGCCTATTCTGAAAGTGGCGACTGTAAACAAAGCGCTGTCATTTATAATTCGGAAACAAAATTGCTTTTATTGTCCATGAAAAAGACATTACCCAAAGATCGACTCGTCTCAACGCTTCGGGAGACATTTACGAATAATCTTCCAGAGGGGAAAGACAATACTGAACTGATAAAAAAAATCGATATATTCCTTTCATACTTTACTAAGGATATAAAAAAAGACAGTTACTTCGAGATCATTTTTATTCCCGGTCGGGGAACAATGCTGAAGCAGAATGGCGGTCAGTTGGGTCAGATTACCAAAGGGAAGGGATTTGCTGATTTGGTTTGGCGATCGTATTTTGGGCCCAATACCTGTTGTCCTGGCCTCAAGTCCGACATCCTCTCTGAATGCCAAGCGCAGTAGTTCTTTTGAATTGGTTACAACGAAAAGTATGAATTGATTCTGTTTTTCAGATCTGATTTTTCAAACGGTTTATATATCATTTCGTTGATGCTGTTTTTCAAATCGTCATTTTCGGCGGATATGGACGATTGCGTGGTAATGAGGACGATTGGCAGTTTGATCTTGTCGTAGGTATTTCGAATTGTGTTTGCGAGTTCCAACCCTGAAATCTGTGGCATATTCAGGTCGGTGAGAATCAAATCAGGCTTTTCATGAGAGATGAGTTCCAGTGCGGATTCTGGAAACTCGAATAGCTTGAAGTTGTATCCCTCCTGAGAAAGGATGTTTTTATATATCGCCAGCATCATGCGCGAGTCGTCGATTGCCCATACTGTTTTGGTGCGGTTGCCCATTGGGTGCGCAGGTATGGTTGAATTTTTTTCTATGTTTGAAGCCTGTTCTTCGAAACCATTTTTCTTAAGTAATTCTACGAAATGCGCCTGCGTTTCCCTTGGCGCCAATTTTCTGAGATATGCTTCCGCCTTTTCTCTGAAAACCGGATTGTTAAACAGGCTTATAAAAACCGTGTCAGATTCGCTGACGATAAATACTTCAACATATTTTTCCAGTAAATCGACTTCCTGATTAATTAGATTGTGCAGTCCGGTTTCAAGCATTTGATTGTAGTTATAATTTATTGCCTTTGCGGCAATGAGGGATACGTGCTCCACTGGATCCTGTAGTCCTGCGACCAGAGACATGACTCCCTTTTTTATTGGTAGCTGACCCAACACTTCGTACGCCGCAAATCGTACATTCGGATTTTTGGGTGATTCTTTTAGCAACCTGCGGATTGGCAGTACGGCGCTTTCGTCACCTATCGCGCCTAGCACATTCAAGGTATGAATCTTTAAGTCGGAGTCTGAATGTTTAAAATTTTCAAGCAGGATTGGTACTGCTTTGGGGCCTATTTCCGTAAGCTTTGTTTTTGCATAATTACGCAGATAGGCATGATGTGAAAGCATGGTGTCATTCAGTTTTTGCAACGCGAGGCCGTTTTGGCTCGACGCAAAAACATTCAGTATGAGGATGTCAATCCCGGTATCTGCGCCCATGCGTTCGGCGAGCTTTTGAATGGCATTGGTATTCCCGATTGCCCCCAGCGATTCGACAGCAGCAATGATTAGTTCTCTGTTTCCAGCGTACAGAAAATCGGCGATATCACTTACTGCATCGGTGGCACACAATTCACCGAGCACCCGCATGCAACTTTTTTGAGCACTGACTCTGGTTGTCTCTCTTAAAACATTCAGAATCGGCTCTATTGCATTTTCAATCATCAGTTCTCCACACAAATCAACAAAGAATGTTTTGTCCCGATAATTTGGATTGCTAAGCGATTTCAGTAAGACATCCTGATGATCTGCCAGCTTTTGCGCGGCCACTCGTCGCAACGGTTCAATACTCCTTAACAGTTCAGGGCTGCCGCCAATAAGGTCAGCGAAAAAGTTGCCAGATTTTTCATGCGCTATTCGACTCAATTCAAATACTGCACGACGTTGTCCATCCTCATCCACTTCAGGAAACTCTCGCAGTATAATCTGAGTTTTAATTGGATCGAGGCTGTTGAAACAAAATATCAGTTCTTCGATATATTCACTGGTATTGATACCTGCCATTAGGATACCCCCGGGATTCGTCTATATCCTTTGATAATAAATATTGTTGTGGAACGCTTTCTTTTCGAAAGGGACATCCATGCCAACCAGGGATTCCGTTGATCCGATAATCAGGTAGCCACCCTTTTCGATTTTTTCGGAAAGCTTTGTGAACAAATGCTGTTTGTTTTCCTTGGAAAAATAAAATGCCACATTTCGGCAGAGGATGATGTCCTGTGTGGGAATTGTTGCTGTGCCTGTTAGCAGATTTAAATGTTGAAACCTCACTACCGCCCGAAGATCATCGTTTATTTTCCAAAGATTGTCTTTCTGTGAAAAATGTCGATTCAAACGTGCGCCGGTCAGACCGCGAGATAGTTCGATTTTGCCATACACACCGCGACTTGCGATTTCAAGGGCATGTTGTGATATATCCGTACCAATGATTTGAATATTATGACTGTAAAAGGTCCCTAACATTTCCTTTAGCACCATGGCGATGCTATACACTTCCTGCCCTGTGGATGCTGCTGCACTCCATATTCGGAGGATGGGATGTGCTTTATCCAGCTGCCTTTCAAGAATATCCGGTATCAATTTATGAGACAGCAAATCGAATGGCTTCTGATCACGGAAAAAGTAGGTTTCATTAGTTGTGATGGAGTCTATGATTTTGTGTTTGAGTTTGCCGGTGCGGTCTTTTATCGCAGCGTCTATCATGGACAGATAACTTACAAATTTCATTTCTAAAAGTATGGGACCAAGTCGACTTTCCACTAGGTACGACTTGCTTTCGTCCAGTTTGATGCCGCAGTTTACTTCGACAAATTCGCGAATGGCAGACAGGTCCTGTGATGGAATAGGGCTCACGATGGATTTACCGCTTTCAGGATTGCAGTGTGCAGCGTTTCAATAGGCATGATGTGGTCAACTGATCCCTCCTCAATTGCCTTGGCTGGCATTCCAAATACAACACATGTTTCCTTATTCTGTGCAATTGTTGTCGCGCCCTGCAGTTTCATCAGTTTCATTCCTGACGCGCCGTCATGTCCCATTCCTGTGAGAATCACACCAATTGCCGCCGCTTTGAATTCCCTGGCAATGGAGCGAAAGAGATAGTCAACCGAGGGCCTGCAATTATGCTCCGGTTCGTCGTAAGTTAATTCTATTTTATGAGTGCCAATGACGCTCGCTGGAACAACGCGCATATGCATGCCACCGGGCGCGATGTGAATCACCCCTGGGCGAAGGGGCATTCCGTTTTTGGCTTCAACAACCTGTAACGCGCACTTTTTGTCGAGCGAATCAGCAAGTTGCCCGGTAAAAGCCTTGGGCATATGAATCGTTACAACCACCGGTATGGGCAATTTTTCAGGAAGCTGTGTCAGTACAGTCGTGAGTGCCCGTGGACCACCTGTTGAGGCGCCGATGGCAATAATTTTGGGAGCCTGACCCTGGACTGCGACTGAGCGGATTTTTTTAAAATTCGAAATCTGTTTTGCCTCGGAAAACTCTTGGGCAGCAATGCTTCCCGTCGCAGCCAGGCGCGTACGCACGGCCGCCAAAATAGGAATTAGCTGGGTTTTGAGGCTCTCAATATTGCTCTCAATATTCATGCCATCAGGCTTCGCAATTGCGTCAATTGCTCCTTTTTCCATAGCCTGAATTGCAATTTGTGCACCTTCGGGCGTATGTGCGCTGATCATGATGTATTCGGATTTAAGACCAATCGTCTGCATCCTTTGCATTACCTCGAGGCCATTCATGTCAGGCATTTCGTAGTCCAGAGTTACGACATCAGGAGAAGACGCAATCGCCTTTTTTATGGCAACAGATCCGTTCGGAGCGGTTTGTATTTCTGAAACATCCTTGAAGGAGGCGAGTACATTCTGCAGAATCTTGCGGTATAGCGCTGTATCATCGACAATTAGCCATTTCATTGGAAAGACCTTCTCATGGTTAATTCAACTGATTAATTGCATTGACCAGTACAGATTCTGTTTTTTCAAGCTCTTTTGCGATTTGGTTGAGTCTGCTCGATGTATCCTTTATACGCGTGGTATCACGGGATACATCGTCGACAGTGTGGGCCATGTTTTCTGATGACTGTGTAAGCTCAATAATAGTCACACCAACATTGGCCATGTCGGCTGTACTTTGGCTCAGGTTTTCGGTGATGTCTCTTGTTGTGATTGCCTGTTCTTCTGTTGCCGTGGCAATGGTCGACACAAACTCGTTCACATCATTGATTACATTTTCAATATTTCGGATTTTGGTTATCGTATGTCGAGTGGCCATTTGTATGGCGTCAATTTTGTTGCGAATATCTGAAGTAGCAGCATTGGTCTGTTGCGCCAGTTCCTTAACTTCTCCTGCGACAACCGCAAAGCCTTTTCCAGCTTCACCGGCCCGAGCTGCCTCGATTGTGGCATTTAAGGCCAGCAGTTTTGTCTGCTCAGCGATTTCCACAATTGTCTCTGTTACCTGACTGATCTGAACAGCCGCCTGTTCCAGCTGTGATACTTCAGCCGATGCTGCCTGAACGGCATCCACCGCATCTGATGTGACGACACGGGCATGTTCGGCGTTCTGTGCGATTTCACCAACTGTCGCTGCCATTTGCTCTGATGCCGCTGACACTGATGACATACTTGCCTGAGAGTTTTCTGTGGATGCGGCGATTTTTTGAACCTGATGTGCCAGAGCCTTTGAAACTTCAGTTACATGGCTTGCCTTTTGTTCGATGGCCAGCGCCTGCGACGCTGCGTCACTGGAAGACGCACTTAGTTTTTGCACCATGTGGTCAAGGGTTTGTGCAGTATTGAAAATTTGTTCCTGAATTGTCCGGTGGGCGGTTTCATCCATCATAAACTGGAGGGCACCTTTAATTTCACCGTTCCCATCCGTCAATGGCGATGCGATTGCACGAAAATGTCTTTGTATACCGTTCACGGTTATATCAAGTTCGCTGCTTTTCGGAATTCCCTCCGTCATTGCCTGATTACATGCACACAGTTCGGTGTCGCAACTGGAATTTTTAAACAATTGAGTGCAGGGAATACCGACAATGGTGTCTTGATTCATGCCAGTTATTTCGATGCTTTTATGATTGGCGTACAAAATACTGTGATTGGTATCCAGGACCAGCACTGGCAAAGGCATGGCATCTATGTGTCCAACGAGTGTGTCGAGAATCAGATTTACTGCCTTTGCGATGTCGGTCCAATTGGCCTCAAAAAAGTTCAAATCAAGTCGCTCGTTCAGTATTCCTGTTTCAGTCTGCTCACTGGCGACCGAGAGGGCGGAAAGCAGATTTTCGAGCTGAAACTGCAATGTGACCAATGCGTGGCCCAATATATCATCGTGACCTTTGGGCTTTATTTCCACTCCAAAATTGCCCATTGCAATCTCGTTGGCAGCCTTTATTTTTTCGTTAAAACCCTGAAGCATTTCTATAAACGCCGGGACACATCGATCACCTGCGCATCGTTTTCCACTACCTCCCCCCAATTGCTCAAACATTGAAAGGGAATCAAATTTGCCCACAGATACCTCGGTCATGCTGTCAGTGAACATTTGAGTATTTCGAAGCAGTTTATTT
The DNA here is from genome assembly GCA_016937015.1 of Deltaproteobacteria bacterium. GTDB lineage: Bacteria > Myxococcota_A > Polyangia > JAAYKL01 > JAAYKL01 > JAFGXQ01. The sequence goes on along the minus strand of JAFGWT010000431.1, from coordinate 14,227 downwards.
AAGGCTGCTTCAATTTTGATAATCGCCGGGTTCGATGAATCAAGGTTTATCTGTAGCTGCAGATCACCATCCGCAATGCGATCGATATATTGCGCCAGACGGTCAAGCAATTCGTTTTCGTGGGCCGGTTTGGCTTTGGCATCATTTTCCGCTGCAGAGCCAATCGCGGGCGGTTCTATCTGTGCAAGTTGTTGGCGGGGTTTTATCCCCGTTTTTTTTGGAGCCTTTTTTGAACGGGATGACGTCTCGGTTTTTTTCTTTCTGACTGTTTTTTTGGAATTGCCGGATTCAGCCGAACGCGTTGATGCGTCCACAGAAGCATTTTTTGCGGCGTCATTGCGGTTATAAACGGCAGCACCGCTTTCCGCATCCGGTTCTGAACCTGGGGTGGCGACCTGATGTTCCGTATCAAGACTATTATTCATTTTTCCCCCACAATGCGTGTAACAGAATCTTTTTTCTATGCTTCCCGTGAAAGCAGTTTGTTCATGTCCAGGATTGCAACCAGTTCTTCTTCCAATTTGTAAACCCCGGTAAAGTATTTTCCCATTGCATCGTTCATGTGGGGTGGGGATGGGAGAATGTCGTCTGTATTCGCAGGAATGATGTCCTCCACATTATCCACCAGCAAACCGATTTGTTCCCCCTTTGAATTAACAACCACGTTATTCATGCCCTTTGAAATTTCTGTCTGTTCCATATGAAATTTTTTTCGCATGTCGATGATTGTGACAATTTGTCCCCGCAGATTAATCACACCTCGAACGTAATCCGGTGCGGAGTACACGGTGGTGATTTCCATGTTTTTGTTAATTTCCTGGACACTATCGATGGTTATGCCGCAGTAAGTTTCGCCGACCTGAAAAATGACGATTTCTTTGGTTTTGCCTGTGTTGCTATGCGCCATGGCCATTGCTATTCACTCCTCGCATTGCAGCCTGGCTGCGTCCGTGATTTAAAAAGTAAATGCTGCGCTCAAGGATTTGATCTCGGTCCAGCTTGATTAGATATTCGTCTATGCCCACCTGCTGGCTGCGTGCTTCTGCCACTTCGCCCATGACGGAAGTGACTGCAATCGCCGGAATGTGCGCAAGGGCTGAATCTGCACGCATTTTTTCAACTAATCCAAATCCATCCAAATTGGGCATCTCGATGTCGGTCAGAACAAGGTCGATGTGGTTGTTTTTCAATACATCAAGCGCAACCAACCCGTCTTCCGCGGTAAGCACGTTGAACCCGGCCTGCTCAACCGTCGCCTTAATCTGATTCATGAAGAATCGCGAATCCTCAACTACCAGCACCTGCGGGACATCTTCTGATTCGTTTCGGGAGTTCGGCGATGTGTCAATGTTATCCACCTGATGCGGTTTCAGCTTGCGCGTTACCTTATTGACCCAGTTCGGCACGGTTTCAGTTACAATGGAGTGGATGTCGAGCAACAGTGTGATTCTGTCCTGGATAATAGCCGAGCCAAAGACACCAGGGGCACGATGGGTGACTTCGTCAATGCTTATGTCCGCATCAATCGTGTCGACAATCGCTGAGCACATAATGCCGGCTTCCCGTCCCGCTATCTTCGATACAACTACAAAAATAATGTCATTCTTATCGTAAATGGGCTCTACAGTCACCACATCCTCTATCGCAAACAGCATGAGGCTGCCGCCCCGATATTTGATGGTCCGCTTACCTGCAACATTCTGAATTGTTTTTCGGTACACCTTTTCAACGCGCTCGACCAGACCGAGTGGAATGGCGAGGACATCGTTTTGGGCATTTTCAACCAGAAGCAGACTCTGTCTGTCGGTGCGGTTTGCGTCCGACGCTTCATTTCTGCGATGTTTTCGAAGTTCAGAGTCAGTTGTATCCATTAATTCCATGACCTGGCTGATGCCCACCACATCCAGAATGAGCGCGGCGCGGCCGTTTCCAAGTACTGTTGCGCCGGCGTAGCTTCGGCAATCACTGAGGTGGCGCCCCAATGGCTTGACGACGATTTCTTCGGAGTCCAGCAATGTGTCAACGATAATGCCATAGTTAAACTCGCCTGCTGAAACCACCGCAATATTTACAGCACTTAGCGGATGCTGGCGGCGGTCGTCGGTGGTGCGATTTTCTTCTGATATTGGTTGCATGTTTTCCTGACTGCGGCGGTCAGAAAGAGTTTCGCGCTTATCGTGAATTGCTTTTCCCGTTTCGGGATGCGTAATGCGTTTTCGGGGAATATTGAGAACATCCCGCAAATCGATAAGCGGCAACAGCTCACCGCGCAACCGCATAACGTTCACCGACCCCAGTTTCTCGATTGTGCTGGCCACCTTTGCAGCCGGAATACGCTGCAGTTCCAGCAGATTCATTTGCGGAATCGCAAAATGCTCGCCGCCCACTTCCACCATCAGGGACGGAAGAATGGCAAGGGTTAATGGCAGCTTCACCCTTATGGTTGTGCCTTTGCCCATTTCGGACTCGAGGTCAACAACGCCACCAATATTGGAGAGGTTTGAACTGACAACATCCATGCCTACCCCTCGTCCCGAAATCTCTGTCACTTCCCTGGCTGTTGAAAATCCTGGTTTGAAAATCAGACGAAGGATGGACTGTTCCGGCATGGCGTACAGTTCCTGCGGTGTGTATAATCCCATTGCCACCGCTTTGTCTTTGATTTTGTTTGGGTCGAGCCCTTTGCCGTCATCTGTTACTTCTATAATGACCTGTCCGGCCTTGTGAAATGCCGACAGCCGCAGGTGTCCACATGACGGCTTTCCTGCCGCAAGCCGCGCCTTCGGCAGCTCAATGCCATGATCCACGGCATTCCTTACCAGATGTGTCAAAGGATCCCCAATGGCTTCGATTATGGTTTTATCGAGTTCAACCTCTTCGCCTTCCAACTCAAGGTCAATTTCCTTGCCGAGATCCCGGCTCATGTCATGTACCACGCGCCTGAATTTGTTGAAGACGATGCCGACGGACTGCATGCGGGTGGACATGATGGCATCCTGCAGTTCCGTTGTGATGGTGTCGACCCGTTGGGCGGCCCGATGCAGCTTTTTCTCGTCATCATTGTTCAACAGGTTTTGCAGCAGCTGATTTCTAGTGAGCACCATCTCGCCGGCCAGGGTCATCAGTCGGTCGAGAATTTTTACGTTGACGCGAATACTGCCCTCACCCTTCATTTTTTTGGATGTGGCGGCATTGGACGAGGCTGATTCCACAGCCGATGTGGCGGCTGGCGGCTCTGCTCCCACTCGTTTCATGGGCATCTTGTGGCGCACTTTTTCCGGTTCACTGGCCGTCACTGGTTTGCGGTGACTGTCAACCTGTTGTTCCGCCATTTGATCAATGTGGTTCTCAACGCCAAACAGGGTGTTGTCCAGTATCTGCAACTGTTGCACATCAAGTTCCAGAAATGTTGACAGAAGCTCGATGTCCATGATGGTTGAAAGCAGCACATACCCGACGTCCCTGTTTTCTTCGCAGGCCTGTTTCAGGTCCGATTTCACCAGGAAAACAAGCTGGTTCAATTCATCGAGAATGCCGTCAGCTGCTTTTCCTTTTGCATGTATGTCGCCGTTAATCGAAAACTCGACAAGGTAGACGTAGGTGCCACCTTTGGATTGTCGGGTCGCGTCTTTTAGTGCAGACCGTGAAACAGAGAACACTTGGCCGCCTCGTGTGTTTTTTATCCCTATGGCGTCAGCGGGCACCGAATTCTCTGGTTTGGGGCGGGGGACCGGTTTATTGGCGGGTTTCGCTTCCGACGATGGCGCAGACGAAGCGGGCAGGGGAGCGGCGGCTGGTTTTGACTTTAAATTCGCAGCTGTTGGCCCCTGCGATTCTGCGGCAGATGTCCCTGTGGATTGTTCGTCACCGCCGGACGGCAACAGGATTTGTTCCAGGCGCGCCATTGGCTCCGAAATATCGATGGTGTTCATTAGCTCGGGGGAGTTCATCATTTCATTTAAAACGTCCACCGACTGCAGCAGGGTCGCAACAATGGATTTGGTCGGAATCAGCTCCCGTTTTCGAATTTTGCCAAGGACATTTTCGGTGGTATGGGCCAAAGACTTTGTTGCGTCCAGACCAAAGAACCCGGCCGCTCCCTTAATCGAGTGGATGGCTCTGAAAACTTTGTTAATCAGGTCCTCGTCCAGATTTTCGCCCTGTTCCTCCAGGGTGAGCAGGTTGTCCTCAATACCTTCCAGATGTTCTTTGGATTCTTCGATGAAAATCTCAATTAATTCATCATCTTGTTCGCTCATGTATGCCACCTGTTTTCAGCGCGATTACTATGGATGTTGGTTTTGCTATTCGCCTGATATATTGGTAAATTACGGACGAGGCCGGACTTGCTTAAGGGTGCGGAAAAATTTTCGCAATCATTGACGCTATTGACGCTATTGACGCTAATGAAGATATTAAATTAGAAGCGGATGTAATATGGTATTGCAGTATTAATTTGCATGCATATGATGCTTCCCAGTTGCCTGAACAATATTTGGCGGCTGAAAAATTTGGGTGGCGAAGCAAGGCAATGGGATAATAATTAGACCCGGTAGCGTAATACAAATGCTATTGAATTTGTCCGGCAACCTGTTAATGTGCCAAAAATTTTTTTGATTCCAATTTAACAAAGGTGAATCACATGGGGAATACAGGCCCTACTCAACACAAAGCAAAACGCGGATTGGATTTGCCGATTACCGGCAAACCCGAAGGCAATGAAATCAAGCCCGGTACCTGTTCCAGAGTGGCGATTCTCGCAGAAGACTATGTTGGCATGAAACCTTCAATGAAGGTTAAAGAAGGCGATACAGTCAAACGCGGTCAATCGCTTTTTGAGGACAGAAAAAATCCGGGAGTGGTGTTTACCGCTCCGGGAGCCGGCAAAGTAATAGCAGTGAATCGCGGTGCCAGAAGGGCGCTCCAGTCCGTCGTCATTGAACTCGATGCATCTGATGGCGAGACGGCGGGTGAAGTCAACTATTCGGCCTATGAAGCCGCTGGCGGCAAGGCGCTTGACCGTGACGGTCTGATACGGTTGCTTTTGGAATCCGGCATGTGGACTGCGCTGCGGGGTCGCCCGTTCTCAAAAGTACCGGAACCGGCAACAACCGCTGCCGCCATCTTCGTAACCGCCATGGATTCCAACCCATTGGCGCCTCTTCCCGAGCACGTCATCAAAGGGAAGGAATCCCAGTTGGAAGCCGGCATGCAGGCGCTGTGCACCCTTGCCGATGGAAAACCGGTGTATTTCTGCAAAGCTGCGGGCACGCCATTGCCAGTGCAAAATCTGCATGGCGCGCAGGTGCATGAATTCAGCGGGAAACATCCGGCAGGGACCGTTGGTTTTCATATTCACACCATCATGCCGGTAAACAGGAATCGGGTTGCGTGGTACATCGGTTATCAGGATGTGATTGCGATTGGCGCATTGATTCAGACCGGACGGCTGTATGTGGATAGAATTGTCAGCGTTGCAGGACCTGCGGCAAAATCACCGCAGCTGATGAAAACCCGTTTGGGCGCCAGCGTTGATGAACTGGTGGCATCGCAGGTGGACGGTCAGGTGGACGTTAATGCCGTGGCCGTTATATCGGGGTCGGTATTTAATGGCCGCACGGCATCCGGAGATACCCTTGGTTACCTTGGCAGATACCACAATCAGATTTCCCTGTTAAAGAACGACAACAATCGGCGGTTGCTGGGCTGGCTCGCACCTGGGTTTAATCGATTCAGCGTTACCCGCCTGTTCGGTGCGACAATAACGCCCGGAAAAAAGTTTTCGTTTACAACCGATAGGTTTGGCGGGCACCGGACCCCGGTGCCCTTTGGCAGTTACGACAAAGTGATGGCGTTTGATTTGATGCCTGTCTTTTTGCTGCGCGCGCTGTTATCGAAGGATCTTGAAGGTGCGGAGCAATTGGGGGCGCTGGAGCTGGATGAAGAGGATTTGGCGCTGCTCACTTTTGTATGTCCCTCAAAAAACGAGTACGGCGAAGCGTTGCGCGAGGTGCTGACTCAGATAGAAAAGGAAGGCTAGCATGCTCAGAAAGTTTCTGGATAAACAGGGAAAAGCCTTCGAAAAAGGGGGGCGTTTTGAAAAACTGTATCCCCTGTATGAGGCCATTGACACCTTCCTGTACACCCCCGGCGCGACCAGCAAGAAGCCGTCTTTTGTACGGGATGCGGTGGACCTGAAAAGAATGATGATTACGGTGGTCGTGGCCATGACCCCCGCCATTTTACTTGGCATTTATAACGCCGGGTATCAGGCCAATCTTGCGATTTCGCCTATCCTCCCGGATGTGCAGGCACTGAATGCACTCACCAACTGGCAGACAACCCTTTTCCTGATGACGGGACTGGGGTTTGACCCCACCAGCGTGATTGCCTGTTTTGTGCACGGGCTCATGTACTATGCTCCGATTCTTATCGTCACATTTGCGGTGGGCGGTTTCTGGGAGGTGCTATTTGCCGCGGTGCGGAAACACGAAGTCAACGAAGGCTTTTTTGTTACCGGTATGCTCATTCCAATGCTGGTGCCGGCAACCATTCCCCTGTGGCAGGTGGCGTTGGCCACGTCCTTTGGCATTGTTATCGGTAAAGAAGTGTTTGGCGGTGTGGGATATAACATTCTAAATCCGGCGCTGACCGCACGGGCGTTTCTGTTTTTTGCCTATGCACCAGATATTTCCGGGAATTCGGTGTGGGTTGCCGTGGACGGATACAGCGCGGCGACACCGCTGGCGCTGGCGGCAGAGCAGGGAATTGACACTCTCAACGGCATTAGCCATCTGTGGTACAACTCGTTTATGGGCTATATCCCGGGGAGCCTGGGTGAAACGTCGGTTGCGGCATGCCTGATTGGCGCGTTTATATTAATTGTGACCGGCGTTGCTTCCTGGCGAATCATGATTTCGGTGGTGGCTGGGGCATTCGCCATGTCGACCCTGTTCAATGCGGTTGGGTCAGAGACAAATCCAATGATGGCAATGCCATTTGAATGGCACCTGGTGCTGGGCGGATTTGCGTTTGGTACGGTGTTTATGGCCACCGACCCGGTTACCGCACCTGTGTCAAACACGGCGCGGATTATTTACGGCTTTTTAATTGGTGTACTGGTGATTCTCGTGCGCACTGTCAATCCTGCGTATCCGGAGGGCATGATGCTTTCGATTCTGCTGATGAACGTGTTCGCGCCGCTCATCGATTATTATGTGGTCAAGGCGCATAAAAAGAAAAGGATGGCAAGATATGTCGGCTAAACATGGAACTGCATACACCATGGGGTTTGCAGCGGCTGTCTGCCTTGTATGCTCCATCTTTGTCTGTCTGTCGGCGGTTGCGTTGAAGGACAGGCAGGATCACAATAAAAAACTCGACGAACAGAAAAACGTCCTCAAGGCAGCGGGATTGCTGGCGCCAGATGAAGAAGTCACTGCAGCCAAAGTTGCAGAACTGTATAAATCCATCGAGGCGTTGGTGATTGATGTCAAAACCGGCAAAGTGGTTGAAGGCGTGGATCCCACATCTTTGGACATGCGTGCTGCTTTGGCGGATAAGGACCTCAGTTACAAGGCACCTGAGAACGCGGCGAAAGTGCTGCGGATTCCAAGTCAGGCGGTGGTGTACAAGGTGCTTGAAAACGGCGCGCCGGCGATGATTATTCTGCCTGTAAACGGCAAGGGATTGTGGTCCACACTCTATGGCTTTTTGGCGCTGGATGTGGATACCACGACCGTCAGAGGCGTGTCGTTCTACGAACATGGGGAAACGCCCGGTCTGGGTGGCGAAATCGAAAATCCCAAATGGACCGCGCTGTGGAAGGGACGTAAGGTTTTTGACGGAAATTTCACCCCTGCATTTAAAGTAATCAAGGGCGCTGCCGGAACACCGGAAGCAGATCCTCACGCGGTGGATGGCCTCTCGGGGGCCACCCTGACCGGCAACGGCGTGACTGCGTTGGTGAATTTCTGGATTGGGGAAAACGGATTTGGACCTTTCCTTGAGGATATTCGGAAAGGGGGGAAGTAGATGGCAAGTAAAACCAAAGAGATCCTCCTGGATCCATTGTTTGACAACAACCCCATCGCCGGTCAGGTGCTGGGCATCTGTTCCGCGCTGGCGGTAACCACACAGATGAATTCGTCCTTTGTGATGGCTATCGCATTGACTGTGGTCACCGGTTTTTCCGGACTGAGTGTCAGTCTTATACGCAATTACATTCCGGCGAATATCCGAATTATCGTTCAGCTGACCATCATTGCGTCTCTGGTGATCATTACCGACCAGATATTAAAGGCATTCGTATTTGATGTCAGCAAACAGCTGTCGGTGTTCGTGGGACTGATTATCACAAACTGCATCGTGATGGGCCGTGCCGAGGCGTTTGCCATGCAGCGCAAACCCTTCGAAAGTTTTATTGACGGTATCGGCAATGGGTTTGGGTACAGTTTCTTTTTAATTCTGACCGGATTTGTTCGTGAGCTGACGGGCTCCGGACGAATCTTTGGCATCCAGCTGTTGCCGCTGGCAAGCGAGGGCGGCTGGTATACGCCCAACGGTCTGATGGTATTGGCTCCGGGCGCGTTTTTTGTCATCGGTCTGAGCATCTGGGCGCTTCGAACCTGGAAACCCCAGTTGAAAGAAGAGGAATAAGCCATGCTTGAGCATTATTTAAGTCTTTCAATCAAAGCGATTTTCGTTGAGAACATGGCGCTCGCGTTTTTTCTGGGCATGTGTTCCTTCCTTGCGGTATCCCGAAAAGTGGATACCGCTGTGGGGCTGGGGATTGCGGTGACATTTGTGCTAACGGTCACCATGCCACTCAATGCCATCATTTACTGGTCTTTCCTGTCGGCCGGCGCAATGGCGTGGATTCACCCGTCGCTGGCGAACGTGGATTTGTCGTTTTTGAACTTTCTAACATTCATTGGGACCATTGCTGCGGTGGTGCAGATTGTGGAGATGGCCCTGGATAAGTATGTGCCGGCGCTTTACAGTGCGCTGGGGGTGTTTTTGCCGCTGATTGCGGTGAACTGCGCCATTCTCGGTGCGGCACTGTTTATGGTGGAGCGCAGCTATACCCCGGGCGAAAGTCTGGTGTTTGGTTTTGGGTCCGGCATTGGCTGGCTCATGGCGATTGCGGCGCTGGCGGCTATTCGGGAGCGTCTGAAATTCAACAATATTCCGTCCGGGCTTAGAGGGTTGGGAATTACCTTCCTGCTCACGGGACTTATGGCCATTGCCTTTATGGCGTTCGCAGGCATTCAGCTGTAGCGGGGAGGGTAGAGACGATGGAAACAATTATACTGGGTGTGGCCATGTTTGTAGCGGTGATCCTGCTTTTGGTCATTGTACTGCTTGCCGCCAAAAAAATGATGGTGGCACAGGGCAAGGTGAAGCTGCGCATAAATGGGGACGATGCGCTGACCAGGGAAGTCAATGCCGGCGCCACGCTGCTCGATACATTGGGACAGCAGAAAATATTCATCCCCTCCGCCTGCGGTGGACAGGGCACATGTGGCGTTTGCAAAATAAAGGTATTCGAAGGCGGCGGTGCATTGCTGCCCACTGAAACCGGGCACGTGAATCGGAAGGAAGCCCGGGAGGGCGTTCGGCTGTCGTGTCAGGTCAAGGTCAAGCAGGACATGAGTCTGGGCATCCCCGACGAAATCTTCAATGTTCGTAAATGGACTTGCAAGGTGCGCTCCAATCACAACGTCGCCACCTTTATTAAGGAGCTGGTGCTGGAACTGCCTGCCGGTGAAGCGGTGCCATTCAGAGCGGGGGGATACATTCAAATTGAAGCGCCGCCTCATGTGGTGAACTATAAGGATTTCGATATTGAGACAGACTACCGGGGGGACTGGGACAAGTTCAACATGTGGCAGTATGTGTCCAAAGTTTCCGAAGAGACCACCCGGGCATATTCCATGGCCAGCTATCCGGAGGAAAAGGACATCATCATGCTCAACGTGCGTATTGCGTCGCCGCCTCCGGGCAAGCCCGATGTGCCGCCAGGGATAATGTCCTCGTATATCTTCAATCTGAAGCCTGGGGATGAAGTCATCATCTCCGGTCCATATGGAGAGTTTTTTGCCCGCGAGACCGATAAAGAGATGTGTTTTGTCGGCGGCGGGGCAGGCATGGCCCCCATGCGTTCGCATATTTTCGATCAGCTGAAACGGATTCGGACAAATCGAAAGATGACCTTCTGGTACGGCGCCCGAAGCCGTCGTGAGTCATTCTATGATGACGAATTTGATCAACTGCAGGCCGAGAATCCCAACTTCACCTGGCATCTGGCGCTCTCTGAGCCACTGCCCGAAGACAACTGGGACGGCCCGGTGGGATTCATTCATCAGGTGCTGTACGAAAACTATCTCAAAAACCACGAAGCCCCCGAAGAGATTGAATACTACCTCTGCGGCCCCCCCATGATGAACGACGCCGTCACCAACATGCTTGTCGACCTGGGTGTTGAGCGCGAAAACATCCTGTACGACGACTTCGGTTGAGACCGAGTCCCTCCTCCTGTCCATACAAACCGAAAACCCTGTTGGCCCCGCGACGTGGATTTCCATGGACACAGATTCTGAATAGTTTGTCCCTGGACTAATTCTGAGAATGCTGACATCGGAAGAAATATCGGCCCAAAAATCTGCCGTTATCGAACTCGTGCTGAAGGCGATTGTGGAAAGCAAGAGCGATGTTCAGGATGATGACGGCGCCGAAAGTATCCGCGCAAATGAACCCCGTGTGTTTGCCTTGCTGCGCAATCGCAAAGCGATAAAATGACTGCTTTTTAACTTGTAAAGACCATTTGTAAGCGGTCCCTTTGTAAGTGCTATTGGTTGCAGCGCGCCCCCCATTCCTGGCATCCGGATTGACATACCCTGCACATAATGCAAAACGCCAGTTCTTCAAAGTCACTCTGGCCGTCGGGGTGGGCAGCGATGCAGGGCACCATATCGTCGGTATAGCTACCGATAAGGCCGGCGTTGTCCTCCTCAACGCACTGACGGATGGCCCCACACTCGGGATTTGCATCACAGATTTGCCGCTGTGGCGTGCAGTAATCATACAATGCGCAGTCCCAGCAGCCTGGTATGCAGTCTTCCAGCGCTTCACAACTGTCCGGATCATAGGGGCCGACCTGTTCGTCGGAGAGTACCAGCCAGTCGATGTTGGCATTGTTACTCTCATCCGCGTTTTCGCCACCAATCAGCAAAAATGAGTTCGTTCCCTGAGCCCCGGACAAGGGAATAGACGAAAAGTCCAAAGCGAAGTGAAACACCTTGAATTGCGCCGAGTCACCGGTGTACACGGGATATTCGCCCAGCGTATATCCCTGCAGGGGATTGTTTAATCTTGCAATTAAAGTAGCTTCCGGATTTCCCGATGCCAGCCCAATATAAATGCTGCGATAATTGCTCATCGTAAGATCGTCAATTTTTATGTATGCCCCAGGAACGATATTCGTGACAACTTTGCAGGTATCAGGGTCCAGGCAAACCGGTGGCTCATCATCATTCACTGCATTGCCTGGGACGACCGATTCACCGGAGCAATCTCCCATATTGGGCCCAAAGGCACATTCCGCCTGGTATACTTTCCCCGAATTGTTCGTGAGCTCGATGGGATCGTCCACCGCTGGATTGTAGGCTGTGCCCTCCGTATCCTGAGCAGTCGTATCTTTGCCGGAACTGGTGTCAGAGTCCGTATCCGACTCTGTATCCGGCTGGACTATCACTGGGCAGGCGCCAAAACAGATGCCATTGGGCTCAATCAGGTAGTCGCCGAGCGCCGGAAACCACACCCGAATCGGGTACCATGTGTTTTCTCTCAAACTTCTGACGTTGTCCGGGGGAATCTCCCCCCTGATGCCACGAATCTGAAAATCCTGGTCGTCTTCAAAAACCGGATTCACCTTTTGCAGGTCTATCCAGGGGCCGTCGACGCCACTGGTGCTAAAGGCGACTTCATGAGCCTCCACCGCGATTGCCTCGGTACCACAGGAGATATTGCGGGTCAGCACCACGTAGTCGTTCTCTGTTTGAATTTCGACAGGAACCGGATTTGGGTTTTCAGACTGGAGCGCCTCTGCCGGCAAATCACGATCCCCTTCCAGAATGATAACGTCATCCAATCCATTCCCATCCGCACAGCCATAGGTGGCAGCGGCCACGAATAACAGCCCGGGCAGCATTGGTAACGCGACCCGAAAAAAACGGCTAAAACATAGCCCCTTCAATGTTCTGATGATTCCAACCTGCTTCATAATCCAATTCCGAACCCTAATTTCTGTTTAACTGAACAGATGCCGGCTTTCCTGTGCCCACCACGCGGGCATCCGGGCCTGTTTCGATTGCACGTGATGTATTTGTGCCCAATTTATCATTTTCCTTACCAGGATTGCATCAGAAAATGTCAGCGCGGTCAGAATAATTCCATCCAAAAATCTGCCGTCATCGTACTCGTGCTTAAGGCGATTGTGCAAAGTGAGAGCGATGAGCTGGATGGCCAGGACGCCGAAAGTATCCGCACAAATGAACCCAGTGTTTTTGCCTTGCTGCGCAATCGCAAGACGATAAAATGACTGCTTTTAACTTTTTAAGACCCTCCCCTGAGACTTTCGAGCGGAAATCACTTCATTTAAAAATCATTACGAGGCGTCGCAGCAGGTTTCGCTCCGGTGATATCGGAGAAAGCAGGCAGCCTGGGCTTTGCCCATGTAGCGGGCAAGGACCTCCGGGTTGGCTTTTTCAAGGTCCACGATAATCAGCCCATCCACCACGTTGGAAAACTGTTCGTCGCGATTGAATTGCAATACTTTGCCGTTGAGTCCCAGATACTGCCGAAGCAGAATGGGCACTCCTTTTCGGTCATCCTCGATTTCGGAAATCAGGGCCGAGAGGTCTGCTTCGCTGTGCAGGCCACGCAGCACGCTGTCCATGTCCCATCGCGTGATGAGGGGCTGCTTCACTGGATTCCTGGGGCGGATGAGTCGCCTGGCATCGGGGGTTGCGAAAATGCGCTTGAAGTACGCCATCATCAGCTGCTGTGATAACGCCTTGTATTCAGCCGAAATGCTAACTGGCCCAAACAGAATCCGATAGCGGGGATGGGCGCATACGTATTGCCCGATACCTTTCCACAGCAGCGCCAGAGAAAGGGGCTTGCGCTGATAATCGGCCACCACGAACGAACGGCCCAGTTCCAGAGCGGGAACCAGTTGCTGCTTCATTTTTCGGGAAAAGGCAAATAGCGTATTGGTGTATAATCCGGAGAAGCCATGCCGTGGGACAATCAGATCTGTCGCGCCCAGTCGGTAGGCGCCGGCGATTCGGCTTTCGGCTTCATCAAACAGTATAAGGTGCTGGTAGTGCTCATCGAATTGATCAAGGTCCATCGCGTTTCCGGTGCCTTCACCCGCTGCTCGGAATGTGATTTCCCGAAGACGTCCGATTTCGGTCATCACCGATGGAATCTGTCTGGCGTACGCCACCATCACACTCATGGAATGATGAGAAATCAATTTTTGCGCAGCAGGAAGGCTATGCAGTTCCGCGCTGATCTTTAAGGGGGATACAGGCGGAATGATAGCTGCCTGATGGCGTTTATCAGTCTGTTCGTTTGTTTGCGAATGGCCTGCGGCTGATAATGCAAAGGTGCGGGTACGCATGAGCGCGGTCAGGGATTCTTTGGATTTGGCCGATGTCACTTTACGAACCGAAATTGGCTTGCCGATTCGATATTTCAGATTCGCGTTTTTTTTATTGAACAGTTCCCGTGGCAACAGGATGGTGCGGAGCGCTGGGCTCAACATGCCGCTGAATTGAAATGTTGCGCTGTTTTGACCATGAAAGAAAATGGGGATTACCGGTACTTTGCATTTTATGGCAATCATGGCCACGGCCGGGTTCCATTCAGAATCGGTGACGCAGCCGTTTCTCAGGGAGAAATGAGACACTTCTCCTGCCGGAAAAGCCGCCAGTAATCCGCCCTGCTGTACCCATCGGGTGGCTTCCCTGAGCGCGTTGATGTTCTGCCGGTGCGCATCCATGGTGTTAAAGGGATTTACGAAAATGCTGTGTCTGCGGAGTTCCGGAAAAATGGACAAAAACGAATTGGCCATAATTTTTACGTCTGCCCGTATGCGCAAAAGTGTTTCGAGCAGCAGAATTCCTTCAACGGCGCCGAAAGGATGGTTGGCCACCACAAT
>JAFGWT010000430.1 GCA_016937015.1 Deltaproteobacteria bacterium | reverse complement strand
TCGGGCGTCCGCCTACCAGGATGACTGGACCGAGTCGGCGGTGCGCCGCTTTGTCAGAGATGCGGGGCCATGGCTGCAGGATTTGCTGGATCTCTGTCGCGCAGACATTACCAGCAAGTATGAGGAAAAAGTGCGCCGCGGACTGCGTCAGATAAATCTGCTGGCAGCGCGGGCAGCTGTGATTATTGAGGAAGACGCCAAACCCAAAGCCCTGCCCAAGGGACTGGGAGAGGTGATTATAAAGGAATTGCGTCTCATCCCCGGAAAAGCCCTCGGGGACCTTATGAAAACGCTGACCCAGGCGGTCGAAAAGGGTGAGCTTCCCCCTGGTGCGCCATACGAAACGTATATACTTTACATTCAGCAGCATCCCCAATTGATGGGATCTCTCAATCCCCGGTAATCACAAACATTATTATGAACTGTCAGCAAGTCCGATTGGAGACACGGGACACGTAATATGGTACCGAACGGCGTTGTTTGAAGGATTTCAGGTTGCGGGTCGGGTCAATCCGCCTGGGTGATGATGCCCACCACTTCGGTCGTGAATACCTGCGCAGTATTGTATTTGCCGCGGAACCAGAAGAGGCCGGTATTTTGGGTGTCCCATTTGGGAACGGCCGGACGCAGGTTTTCGTTGGGGGAATTCATGGTCACCGGTGTCCATTCGAAAGTCGCGCCATAGTCGCAGGTGACCCCCTTCCAGATTTCATAGAGAGGGTATTCAGTGGAATCATCCCGCGGGTCTATATTTGTGGACAGATAAATCACATGGGGGTTATCCGGGTCCAGTGCGCCGCCGCCCAGATAGTCTTCTTCCCACCACCCGCTGGTGTCGCGGTAAAGGGTCCGCCCGCCCTTCACCAGACGAGTGGATTTCCAGCCCGTTCCATCAAAGCGGGAATATGCCATATGATGCTTCGGCACACAGCTGAGATCCTGCGCCGCGCATTCAGTCTCGCGGCCTTGCCACAGCACAGCGTTAGTCCCATCGTCGTAAAGCACAACGTCAAAATTCCACAGGCGTTTCATCGAAACGCCGCCAAGCATGTCGCCTGCGGCAAATACTTTTGTGAAATCCTGAATTCGGGGCGAATTGGCGTCATAAATATTGTCGTCAACCTCGTTCCCAAATGAGTCGTATGATTTATGATCCTTCACATATCCGTGGTACACGCTGGTGTTGGAGTCCCTCGGATGGGATTCGGTGGCAAAGAAATCGATGCGGTCAACGCCATTGCCCCAGTACTTGTAGTACCCGGCGTTATAGCCCACCTGAGGACTTGCTGTCAGTCGCCCGCCATAGGTCCAGTTGGCGCCGTTATCATCAGAATAGAGGAAGGTGGGGCTGGTTTGCACCGACCGAACGAAGTTGTACAGACGACCATCCTCGGCGCTGAGTCGCCATACATTGTTGTACGTGACGTGACTGTCATTCCATGGGCAGCCCTGTGGCCCCCACGAGTGCGTAACGGTCGGGCTCCAGGAACTGCCATCGTATGTGGCCCAATACGAGTCACACTCCTTGTTGTGGTGCGCATACGACGCAAAATATTTTCCAGGCGCAGTGGTCACCATACCACAGTTGTTGTGGTCATCGGCATAACTGAGCGATCCCAAAGTTTTCTTCTCATTCACGCCTGAGGCCATGTCGTGAATGACAACATCAATACCGGCTCTGGAGTTGGCGGCGCTGACAACAATTTTTCCGCCTTCCACATCCACCAGAACCCGTTCATCGTTGTACCAGGTCCAGGCGCCATTATCGATAAACTGGGTCACTTCACCGCTGGTCCATCCATTGGGGAAAGTCGCGGGAAGGTCCGGCGCCACGTATGGACAGGTGACCGCTTCCTCGGGTCCGGTGTCAGTCCCGGTGTCACTGTCCGTGGCTGTGTCGGATGCCGTGTCGGCGCTGCCGGTATCAGAATCCGTATCGGTGTCGGTGTCGCTGTCCGTATCGGTGTCGGTGTCTGTATCAGTGTCAGTGTCGGTGTCGGTGTCGCTGTCGCTGTCGGTATCGGAATCGGTATCGGAATCCGTATCGCTGTCGCTGTCAGAATCAGTGTCAGTGTCAGAATCGCTGTCCGCATCGGTATCGGAATCCGTGTCCGTGTCTGAGTCGGTGTCCGAGTCACTGTCTGAATCGGAATCGCTGTCCGTGTCGGAATCACTGTCCGTGAATCCCTCATCATCACTGTCAGACTGGGGGCTGTTCGAGTCGCCGCAAGCGGTCAAGTTCAGCATTGCAAGGGCCACAAGCCAGAAAGAAAACCAGAAAAAAAGTTGTTGCATCACTGTCTCCTAAAAAAACGTTTAACAGTTCATATCACAAATTGCCAATTGCCGATACCTGTTCCCCGTATACTGTGGCCTCCCGGCGTGGTTTTTGGGTTGGTCGCAGGCCGTTTTGTTGTTGATTAAGTCGTGTCCGGTCGGAGCAGTGCTTCGACTTCGTTGATTTGCTGGGCGCATCAGCCACAGAAGTCTGACAATAAAAAACAGTTATGAAACTTTCCTAAGCAAAATGGTTCCGCACCCCCACAGGGGCGTGGTTGAATTATTTTTCGATGGGCTCAATGCCCATCGCGCCAATGAAAAGCGGACGCCCAAAAACTGGGAGATGAGCGAGGGAGGATTTCGGTGCAATCAGCGGTATCTCGCGCTGTCGGAGTCATTTGCGTATCCGGAGGAAAACGTAATTCTGTACCAGCACATTGTGTCAGAGAGGGACGGTGTGGAGGTGTATCGCTTTTGGACCCATCTTTTTTCAGAGCATATGATACGGGAATCCGTGCACAGCGGGGGATTTTCGTCCTGTGACTGTGTGACAGACGTGCTGCCCCCCCAAAAATAAAAGATACCTGAAGCGGAGATATTGTGACATTCTGCGTCGCTCGAAACCAGGTCCATTGCCCGGATTTTTTTTAATATACATTAAATTGCTTTTGACCTACATTTGGGTGCCTTTGTGTTCGAACAATTATCGGACACGACCGGCGCTGGACTGGATTTTCCAATACGATGCAATACGTTACGGGATACAGAAGGAGACTGTGAATATGGTGTCTGAAAAGAAGAATTACACTGCACCTTTAACAGTGCTGACGTCGCTGTTTTTCATGTGGGGGTTTCTTACCTGCCTCAATGACATAATGATTCCCCATCTCAAGGGAATCTTCAAACTGAATTATACCCAGAGCATGCTGATTCAGTTTGTGTTTTTTGCCGCATATTTCATCTGCTCCGTGCCGTCCGGCAAGCTCGTTAAAAAGGTTGGGTACAAAACCGGTATTATTATCGGTTTAGGCATTGCCGCCCTTGGCGCGGTGCTGTTTTATCCTTCTGCGTCCATGCAGAGTTACAACCTTTTTCTCACGGGCTTTTTTATTCTCGCCGCCGGCATCACGCTGCTTCAGGTGGCGGCAAATCCGTTTGTTACCATCCTTGGAACCCCGGAAACGTCTTCGAGCCGACTCAATCTGACACAGGCGTTCAATTCGCTGGGGACCACGGTGGCGCCGCTGTTTGGCAACTGGCTGATTCTGTCCGTGATCACCGAGAGCATGACATCCCTCGAAAAGGCCGAAGCGGTTCAGGTCCCTTATCTGCTGCTTGCCGCTGCGCTGGTGGTGCTCGCAGTGCTCATCGGCTTTTTTAAACTGCCCACAATTACAGGCGGCAGCGCCGATGGGGACGAAGTCTCCGATGACGGGTTTGATCAGCTTCACAAAAGCGCCTGGGCTTACAAACATCTGTATCTTGGGGTTATCGCCATTTTCGCTTACGTGGGCGCTGAAGTCGCCATCGGCTCTTTTCTCATTCTGTTTTTTGAGAAACCGGACGTCGCGGGATTATCTCATGCCGCAGCTGCCAAGTATGTGGCCATTTACTGGGGCGGCGCGATGATCGGACGTTTTTACGGCGCGGTGTGGCTATCTGAAGAGGGAACAAAAACCAAAAAATTCATTACTTCCGCAGTGGTCAGTGCCGGCGCATTTCTGGTGGGATGGTATCTCACCAAAGACGTCGCTTTGGGGGCGGTCTTCTGGGGCTTTTCAATGGTCAATCTGATTGCCTTCCAGTTTGGTAAAAATGATCCCTACCGCACCCTCGGTGTTTTCAGTTTTTGCACGGTGGCACTGGTGCTCATCACGGTGATGGTGTCCGGGCCGGTGGCCATGTGGTCCATCCTGGCGGTCGGTTTCTTTAACTCGATTATGTTCCCCACAATTTTCACCCTCGGCGTGAAGAAGCTTGGCAGACATACTCCCCAGGGGTCCGGCGCACTGTGTGTCGGCATTGTGGGCGGCGCTCTGGTTCCTGTGTTGTCCGGCGCAGTGGCCGATGCCGTCAGTATTCAGGTGTCGTTTCTCGTTCCCGCGGCCTGTTATCTGTACATCACATATTATGCGTTTGTGGGCTCAAAGATTAAACCCGCCGCAGCCACCCTCACCCTCGATAAGGAACCGCCAGGCGTCTGATGACGCCGGATAATGAGCGATATTGGCGACATGTCACGTTCATCTGAACACTCCACCGTAACACCAGACTCCCCGCAAATACCCATTATATACTGGCTGCTGCCGGGGATCGTCGCGGCGGCAGTGTATGCGAACACCACCGGGATGGATTTTGTGTGGGATGATTTTTATCTCATTCTGGAAGACCACACCGTAAAATCGTTTAATTATCTGAACACCATTTTCACCAGTGATTTTTTCGGGCATCAGGAGTGGGATCTGGCATATGGCTACTATCGGCCGCTGGTATCGCTGACTTATCTGTTCGATTATGCCATCTGGCAAAGAGATCCTTTTGGATACCATCTGACCAATATCGTTTTGCATGTTGCAGCGACTTTTCTCGTCGCGGTGGTGCTGGTGGAACTGCGTGTTTCCCAAAACGCAGCGTGGTGGGCGGCGCTCGTTTTCGCAGTGCATCCCATACACACGGAAAATGTGGCGTGGATTTCGGGGCGAACCGATGTGCTGGCATTTGTGCTGGGAATGCTGGCCATGTGGGCGCATTTTCGTTCCTTTAAGTCAAAATACATGTTGCTGCTGCGAATTGCCGCGGCACTGGCTTTCTTTGCCGCACTGCTGGCCAAGGAGCCGGCGGTGGTGGTGATTATCTGGATAGCCATCGCTGGGTTGCAGATGGAAAAGCAGGGTCGCACGCGCGTTTTTCTGCCGCTCCTGCCCTATGCTGCGATGATCGCGATGTATCTGATACTCCGGTTTGTCATCGCCGATGTGTCTGGGCCGTATCAGAGAACGGATGTCTCGCTGCTCGCCAAACTGGCCACCGCGCCGTTTACAATTGTACGCTATATTTCCTGGCTCGTTCTGCCCATTGACCAGAGTGCCTACGTTCAAAATCCTTTTATCACCGGGATTTCTGACGTTCGACTGTATGTGGGCACAGTGGCGCTTTTGGGGCTGAGTTATGGGGCATATCGGCTTTCAAAACGGATTGCGGCAGCCAGACCGTTTGTCTGGATGACACTGGTGGCCATGTTGCCCATTGCCGGTGTGCTTTCAGCATCGGGACCGGCAGATATGGGGGCGGTGATGGCTGAACGCTTCCTGTACTTTCCGTCATTTCCGTTTATCGCACTTTCAATCATAGCAGTGACCGAAACTTTCAAACGCAAATCCGCACCAGTGATGGTGCGTCGCTTTTTACCTGTTCTCGCCGGGATGTTCATTGTCATTCCGGGCGTGAAAACCGCAGTCAGAAATCAGGACTGGAAAAACAACGAGGTCTTTTACAGCACAACGCTTGAATCCGTTTCGGCGCCCTTAATTTATGGCAATCTTGCCACCCATTATATTCATACACAACAGTGGGACAAGGCGGAGCAGGCCCTTGCCGAGGTGCAAAAGTTCAACACGGACGATTATCATATTCTGTCATCAAGAGCGCTGTTGCACGTGGCCAGGCGTGAGTACGAAAAAGCGATTGTGTACCAGAGGAAGGTCGCCGCCAAAGCCCGGCGTGGACGGGCCGTGGCCTACAATAATCTTGCGTTCCTGTACCGGGCAACCGGTGATTATAAAAGAGCGGAAAATTTGCTTAATGAAATTCTGTTAAATAAGGCGGGATACGCCGACGTGTACTTTAATCTGGCGGAGGTTTATCGGGCGACGGCACGGTTCGACCAGGCCCGTAAGGCATATGAGGAAGCGCTGAGAAGACGTCCGGACAATTTACAGATGGCGGCAGCCCTCGCGGGCATGCTTATTGAGCGGGACGAGTTTCCCGATGCGTTGTCTGTGCTTGAAACACAGCTCATCATGTACCCCAACGACCCGGGGCTGCTCAACAATCTGGGTGTGGTGTATAAAAGAATGCATTACCAGGAAAAAGCGCGTGCAGCGTTGGAACGCGCTGTGAAAACAGATCCGGCGTATGCCCGAGCCCGTCTCAACCTGGCAGGGGTGCTCAATGAGTTGGGGGACAGGGATGGGGCAAATTTTCATCTGAAATACCTTATCGAAAAAATGCCCCAGTCCAAAGAAGCGGCAAAGGCAAAGGCGTTGCTGAACGGGATGCCATAAGACACGCCCGGGATTTGTTGTTTTTGGTCAGGCAGCACAAGGCCCATTGTCACTGTGCTTTTCACTGTACCTGTTCGGACTTTTTGTAATTGCAACAGGGCTGCCCGTCCTGCCGATTCCCATCCTGTTCTGTCTGTAAACACAATCAATTACAAGCGGTGGGATTTGCGTAATCCGATGCCCACCACGATGGCTTCCAGCATGAGCAACAATATGCCGGCCATAAGCAGGTACGACCAGATAGGCAGTTTCCCTTTCAGCGCGGTGTACATGTTTCGCTCGTCGCGATTGAGTTCATTGGATTCCTTTATTTTTCGGGAGAGGTCCGATTCGGCGGAAGAAATATTGGCCACAAACGCCGAGGATTGCAATTCAGTAAGACCACCGGACTCTGGCATTTCCGCCCAGACCCGGTATGCTCCGGGGATATTGGTTTGCCTGAAGCGAATGCGCGCCTGACCGGTCAGTCGACCTGCCATAAATACAGTCCGTTTTTTGTTTGGTGACAACACGATCAGCTTTTGCATTCCCTCCACCACAGGCAGAGAGATGAATTTGCCCGCATCAATGCCGCGCGGCTCCCTGTGCTCAAGACTTCGCGACAGATACCGGGTACTTCGCTGAATCAGTGGCAGGAATCCAGGCCGAATTGGCAGGTCCGTGCCATCTCTGTCAATGGTGGTGGTGAGCAGCAGCACGGCACCCTTTTCAACCTGTCGTTCCAGTAGCAGGGGCAAGCCGTCCTTTAACTGCATCAGGACCACCCGTCGCACCGCCGGATTGGGTTTGAGCAACAGGTGATAATTGACGTGTACATTTTCAAGACCGGTGCTTTGTTCCTTGAGGGTTTGAAAAATCGGATGCGACAGTTTGACTGCACCGACCTCAAAGTATTTGCGACGATCCGCAGTTCGAATCCCGTCCACCTCCGCAGGCATGATCGCCTTAAGATAGTTGATTTGGTCTCTGTTTCCCGCAGAGATAAACAGACCGCCACCTTCTTCGGCGTAACGAACCAGACGTTCTCCCAGTCCCGGCGAGATGTCCCCCACACCGGCGAGGAATATCACATCAAATCCGTCCAACGGCGTGACTCGGGCAATTTCAGGAGTGACAATCTGAGTATGCAGGGGGACTTCGCCAGGGATGGGGGTATCCAGCGCTTTTTGCAGATAAAAGGTTTCATCCATCCACGAACCGGGGCGACTGTCGCCGTTAATCACCAGAACGCGAATGGAGCGACGCACATTGGTGGCCATATAACGGACGTTGTCAGCGTCAAACACATCTTCACCGATGCTTACATGTCCAAAATGAATCCCCTTTTCATCGAAGCGATGGTGAAACGCTTTGACGCCGGATTGCCCGGGCGCCACTTTCAACATGCCTCTGGCTGCCGGTTTGCCATCCAGCGTCAGTGCCACATCGATATTTTTCGTGCTGTTGCTGTAATTGGTGATTTCTGCCCGAATGGTTACTTCCCTGGCTTCCCTGCCACCTGATGGCACCACCGATACCTTGGTCACTCCAGCATTGTCCGGTGTGGATGTATCGGGCAGTACCCCAATTACCCGAAACAGCGCCTGCATGCTCTTAAGGGTATTTGGAGAGACCGGCTTTGTGGCCAGATCGCTGATGAGGAGCACCTCTTTTTGTGCGGATGACGATTGCGACAGGAGTCGTTCCGCTTTCAGTATCGCATCATCCAACGCGTCTGCGGCAAATCCGGGATTCAGTCCGGACAGTGTCATCACCGCGTGTTCCTTGTCTGTGGTTAAGCCATCGGTAATCAGCTGCGGTGGCGTGCCAACCAGAATAACCGCCACGGAATCCTGTGGTCGCAGTCGTTCCAGCTCGGCAATGGCCAATTGTCTGGCCCGCTCGAACGCGGTTTCAACGCCCCCCCCGGGCATATTGATGCGGCGGCGCATACTGGCGGAGTTGTCCAGTAGAATGACCTGAGACAGAGGGAGTCCGGACCGGATGCCGCCCGGACGCCACACATTGAGGCTTGGTCGGGCCAGCGCTGCGGTAAACACCACGACAATCAGCGCCCGGAGTAACAGGATAAGCCATTCACGCATCCTTGACTGTTTTCTTTTTTGTTTAAGCACCCGTTGCAATATGAACAGTGTGGGAAACGCCACCGTATGATGCGGCCGGCGTTTTAAATGTATCCACCAGAGTGGGGCAAGCAGCAGCAGTCCCAGCAGCATCCATGGTGAACCAAAGCTCATTTTCGGCTCCTGTTTCGGCGGGATGCAAACTCCACCAGAACTTCGTAAGGCTGTCTGGACGTATGGGCGGCCACCATATCCACTCTGGATTGACGGGTGAGCAGTGACAGTCGCGCCTGCTCTTTGGCAAGCGCATTGACGTAGTCGTGACGAAGCAATGCCGGTTCGGCAATCAGCCCTGGTTCCCGCTCCATGCCTTTAAATTCCACTGTTTGATCGAATGGCAGGTCGAGTTCGTCGGGACTCTGCACCTGCAGCACGGTAATGTCATGTCCCTTGTGTCCCAGCCCCTTCAGGATCAGTCCCGCCTCTTCGTCCATCTGCCACATATCACTGGCGAGAACCAGCATTCCCCGTTGCCCCAGGATGGACTGTGCCCGCTTCAGCACGTCTGCGAATCGGGTGCGATGGTTTGGTTGAACCTGCGCTCTGGCCAGTCGCTCCAGTACAATGGGCAGATGCCCGGGGTGACCGCCGGGTGGCAACGACACCGTGAGGGACTCGGCAAACCCCAGCACGCCCACTGCATCGCCCTGCTTCACCAGCAGATGGCTGAGCGCCCCCAAAAGGATTTTGGCGTAATCGAATTTGTTGAATCGGGTTCTGGACCCCTGGTAATCCATGGAGCCCGAACAGTCGAGCAGCATGAGGCATGTGAGCTGGGCATCCCGCTCATGGGCTTTGACAAAGTAGCGATCGGTGCGGGCCAGCGCCTTCCAGTCGATGTTGCGAATGTCGTCGCCCGGGGAATACCGGTTGTGCTCGGAAAACTCCACTGATGGGCCCAGGTGCAGAGACCGGTGCGCACCGCCCAGAAATCCTTCAATGGCGGCAACCACCTGAATTTTCAGGTGTGAGATGGCATCGTAGGTGCCTGGCTCCACATCCAGAAGTATCCGAGGGTCCTGTGTCATGACAGAATGGCGGTCAGCACGCTGTCAATAAGGCGATCGGAACTGTATCCCCGGGCCTCGGCTTCAAAGCTCAGCACCAGGCGGTGTCTAAGCACTGAATGGGCCAGCGTGCGGACATCTTCGATATCCACGGCGAACCGCCCACTGAGCAGGGTACGGGCCTTGGCGGCCATAATCAGCATCTGGGCGGCACGTGGACCGGCGCCAAAGGCGATATTGTCACGGATCTCGGGAATGGCGCTCTCTTTGGGACGGGTGTGACGCACCACATCCACTGCGGCGGCGATAACATGATCGGCGCAGGGCACTGTGGGCACCAGACGCTGCAGTTCCAGAATTTCCGTTGGACTCACCAGTCTGGACACGGGCGCTTCAGGGCCTGCCGTGGTTTGGCGCACAATGGCAAACTCCTCATCGCGGCTTGGATAATTGACCGATACCTGAAACATGAACCGATCCAGCTGGGCCTCGGGCAACGGATAGGTGCCGGCCTGTTCGATGGGGTTCTGGGTGGCGAACACCAGAAACGGCCTGGGCAGTTCGTAAGTCCGTCCGCCGGCAGTGACCGATTGTTCCTGCATGGACTGAAGCAACGCAGCCTGGGTTTTGGGCGGTGTTCGATTGACTTCGTCGGCAAGCAGCAGATTACAGAACACCGGACCTTTTACAAATCTGAAGTCCCTGGCCCCGCCGGCATTTGACGTGTCGAGAATATCAGTCCCGGTAATATCAGTGGGCATCAAATCCGGTGTGAACTGAATCCGGCCGAACTGAAGTGAGAGCGTGTCGGCAAGGGTTTTTACAATCAGTGTTTTGGCCAGCCCCGGCACGCCCACCAGCAGCACATGACCGCCTGCCAGCAACGCAATAAGCAATTGTTCGATGACATCGTGTTGCCCAATGATACGCCCGGAGAGCTGTCCAAGTATTTTGTTATGTATGGATGCCGTTTTCTGCAGGAGCATCTGTTCAGAAAGTGTACTCATGACGGAATGCATATCGCAGTTTTGTTGAAATGTCAGTTAAAAGCGATGATGCCGTTTGAAGGAACAGGGGGTATCCCTTGCGAGACATCCCTTCGTTATGCAATTTATCAAAATGGTGGATGGCGGTTTTTCACTGGGCGATGTACACATTGACTGTACACTTATTAAAATGGATTTTTTCAGTTGCTGCGGAACACGGATATGACCTGGATGCAGCCTGAATGTGACTGGCAGGATGGATTGACCAGATGAGTAATGGCAAACCTTTCCAGAACGACATCGTGCAAAGCGAATCGCTTGCCACGTTGCTCAAAATCAGCCGCAATGTGGTCAAAAATCTGGACCTGCAGAAAATTCTGCAGGAGACGGTGGATGGCGCATCGTCCCTTTTTAACTGGGGTTCTGCGGCCATCTATTTGCTCGAGGATGCGCAAACCCTGCGCCTTCATGCCACGTTTCCCGAATTGCCTGCAGACTTCCCGGAACAGCTGCGAGTGGCTAAACTGGAGGACCATCCTCATCTTGCCAAAGCCATCGAGACCCAAAAGCCGCTGGAGATTTCGGATACGTCGAAAGCAACACTTTCAAATGCAGAACAGCTGGCGGTCAATCAACGGCGCCTGCACACCCTGTACTGTGTGCCATTGCTGATTGACAATGAGGCGATTGGCGCCTTCATTGTTGGCGCGACCCATGCCTGTGCCACTGTCAGTGAAGCCGAAGCGAATATGGCAACCACTTTGGCCAACTTTGCGGCACTGGCCATTCGAAACGCCACCCTGTATCGGGATAAACAGCAATATATCGTCGAGTTGGAAAACGCCATTGTCCAACGGGATGCCGAAAAAAATGAACGGGAAAAGCTGCAGGATGAGTTGATTCATGTGCAGAAAATGGAAGCCATTGGTCAACTGGCCGGTGGCATTGCCCATGATTTTAACAATCAGCTCAGTGGCATTCTGGGGTATGCCGAACTGCTGCGCTATCGCGCCACCGACGAAAAGCTCACCCGGTACGCGTCGCGGATTGTCACACTGGCACAGCGGTCTGCAGATTTAAACAAGCGCCTGCTGGCATTTTCAAGAAAGAGCGAGCGGTCAATGGTAGACGTGGAAATCCACGGCGTCATTGATGAAGTGATTCATATTCTGTCCCACACAATTTCAAAGGATATTCATATTTCCCATCATCTGAACGCTGCTGCGCCGGTCATTAACGGTGACCCCACCCAGATTCAGAACGCCTTGCTTAATCTGGCGGTTAATGCTCGGGATGCCATGCCCAATGGCGGAGAGCTGACATTTGAATCCAACATGTTCCGCGTGGAAACCTCACAAAATGAAGTGGGCGCCTTTTTGCTGGAGCCAGGTGAATATTTGCGCGTGTCCATTGCCGACACGGGAATTGGCATGACGGAAGAAACGATACAGCGGATTTACGAGCCGTTTTTTACCACCAAACAGCCCGGACACGGCACGGGCATGGGGCTTGCCGCGGTATTCGGCACCATGAAAATGCATAACGGCGGTATTGAGGTGATTAGCACCCCAGGGCAGGGAACAGTATTCCATCTGCTTTTTCCCGCTCCGCGTCAGGTTGCCCTGGCGATACCAAAGGGTGAGGTGGTGGAGGCCGTGAGCAGTCCGGGGCAAAAGGTGATGGTGATTGATGATGAGGGACCTGTCTGTGAGGTATTCGGGGAGTATATGCAGAACGCGGGATACAGCCCCCATTGCTATATCGACCCGCAGCAGGCATTGGCGTTTTTTGAGAAAAATCACAGGGCCATCTCTCTTGTGGTTCTGGATATGATTATGCCGCAAATGAAAGGGAGCGACGTGTTTTACCGGCTGAAGGAAATATCACCGGATGTTCGCGTGATTCTGGTATCGGGATTCAGCAGTGACAACGCCATTCAACGGCTGCTGGATGACGGTGCGAATGCATTTATTCAAAAGCCGTTTCGCGGTGCTGCACTGATTGAAACGGTCCGCAGCCTGATGGACCGCTGAGTGGATGAAGCGGTCTATGCCATTAAAGCCCGCATGGCATCCGCCGATAATCTGAACAGTTTTCGTTCGTTGAGTTTGCAGGCGCCCATTTTCTGATAAAATCGAATCGCCCCTTCATTCCACTCTGTGGCATACCATTCAATTTTTCCACATCCGCGACTATCGGCGATTTTTACCAGGTATTTGAAAATGGCAGTGCCCAGGCCGCACCCGCGAAATTCCGGCCGGATGTAGAAATCCTCTATATGCAGCGACGGTTTTCCCATAAAGGTCGAAAATCCAGGATAAAAAATGATCATTGCCACTGGGGAGGATTCCACGTAGCCAATCAGCACATCGACATATCGGGCATCTCCAAATAAGTGGTTACCCAGGTCGTCTTCGGTTGCAGTGATTTCATGTGACAGCCCAACATGGTCCGCGAGACTTTTAACCAGTGAAAAAATGGTGGGCAAGTCCGTTTCAGTGGCCAGCCGGATTTCAAATTTTTGATGCATGCTGTGTTTTGCCTTCCTATTGGTATGAATCTAAAACCTTCCGTGTACCCAACCCATGACGCCCTGTATCTGCTGTTCATTGGCCGGGGCAGCCATTGGCGTTATTGAGACTGATACGTCTATGCGCTGTTGCTTATTGAGCGCGCGGGCCATCTTTTTTACGGTTGCCACATCCCATGTGGCAATGGCGGCACCAATCAGAAGTGCGAAAAAGCCGCTCATCCGGAGTGCGGTGACCCCTCTTGCCTCATTGCTGTCGCAGGCAGCCGACCCTGCTGCACAATTGCCGCCGCTGGAATTTCTGTACACGCCAAGGCTGAACGCCAAAGGTGCCAGGAGGATGGCGGTGCGTAACAGGACGAGCCCAGCGGCGTGGCGATAATCGCGCAAATACAAATATCCGGCGGCCGGACCGATGCCAAGACTCACTGCCAGAGCCGAATACGAAATAATGGGCGCGGCCATTCCCCACTTTTCCCAGTGGGCCAAAGAAAAGCCGTATGCCGTCCCACCCAGCGCTGCGCCGAGCACTGTGGGGAAAAACGACAGGCGAAACGCCTTTGATTCGTTAAAACGGGTTGGTGACGCAACAGGCTGTCCGCTGTTGGCTGTCTGTGCCAGGGAGTTGTCCGCGGCACCCGCCGAATTGCCCCTCGCCAGCATTATGGCGGCCAGTAACAGTATGGTGCAACCAATTCTCATTGAGGCATAACTCCTTTACACTGCGTTGGGTCATTTACGACGTCTGCGTTGCAGTGCACAGTGGCTCTGTTGGCTATTGCTTTGCAAATACCATTTTCTTTGCTTTCCTTATATTTTTTTGCGTTGCGCTTACCGTTTTTAGTTGATGACCAAAACAAATGCTTATTCTTTTTTTGGGACGGCAACTCCGACCACCTTTTGCACGGTTTCCATCTATCCGCTTGACCCTGTCGAATGCCGGGGATATTTGAAAAGAGAACAGCATTATCAATTTTGAACAATTTTGCATTGGAGTAGGCGATGAAAAATAAATGTTTGTTTTTTTTAAGTGGTGTGACGTGTCTTTCGTTTGGTCTGGCATCATGTGGCGCAGCGGAACCGGCCCCTGAAACAACGCCAATGCTGGCGACTGAAGATCTGGAACCCTCTCCGCCGCCACCGGTATCCAAACCCGAACCACCACCCGCGACGCCATCGGTGAGCCAGCGTGTCGCAGCAACCGGTCAGAGCAAGTGTGAACAGTTTGAGGAGGAAGATGGCTCCATCATGGTGACCGCGCAGGATTACGACTGGTTTTTGTATGTCACTGCGAATGCCCAGGTCGAATGTGGCACCTTCGGCGGCAACGTGACCATCACGGATGGGAATCTGAAACAGATTATCAAACCGCTTGTTCCAGAGGGCGCGGATGGCGCCAAAGCAGAAGAGATGCTTCGGGACCAGGCAGTGGGATTTATCCGGTCGGGGCTGCAGAGTGAATACGGCGACGGGCGCGACCTGGCATTTGAAAAAACAAAACTGGGAAAACTCAAGCGGCCCGCCCTGTGTGCGGACGCGGATCTTAATTTGAAAGGGTTTATGGGCAGAGTGGTGGCATGCGTAACGAGTAAAACGAATGTGAACGATGAAGTGGTTGTTCATCGGTCCATCTGGATTGGGGAAGCCGGGGAATATGATGAAAACGCCACTCCTAAACTTGTGAAGGAAGCGTCTGCCAACTGGTTCCGCTACAGCGACACGGATGGTTTGGGAAAAATACTGATAAAGTGGTAAATCCCTCCCCATGCGCTGCGACCGCAGGCGCCGCCGCAGCGTTTGCTTTCAATTGAACAGTCTCAAAGAGATTCAGATGAGCGGTAATCGCACAGCGGTGGGATAGCCGGGCAGGTGGGCGCGGATGGATTCTTTTACCAGATGAATCTGCTGTGGTCCGCTGAGGGTGTCGCACACATCGCACACTTTCAGATGGAGGGCGACTGAAGCCTCGCTCTCCGGGTCGATTTGAGATGCTGTATCCATTTGGGCGTACAGTTCGGGATGTCCGTTGGCACGGGCGGAAACAAAGCCTTTGGCCCCAAGGCTGTACGCTTTTAACAGCTGGCGATCACTGCCGACAAAATAGTTGGGCGTGTGGGGAATCAGTGAAAAATCACCGCTGGAGTCCTTGAGACCAAAATGAGGGACGTCCGCAAGGAGTGCAGGGGTAACCTGTAACTGGGTGTGCCTTGGGAAATTGTAAATCAGAAACGGTATATCGACGGTTTCGGCCACCTGTGACAGGTAGGTCACCAGCGCACCGTGTTCCACACTGGCAAGATAATACGGCAATATGGCAGCGACCGAGTGGGCGCCTTCCGCTGCCCCATAGATGGCGAGATCCAGCGTG
>JAFGWT010000429.1 GCA_016937015.1 Deltaproteobacteria bacterium | reverse complement strand
TGCTGCTGGTGCCCGGCCACAACACGAATGACATCCCCTACGATTTCTGTCTGGAAGAAATGATTGCAGTCGGCGGTGAGGAAGTCACCGTGACCGATGCCGACAGTGACACCGATACCGATACCGACTCCGATACGGACAGCGACACGGACTCCGACACGGACAGTGACACGGATTCAGACACAGACTCCGATACGGACACAGACACGGATTCGGACACAGACACCGATACCGACACGGATTCGGATACGGATTCGGACACTGACTCCGATACCGACACGGATGCCGATCCCAACCAGCCCAGATACCCCTTCCCGCAAAATGTGGATTACCCGTACGGGGTGCAATCCAGCGCGGTTTCGAACGATCACGTGAAACAGGCCTACGACAACTGGAGAAGCAAATATCTCACCAGCTGCAACGGCAACCTGATGACCTCCTGCGATAATACCCAGACGGTCAAAGTGGAGGCAATGGGCTTTGCCATGATAGCCGCGGCATACATGGGCGACAAAGAGGCGGTGGACGGACTGTATGGATTTTATCAAACCAAAACATCGAGTGGCGCCTGCGGGATGATGGACTGGACAGTGTCGTGCAGCGGCGTGACCGAAACGGGATCTGCCACAGACGGCGATATCGATTTGGCGGCAGGACTGGTGGTGGCCCACTGGCAATGGCCAACTCTGGGATATGACGACAAAGTACGCGCTGTTCTGGACAAAGCCAAAGTCCTTTTGCTGGAATGCAACGGCGTGACGGCTCTGTACCCCGGATGCGGTGGCGGCAGCCCCTACGGCGGATGCCACGAGACTGACATTTCGTATTATCAGCCCGCCTTCTTCAGATATTTCGCGGACATCACGGGGGATACCCGATGGGACAAGCTGGCCGATGACACCAACAAGGTTCGCGACGCGGCGGCCCATCCCGTTACAGGTCTGGTCCCCGACTGGCAGACCGTCGATGGCAGCAATTATACCGGTGGGAGAAACACAACCTATGCATTCGACGCCATCCGCACCGCATTTAAGCACGGCATCGATTATCTGTGGAACGGCACCCCGGAGATTGAGACATGGTGCGAAAAGCTGACATCCTGGCTTTATAACAATGTTGGCGTTGCCAATATCAAGGACGGATATAACCTCGACGGGTCATCCCCTGGCGCCAATCACAATATAGCGCATGTGGGCAGTGTCGCGGTGTGCGCCAGCGCCAATACCCAGGAAGTCGTAGATGCATTCGTGACAGAGGCAGGCAAGCTGACCGACAACTACTGGTACGGCGATTACCTGGGCAACCTGTACCTGCTGGCCATTTCGGGCAACATGTGGAATCCGGACATCGTCGACAATAAAAAATAATCCCCCCATGCCATTCACCGCTCGCCGCGTGGGTCAGTGACCCTGCCCCCCACTCTCTTTTACGGGTCGACCTTCCACTTCGTTCAACTGGGCCTCCGTCTTAAAGCCGGAAACAAGCCGGAAACACCCAGATTTTCTTACCTTCCAGTGGCACAGTCCTTCTTTGTGCGCGGCCTTGCACATTGATGATATTTTTGTGGCTTATCCATTCGCCTGTTGTTATGTTCGCGACAATGTTTTCAGGCGACATAAAAATCACTGCAGCATCAGGGCG
Source organism: Deltaproteobacteria bacterium (assembly GCA_016937015.1). GTDB lineage: Bacteria > Myxococcota_A > Polyangia > JAAYKL01 > JAAYKL01 > JAFGXQ01. The sequence continues at coordinate 10,424 of JAFGWT010000429.1, read as the reverse complement.
ATACGTCCGGCCGCATCCACAAAGCGCCAGGCGATGACCACCGGATTGCCGCTTCCGGGCGCATTTCTGGCCGATGGCGATTTTACCGTTTCCCTTGCCTGCCCCCAGAGCATCGCGTTTGCCAGTGCCCACGGGCATTCAGATATTATTGGCAGAAGTCTGTTCGATGTGTTCGCCTCTGTACTGAATGAAGGGGCCCAGGCGGAATACGAACAGGTGCGGCACACCGGTCTGCCTCATTGCAGCACCCACAGACGCAACGTGGACGGCAGCCCCGTTGTTTTGGAAATCCGAAAAATCCCCATGCAGTCGGCGACCTCTGGCATCCGCATACTGACAACTGTGCATAATATCACCTCGCAAACCGAGCAGGAAAAAAACATGCTTCAGGCCCAGAAACTGGATTCCCTCGGGGTGCTGGCCGGCGGCATCGCTCATGAATTTAACAATCTGCTCGGGGGAATCTTCGGCAACCTGAATCTGGCCCGCCGACATGTGGAGACAACACAGACGCAACTGCAGAACTATCTGGACCGGGCTGCAGCGGGGTTTGACCGCGCACGTCATCTGACCCAGCAGCTGCTGACATTTTCGAAAAACGGTGCGCCGGTTAAAAAGAACATTGCCATTGGGCCGGTGTGCGAAGCGGCGATGGCACTGGTAATCCCGGACGCGTCACGCCAGCTAAAGTGCGAACTTATCGTGCCGCCGGATTTACCCATGGTTTTTGCGGATGCCAACCAGATTCGGCAGGTGGTCACCAACCTGCTTTTAAATGCATGCCAGGAACTACCGTCCGGTGGGCGGATTGTTATTCGGGCGAGTCACTGCGCTGTGGCGTCCGGAAACGCCATGGGTCTCAAACCCGGCGCCTACGTGAAACTGTCTGTGGCCGACAATGGCCCGGGTATCGATGCCAGCATCCTGGACAGGATATTCGATCCGTTTTTTTCAACCCGAACCGTGAGCGGTGGACTGGGACTGGCCACAGCCCATTCCATTGTGACACAGCACGGGGGGCGCATCGTAATTGAGACCACAGCAACAACCGGGACTGATGTGAGCTTTTATCTTCAGGCAGCCCCCGACGTGACCGCGCAGACGTCGCCCGGCCCGTCCACCAGACGCATTGCGTCAAACCGGATATTGCTTTTGGAAGATGACGCCCTGCTTCAGATGGTGACCGGGGAATTGCTTAAAAGACTGGGATGGCAAGTGGAAGCGGTGAGCACAGGCGCCGAGGCAATTGACCGATTCACTGAGGCGGAACACTCAGGTGCGCCCTTTGGGGTGGTCATTTTTGATTTAACCATTGAAGGCGGTATGGGGGGACTGGAAGCCATGACACAGCTGAAGCAGCGGTTCCCGCACATCTGTGGCATTGTGTCGAGCGGCTACGCCGACAGCCCGGTACTCTCTCAACCGGAAAAATACGGGTTTTGCGCCTGCCTGATAAAGCCGTTCCAGTCGGATGAACTGATGAATGTGCTGCAGCAGGTGAGAAAATCGGTTGAGCAGGATATTCCCCAATAGTTCTATCTGGAAACGCTGGACATTTATCCGGAATCTCAATAGTTTCAACATGCAAACCAATCAGATGGAAAGGGAGAAGAGAATGGCTCGTATCCTCAAAAATCGCACATATGTAAAAAAATGGCTTGTGCCGGCATTGTTGGTCTCTGTCGCGCTGGGGGTTGGCGGCGGATCATTTTTTGGCCGAATTAACACTGTTTCGTGTAATAAGTCTGAAAACGTCTGCATTGTGAAAAGTCGCGGCTTTCTGTATCCAATCGGTTCATACGAACTCCCAGTCGATGGGATACGGGTGGTGGATGTTTACCGTTCGGAGAATGAGGTGAGATCGAGCAGCGGGGGCGCAAAGCGTTGGTCATACGTTGATTACTCCATTCATTTGGAGTGGCAAACCGCCGCCCCCCAACCAGGTTCTGATATGATGGACATCAAAGTTCATGATATTTTCAGTTATCGGGATCCTGTTTTAAAGGCAAAGGATGATTGGGTGTCGTTTTTGAACGATCCGGCGCAACAGGAACTCAATATTGAGTTTGGGACCCATCGAACAGGGTACTTTTTTTCATCGGTCTTCACGTTGATGCTGTGCTTTTTCGTTCTGAGCAATGGCATTTGGCGTATTCGAATGCGCGCAAGCGAAAAGCAGGTTTGGAAAGGGCTGGCGGATGGCACCGACGACAAGACCCAGATTAACCGGCTTGGAATTGACATTGGGATATACAAAGGTATTCGAAGCGGACAAGGACGGACCCCCACCCAAACCATCGTTCTCTATCTGTACGATGGCACCCAATATCAGGTGTCGGATCACATCCGGCTGACCCATCCCTGGGACACCGAAAACGAATCAAAAAATAACAGTGACCGTTTCCTCAGGCGGATGCCGAAAGTCTTTATAAAAGAGATGGAATCCTTTATCGCAGAAGCGACCCAAAAATTTTTGAACGCACAGTGAATCCAGTGACAGGGTCGTACGCATGCCGAAAAAGCAAGCGGTGAATCTATTGACTTAAGCACCTTTGTGTTGTCGCCGCATCTCCGCCGGCGGTTGATTCAGAATGTCTGGGTGACGCCGAAAGTGAACCGAAACGGGGCGCGGCTGTAGTATTGGACGTCGTCGGTGTCCTCGTCGATGCGCGTGTAGCGACGGTCTCTGGGAAAAACCGGAACAACAAAATCCAGGGCCAGCAGGTAGGGAACGGCGCCCAGCAACAGCATGTGAAACCTGAAGCCATAGCCCACTTCCATGAAGTTGCGGTCCGGTTGAAACAGCGAGCGATAGGTCTGTGGGCGGGATGCGGAACCGGCGCCGGTAAAGAGTACGCCCTGTACGCGACTGAGCAGGGTTCGCATGGGAAACCGCAGCGTGGTGCTCCCAATCAGGGTGTGTCGATATTCGGTCACACCGTACACGCCCACACGACCGTATGTTTCCCCAATATCAAAGCCGCGCAGAATCTGCTGATGGGACAGGGTGACCAGATTGGACGCGGGCGGCTCGCCTTCCACGGCACTGATGCCGCAATACGCCACCAGAATATGCCCCAGAGAGAGCGGAATCACCTTGAACAGACGCAGGCTCCCTTTGGCATGCTGCACGGTATCGTTGATGATGCGTGGGCGCCCATCTTCATAGCGCACAGTATCCTCGATTTCGCTTCTCCCTATCCAGTATCCCAGACTGATTTGAAACGCCTTGCCGGACTGGGGATCCAGCTGAAACTCCCGTTCATCCATGCCGGCCAGCATGGTGATGGACGCGAGCGTGGCGGTGTATCGGTTGTTTTTGTGCAGTCCCGGCTCTGTTGCGGTGGCATCCAGATATTTGTATACCCCAAGGCGTGGACCGGCATACCAGGTGCGCGCGTTCAGGGTTCGGTTAAATCCAAAATGACGAAAGTAACTCAAATCGCCGCCTATCTGCCTGGGTGTGTATGCCCCGGTGGCATGGAAGGAATTGGAGATGTCGTATTTTCGCCTGAAACTGAACGATATGAGCATAAACGGTTCGCGGGTCACCGAATCGCCCCAGATGAGGAGATCCGTGAGCAGCGGTGGGCGCAGTTTGAGAGGCCGGGTGTTGTCGCTCAACGGATGTCCCTGAACTTTGGCGGTTTCCACCAGACGATAATCCGGGTCTATCTGAACGGACTTGAGACGCGCCTTTGATTGCCACGTCAGCGTCTTTCGCGTGCCTTCCCCGTCCCATTGCAACCGGGTCTGGCCGTTGCGTAAATCCTTTATCAGCACCGTCACCGGCTCGACGATGGGCTGCCCGCTCTGGATGATTTCAACTGTGTGCACATATTCTTTACCTGCCTTGCGACTTTGGGTTTTCCCCAGGGCGTACCCCACTCTGGGGTAGGGGCCGAACCACTGCTGCCTGAACCGGGTCGCATTTTCAATGTGCGTGTCCAGATAACGTAAAAACGGGGTGTCAGACTTAAGGTAGTTATCAAAAAATGAATCGAGTTTCTCTTTGCCCATCAGGTCGGTCAGTTTGGCGACAATCCGTTTGCCTCTGGGCAGCTGATTCAGCGTGCGCCACAGTTCGGCGCGAAAGGCATCCGGCTCCTCGATGCTCTGCAGATACGCATGGTCAAAGGGCATTTGCGGCGCGTAAATCAGGTTGTCCACATAGGGGTTGAACGCCAGAAAGCGAAGCAGCTGCGCCAGCTCCTCCCGCTTTGCCTTTGCCGCCTGGATATATCTCTGTTGAAAATGGTATCCAATGACTTCGGCCACAAACTGAAAGGCGGCCTGTTCCTTTTTTTGAGTTGAGGCACTGACAATCGCAGTGGCCACTGTTTTGGCCACATCACTTTCGTGGAACATCAGCGCTTTGGGGTAGGGCACCACTTCAAACGTGCGGTCCGACAGAATCACCACATCCCCGCTCAACTGAGACAGCCTGTCCCAGGTGGGAATCTCCAATACAAACATATCCCGCTTTGGCAGGCCAAACGGCTTAAAGAGCGCGCGCACGTCGTCTACAATGCCAAACGTGCGGCGAATACGATTGGCCACGGACGTTGCCTGACGCCGTTTTTGGGGGCTGATGCGGATGCGGGGATCGATGTTAACATTGCCGGCATAACGGTTGGTAATGTAATGAATGTCGCCTTCGTCCCTGGACACGGTGCGATACGTCATCTTATCCATCAGCACCAACGTCGCCTCAGACACGTGACTGCCGTGAACCTCAATGCGCTGTGCCTTTTCCCGTCCGACAAAAATGCGGTTGACCGCAAAACCGCCAAAACCGGCGGGTATCGTTGCAGACAGCGTCAGCGCCATTGGAATGGGCTGATAATCAAATTCTGCTTTAACCGGCAATGGTCGAGGCAACCATCCGCCCGCCAGGGAGAGGACGCCATCAAAGTAGCCAAAACGACCCCGGCGCGTGGGCACCGTTACCGTGAACCCGATTTTAATTTGCGTCTGTGCGGCCTGTGCCAAAGGCTGTGGCAGCAAAACGGTCATAATAAATCCGGGGATATGATCTTCTCCCATTTGAAACGGCTGAAATGATTTTTTCAGCGGATGGTCACCGGTTGCGGTGGCGACCGATGTGATTTTTATCCCCCCCGGACTGAAGCCGGAAGGGTATATCCATTCCCGCGCAAAGACCGGCAGGTTTTGCGACAGTTCCCCATACTGATTGGGATACAGCAAAAAGGAAACCTGTGACACGGGCGTATCGCCGGTATTGGTAACGGTATAAACGGCCTCACTCGACAGGGCGTGGACCGAGGTCATCTGCAACTGCACATCGGCAGCGACCTGCAGCGTTTGCGCACACACCGGCTGGATTCTGACGAGCAGCAACAGCAGCAATAGCGGCAGCAGACAACAATATCGGATGTGTGATATATTCAGCATCGCGCCATGCTAGCCTGGAGAACCAGGCAGGGTCAAGCAGGCAAATGGTTCATCGAAAAACAGAAACACAGGAAAGGCAGATTTATCGATAATTATTTAAAAAGCGGACTTCCATATCGGCATTCCCAAAATCGCGCGACCTTCGCTCCGGGCAAAATGTCAGACGCAATCGACCTGCAGACTGGCGATGCATCGCATCAGGATAGCCTGAAGCTTCAAGTTTCAATATTCGAAACAAAACCAGTGAACGCCCGCAATATCGTAGAGACGTAGCATACGTCTCTACAACGGGACCTGGAAGTTTATTCATGAATGTTCTGGAAAAGGTTACCAGTGCTCCCGCTACGGCAGAACTGCTTCGCAGGTTGTGGGATTGACACAGGCGTAGCAATTATTTTTGTACGCCATGATTTCGGATTCAGGGTCACAGACGGGAATGGGGATATCACATTGGGGCTCTGTGCCGTCGTCGCAGGATTCGCTGCGGAAGATTTCAATCACCGAGGTGAACGTTGTATCGGAGTAAGGAATCTCCAAATCGGTAAAAAACGGTTTGGGGGTTCCAGTCTCCACATAGTCGTTGTTCTGACCGCTTTCTGTGGGGGCGTCGCACGGTGGATTGCTGCAGGTGGCGTTGTAATATCCGTTTACAGTAAGCCGATAGCTGCCGCGGACGGGTTTTTTTTCTGTTGTAACATCCACACAGGCAAAGGTCGGCATCATATTCATATACCTTTCCATCCCAGTCATAGGTAATGGATTGTCCAGGCAGAATCACCAGGGTGCGCGGTGCCAGCGCGCAATCATAGCAGCAATCGGTAAGGTTTGCTGCAATCGCGTTATCGCAGAACTGCATGCAGTTTGGTTTGCCCAGACGACGGTGATGGGGTCGTCCCCGGTCTGCAATTGCGCCGAGACGGGATTGTCGGCATTGAGAAACACCATGCCAGTGGTGCGATTGGCGATTGAAAAATATAACGGGTCAAACTGGAGAAGGTCTTTAGATGCAACCGTTTTCCAGCCACAGGTGATACAGCCTTCGAAACACCTCTCGTAGATTGCCGTTGCAGCTCTGCAGCAGTGCCGCGCCGCCATCTGTGCCCAGCAGGCGGAGACCTTCGTCACCTGACATCTCTCGTGTCAGTGTCTGCAACAGCGGCAAATTGGACTGCAACCGGGCGATTATCGGAATATCAGCCAGCGGCTCGTGGCAAGCCGAAAGCAGACGAGGCGTGTTTCGAAGCAGGCGTTTTTGGATGCGCCCAGGAACGTGACCAATGCCGTCCCTCACTAGCAAAGTTTCGGATGACGGGCGGGCAGCAGCCTCCCGCCAGGGCGCCAGTGTCAATGAGGTGCACTGCCGGTTGGCGAAAAGCGAGCGGACTGAGAGACCATCTGCTTCTGCGAGTGTAATGAGGTGCTGACACAGCGTGGTTTTTCCGGCACCATGATGACCCACCACCTGGCCTCGCCATTTGCTTTTCATCCACCTGAAGTAAATGGATGTGACCTCATCCGGATAGGGATGCCATGCCACGGATTCCACCCTGGAAGTGCGAAACGGATTGTTGGCCGCATGACGCATGGGTTCAACCGACATTCAACCCCCCAGGTCGAAGGGACACGCCGGTACGTGAAATGACCACCCCTGCTTCAGCATGGGGATCAATGGAGAAGGAAAGGTCTGCAGTGGCGTGAATCACCCAGTGAACGGCGATGAGTTGCCCCTCGTAGCTGGGGTGTACCGTTTCCGGAATGCGGATGACAAAGTTCGCGCGGTCGCAGTCCAGAAAAGCGCCATGGGCTGGTGCGGGGCGTGTCTCCACGACAGTGCCAATGTCGGTTGTGCCCTTTCCATCGGTTCGCCAGCGCAGGCTGACTGTGACACGACGGGGCGCCTTCGACAGCTCCCACACGATTTCGCCGACGATAGTGTCGCCTGGCGAGTATACGTTTTTATTGCCGGAGAGTAAAATCTGTATGTTACCGAACATGGGCGCTCCCTTCATGCAGCGTAACGTCATATGCATCGTTGGCATCCGGTCCGTCTCCTGTGGTGACGACGCGTATTTTCCAGTTGATGCGATTGTTGGGCGATTCGAAATTGGGCATGACATTCGTTGGAACATGGAACTGAACACTGCCGGACGATTGCACCCGCCCCGTCTCCCGGGCGATGGGGAACACGGCCACCACCTCTGTGTCAGTGGTGGTGTCTGTGCCTCTGCGGTACGTAACGGATTCCTCACAGATGAAATCCAGCTCAAATCGGTTAAGTTGTGCATGGGCAGGAACAGTCCACTGCAATCGCACGGTACTGCCCATAACCCAGTCGCAGCTTTCAAGGGACAGCGACACTGCCGGGGCAAAGTTTTTTAGGAATGTTTTCAACAGCGAGACCACCATACCAACGCCTATCACTGCAAATGGTAAAAGAAACAGACCCAGCCCCCATGTTTCGAATGCCCCGCTGGCAGTGCCGTCAAGCAGTCCCCGCAGCCAGAACACAACAAACACAGATACGATGCCGTTCCAAAAGAGGGTGGCGAATATCCCCACTATCGTCTGTTTGCGACGCTGAGCAAATGGCGTCAGCACTATCTTGCCGTACTCACGATTTTTCGAATCATTTTGAGAGGACCGAAATGGATTGTTTCGAACGATGATGCTCAGTCCAACGATGACGAAAATAATGCCCAGCGAAGCGACAAGCCACCTAAGAACATGGTGTCCCGCTTGCCTCTTCAGCACCGCCTGCGCGGGATTTTCCGGGTTCACAAAGCAATGGGTTGTCGTGCCCCTGGAATACTGGGACAGCACTGTGGATGCTTCGTTGCGTATATTGGTGGCGCTCACCGGGCCAAAATCAATCCGGTCCGAATCAAACGAAACGCCGTTAAGCCGATATTGATATCGCACAACCGGCTGATACAGACGTGTGTTGTCGTCGTCAACGGTTTCATCCAGCCGGTTCTCAACGATAGTACACGGCGTATCAATCCAACTGTCACTTTTCGCTACCTGAATCACGGGAGAAAGCACAAGAAACCAAAGCATTGCGCATCCGGCCGCAAAAAAAACAAACCCGAAGAACATCTGGGATGCAGTGGATTTGGTCACATTGCCCCCCGACTTCTCTGAAGTCAAAAATGGATTGGCATTCATGTAAACTTTATTCCTTGTCCATAAGAGAATAAATCTCACTTTAAAACTATTAAAGTTCAGCTGGGTTGCTGAAATCACCAGGTTCAAATGGCTTAGCAGAATGACGAGGAAACCAACACTTGTCAATCGGCATTGAGTACGTTCATTACGCCTGTGGAAACGACTCTGAAAAAATCCGGGCCATCTTTTTCGTCCATCCATGAAGCTGTTGCGAACGGTTGCTGAAGACGGCAATGCGCCGTTGCGTCTGTCAGTGGATGTGCGCTATCCTGTTTGCCATGTTGCTCAGGGATTACGAAATTAAACTCTACCGATGCTGAGGATGCAACGGTGCCATTGCGTCATACGCCGTTGTGTGTGCCTTCTGTGGCGCGGACACAGCAGATGCCATTGAGACGAGCGTATTCAGTCGCAACATTCGCGTGCTCACGTGCGTGTCATGCGATGCGCCGCTACCGGTGCCCATTGGCGGAGGAAAAGGAGAATGTGCCTGGTGCCATGTCCCATTTGATGTCATGGCGCGCCGGGAGCACCCCCTTGGCAGTGGAAAACAGCAGGACGACCCCAAACGACTCGAACGACTGCGTGACATGGATGACGGTCCCGAATACCTGCCGCCTGATATAAGGCGCCTGTATTCAGGGGGGGGTGATCACGGAAAAAACCATTTCAAAAGTCATCGCATCTCCACAATTCCAGTCCGAGTTATTCATATCCAAAAAGAATTATCGTGACATCCTGAAGCTGAAAATTCAGAACGCCATTTTGGCTGCGCCGGCAATCAGCAATACGGCAAAGACATAGCGAATGGTCTGTACCCGACTTCGCGACAGCATATTGGCCCCAATCCAGCTGCCAAACAGGCCGCCAATGGCGACTGGCAGGGCGATTTGGATATCAACGTATCCGACCATCATGTGGTTGGTGGGGGAAGGGACCTCTGTTTCGAGGAGATAATAAAAACAGGCTGTGCCGGCGACTGTGAACGTAAACATGGTGGCAGTGCCAATGGCCTTTTTTATAGGCTGCGAATAGACCGCATTTAACACCGGCGTCATCAGTGCGCCGCCCCCCAGTCCCAGCATGCTGAGCAGCGCGGAAATCCCAAATCCGATGCCGCCAATCTGCAGTCGTTCCTTTGGCGCCAGTTGTCTGTCCTCCTCACGCACATTGCGGTTGAGCAGAATTCGCGTGGCGGAGAGCAGCATGAATGCACAGAGACTGTAGCGCACAATGTCAACAGGGAGTCTGTCCACCATGAGCACACCCAGACGGGAGCCCAAAATACTCGCCACAATAAAGTAAGGCAAAAGTGAGGTGTCAATGTTCCGCTTGCGATAGTGATGCACGGTGGCGCTCAATCCATTGGTCACGATAATCGCAGATGACGTGGCAATCAGAATGCGCAGAAACTCCGGTGGGTACCCAAGGTAATCGATGTAGTAAAATTTGGTGAGTGGCAAAAATATGAGACCGCCGCCCAGACCGAGTAATCCGGCAAACAGCCCTGACCCCACCCCCAACAGCAATAGCAGTAAAATAATCAACACGGTGTCAGCTCCGGAAACGCTCCTGTAACAGTTTTAAACCCGGCCCCCAAACTCTCTTCAATCTGAAACGTTTAACGCAAATGTCAAACCGCCCCTTTTTTTAAACTCACTTTTCCCGCGTCAGCCCTGGGACATGTGTGTCAAAGTCCAGCACATCCAAACCCGCATCCAAAATCCGTGACGTAAACGACTTCGCATCGGCTGCACGGTGAAACAACGCCACCACCGCATCGCCGCCCCCGGCCCCCGATGGCTTGGAAGCGCCCCCGAACCTCGCTGCACTGTCGGCCATAT
>JAFGWT010000428.1 GCA_016937015.1 Deltaproteobacteria bacterium | reverse complement strand
TGGGCGTTCGTATGAAAATAAGACCGTCACGTTTAAGAACACGCCACGATTCACTAAGAACCCTATCAGGATTGGCGATATGTTCAATAACCGCATTAAGCGTTATAAAATCAACACTTTTGTCGTCTGCACGCAATTCCACCGACTCTAAATCGGTCTCCGGATAATCAATCCCTGTGGATTGAATCCCCAACGATTCACAAGCAGCCGAAAACCCACGGTCGCCGCAGCCGAGGTCCAGATTTTTACCCGTCAGGCTATATCCAAGTAATTTATGGCAAATACGATTGTACGTACTGAGCAGACGGTGATTCAACCGAATAGAATCGGGCATTTGCTGTGAATGATTTCGGGCATACTCTGTTTTGATAGCTCGCTGGTTCATCAATAAAAAGCTACGGCGTTTTTCTGGCGCGTCAATCGTTCAAAACCACTTTTATCAAACACTTGGGCACTTATCCATCGCTGGCAGGATGTATGATGCGACACATGAGTAACACAAATGGGTCAAAATCGCATCAGTGGGTAAAATTTTTTTGGTTTGGTCCGTAATCAATTTGAGTCACTGACTTTATACTACCAAGGAGTACCTATGACACCTTTGTTCATCGCTGAAGTGTCCAGCAATCACCAGCAAAGCCTGGAACGGTGTTTTGAGTTTGTCGATGTGAGCGCCCAGGTGGGATGCGACGCAGTGAAGTTCCAGCTGTTTAAAATTGACGAATTGTTCGCACCCGAAATTTTATCACAAAGCGAGGAGCATTCAAGGCGCCGTAAATGGGAACTGTCACCCGAATGGATTCCGGCAATCGCTGCACGTTGTCGCGAAAAGCGTATTCAGTTTGGCTGCACCCCTTTTTATCTGAATGCCGTGGATGAATTGGCACCGCACGTGGACTTTTTAAAGGTCGCCTCCTACGAATTGCTGTGGGATGATTTACTGAGCAGATGCGCCAAATCCAACAAACCAGTGATACTCTCCACCGGTATGGCCACCATGGCCGAAGTGGAAAAAGCGGTAGCCACATTAACTCAAAACAGTTGCACCGACCTGACGTTACTGCAATGCGTGTCCGCATATCCCACTCCCCTCGCTGCATGCAATCTGAGCGTTATCAACACTTTCAGAAAGAAGTTCAATGTCAAAGCCGGCTGGTCTGACCATACTGTGCAGCCGACAGTGCTGTATCGCGCCGCGTTTGGATTTCACAGCGATGTCATCGAGTTTCATCTCGACCTCGAAGGCGACGGCGCGGAATACGAGGCCGGTCATTGCTGGCTACCCCACGAAATAGCCATCGTCATAAGAACGATTCGCGAAGGCTTAATGGCAGATGGAAACGGTGTGAAAAATCCGGTTGATGCTGAATTACCAGACAGAGACTGGCGCGCCGATCCCGTTGACGGTCTGCGCCCGCTCAAACATATCAGAGAGGGCTGGACACCGTGAGCAAACCGCTGCTGGCCATTATACAGGCACGAATGGGATCATCTCGTCTGCCTGGCAAATCGTTAATGCCGATTTGTGGGAAGCCGTTGATTTTTCACGTTATTGAACGATTGCAGCAAAGCCGTCGCATCACAGAGATTGTGGTGGCGACAACGGATAAAGAGGCAGACACACGTCTCGCCGATGCAGTGGCATCAAAGGGAATTCGCGTGGTTCGTGGAAGCGAGCCCAATGTGTTATCCAGATTCGCGTTGGCAACACACGACTACACAGGAAAATACCTGGTCCGTGTTACCGGTGACGCGCCATTTGTGGACCCGGTAGCCATCGACCGCATGTACGATACGCTATCAGAAGCCAACGTCGATTTTTTTTCAGAAGAACCGGGTGAAAAACCGATACACGAAGGTTTTGAAGTATTCAGTTACGCCGCACTTCAGCGATTGCTAACCAAAGTTCCCACGCATCCGGTTGCCATGGAACATGTCACCGGATATTTCAAACAAAATCCATCCTTTGTTTCTCATGCTGTTTTTCATGTGCCGGATTCTGAGCGATTCGATGGCGCGCGAATGTCTGTCGACACACCTGCTGATATTGAGTTTGTGGAGACCGTTTATGCACGGCTCGGATGCACGGCACCCAATGCAAAGATACCAGACATCGTGTTACTGCTCCGCAAAGACCCTGCATTGCTGTTGATAAACAGTCATGTGCATCAAAAATCAATGGCTGAAACCGCACGCAAAGTGTCATTCATTTGCGAATGCGGCACGTCGGTGGGATATGGGCATCTCTCAAGAGTAAATGCCCTGGCAAGCGTTATGCGAGACAAATATGCTACAGCAAACACAATTTATATAGTCGCCGCAGACGGCGAAGTGCCGCAAGCAATAGACATTGAGTTTCCAGTAAAACACATTCAGGCGCCCCAACGCGCATTTGATGCAATTAGTGACGATACTGACATCGTAATCGTCGATGTATTGAATGCGATATCTGCTGCGGATATTCTTGAACTAAAAGGCAGAGGAATATACACCGTAGTGATTGACGATGGCAGCGAACGTCGAAATTCCTGCAATATGGCGTTCTATCCGGCCTGTCCTGATTTTGAAAAGGATTTTTTTAACAATGCCACCGCATCGGTGTATCACGGCTATGAGTATGCCATCATCAATCCCGTGTATGCTTCGCCACCTAAACGCCAGGTATTTAATACACGACGCATCCTGATATCCATGGGGGGCAGCGACCCCGCCGGTTACGCAGAAAAAGTGCTGAAAACACTTTCACACTTGACGCTGAAAGCACCGTTCACCTGCACCATGGTCACGGGCCCAGGTTTTAAAAATTCCGGTGCGCTGATGTCCCTTGCCCAAAATCTCAATATTCCAGTGGAATTTGTGCAGTCACCCGCCAACCTTAAAAATCTAATGGAAACCGCGGATTTTGCCGTGATTGCTTTTGGCGTCACCGCGTACGAAGCTGCCGCCATGATGTTGCCAGCCGTGTACATGTGTCTCGACCACGACCATGCAGCACACGCACAGCAGTTTGTTGATGCCGGCCTTGGCGTTATTGGAGCAAAAACACCGGATGTGGTTGATGAAACAAAACTGCTCACTGCGCTGATGGCTGCCGATAATATGTGTCTATCAAGTGCAACAAACGAAACCATCGCATCGATATCAAACCAAATCCGTATGGGCGCAGCCAATGTGGCGGACCGAATCATTAACGGATAGCCTTGTGGAAAGTTGTGGATAGTATGCAAAAAACAATTCTGTTTATCGCCGGAAGCATTGAAACCGTTCCCGCGGTTCAGCGGGCAAAGGAAATGGGACTGCATACGGTGGTCAGCGACGGAAGCCCAACCGCTGCGTGTTTCGAGTACGCACATGATTTTTTTGTTGCTGACACATACGATGTGGACGCAACGGTGACAAAAGCGATGCACTATCACCGCAACGTTCGCCCCATTGACGGCGTGATTTGCGTTGCATCAGATGTACCACTAACCGTTGCAAGTGTCGCAAACGCTCTTAATTTGCAGGGCATTCCCATTTCGGCCGCCCAGTTGGCTTCCGACAAACTGGCCATGAAAACGAAATTTGCGAACGATGGTGTTCCGATTCCCTGGTTCAAACAGATTATGTCCGCCGACGATTTGGTACGTCTGTCAGCAAAGGATGATCGGCAACTGATTATTAAGCCGGCAGACAGTCGCGGCGCACGGGGAGTCATAAGAATTTTGCCCGGTCTCAGTTTAGTCGATGCATTCGAAACGGCACGTTCGTTTTCTCCAACCAACCGGGTTATGGTTGAAGAATATATTGAAGGCCCCCAGGTAAGCACGGAATCGATTGTGCTGAATGGTCGCTTATTCACGCCGGGTTTTGCGGACAGAAACTACGACAGGATAGAAAAATATGCGCCGTATATGATTGAAGACGGTGGAGACCTGCCAAGTGCGCTACCCAGCGAAATACAGGAAAAAACCAATGCACTGGTGGCTGAGGCCGCAAAAAGCATGGGCATCAATCACGGAGTGGTGAAAGGCGATATTGTGATTCACAACGATACGCCAATGATAATTGAATTGGCCGCACGACTGAGTGGCGGATATTTCTGCACTCATGAGATACCGTTAAGCACAGGTGTCGATTTTGTGGGGGCTGCAATCCGTCTGGCGCTGAATGAAGCCATTAAAGAAGAGGAACTGAATCCTCGATTTTCCAAATACATATGTCAGAGATATCTATTTCCAAAACCGGGCACGGTAACGGACATTTTGGGCGTCGAAGACGTACGGAACAGAAATGAAATTGCCTTTTGCGATATAAGGGTGCAACCGGGTTCCATCGTGCGTCCCATTTCGAATCATCCTGCAAGAGCGGGCATGGTCATTGCCTACGGCAACAGTCGTTCAGATGCTCGTAAAAACGCGGAAAAGGCAATAAGCGATATTCGTATTGAGGTTTCCTAAATGTTGAATCTGTACACATTATTCCACATGAACCTCATGTATTCGTCAATCGACAGATATCAACACGCTGATGTTATTAACAAATGTTACTGGCCCATTTTGAAACTTGCCGAATCTGGATTTCCCATTGCACTGGAAGCACCCGCCATAACTCTCGAAATGATTGCAGCAGTTGACAGAAAATGGATTAACAACCTGAAAAAACTTATCCAGGCAAAGCAGATTTCTTTCATTGGCAGCGGGTATACGCAATTGATAGGTCCCCTTGTGCCATGGAAAGTGAATCACTGGAATCAGAAGCTTGGCAAGCAGATATACCAGTCGCTGCTTGATACATGCCCTTCAATTGCACTGGTGAATGAAATGGCCTTCGCGCCCGGAATTGTGTCACATTATCTTGAACACGGATACTGCGCTCTGGTTCTGGACTGGAATAATCCGTACAAGTATCACTCTGAGTGGTCAAAGGAATATCAGTACCACTATCAGTTTGCCAGGGGACTAAAGGAACAGATACAGGTGATTTGGAGCAACTCAATTTCATTTCAAAAATTTCAGCGCTTCGTACACGCGGAACTGGCCTTTGATGATTATATGAGCTGGCTTCAAAAACATGAACGGGACAATACGGTCAGGTACATGGCGCTATACAGTGGTGATACTGAGATATTCAACTATCGCCCTGGCCGTTATCATACTGAAGAGGCACTGCGAAACAATGATGAATGGGCGACAATCAAACAGTTACTTGAGCAGCTGCAGAAACACAACAAAATCAAGCTGGTTTCAATAGACGCCCCTTTAAAGGAAACCTGCAAAAATGCCGGCAACTTGCTTGCACTGGAGAGTCCGCAGCAACCAATTTCGGTTAAAAAACAGGAGAAATACAACATCATCCGTTGGGCGCTGACTGGCCGAAACGACAGACATATTAATACGCTATGTCAAAGGATTTATCACGGCCTTTCCGATACCGATGACGAGGCTGCCTGGAGGGAGCTCTGTTATCTATGGTCCAGCGATTTTAGAACCCACATCAGTGATGCACGTTGGGACGAATACGTTGGCAGGCTAAGCGCCACTGTCACGAAATATGTGCATCAGCCCAAAACAGAGGTCCCCCAACGTGAACAATCCCTGCCATTCAATCATAACGGTGTACGTGTTTCAAAGTCAGGAGAACTGCTGCATATCGAATCAGATGTCATCAACATGACCCTGAATCTGCGGCGGGGAATGACTATTTCTCAGCTCGCGTTTCCAGACATTGATAAGCAGGCAATCATTGGCACCCTTGAACACGGCTACTATGACGATATCGCATTTGGAGCGGATTTTTACTCAGGTCATGTGGTGGTGGAAAAGTTGGCGACGCATAAATCCACCGACCTGCAATTATGTTCGCCACAGATATTTGTGCGTGAGGATTGTATTGTACTTGAAACCAGCATTCTCATAGACGAAATGACTGTTAAAAAACAAATCAAATATGACGGCAATACCCATGAACTGACGCTAACAAACAAAATTGTTTTGCCCAGTAGAACAGCGTGCATCATCCGACCGATGCATCTGACTGTCAATCCCATTGCATTCGACCAGCACACCTTATATTTCAGCACTCACAATGGCGGACAGGAATTGGAACATTATTCATTAACAAATAATGAAATCAGACATTTTGAACCACTGTCGCCTTTGATTTCATCCAAACATGGTTTGGGAGCAACTGAAGGCGTTGTGATTATCGGAGATAAAAACAGGCAGATTGTCTGCCGACATGACAATACAGTTGGATATGTGATTCCCGCGGTAAGGTATGCCACCGTAGACGATAATAATTATTTTTTGAGAATTCAGTACTCAGCGCAGGAGCTGGATGAGACGTTTCGGGGCAACGATTCACCCCAGACAATAGCCGCCCGTGTCCGAATTAGCGTCAAACACACCATGGAGTAGTCTGCCTTGATAACGACGCGAATCCGGAAAACACAAAGAAACACTGGCGATTCCGAAAACATGAGTCAAAATTGAATCATGGGTATTCCGGTTTCACCAAACGGCATTGAAGGCACTGGTGAGACTCTGAAATCACAACGGCAGTATGTCATCATCTCAAACAGCCATTACCAGGTGAGCGCATTTTGGCAAAAAGAAAACGTAAAAAATCCACAGGGAAACAGGTTCCGCAATACTCGCCGAATTCACAAACAGGCAATATTGCAACATCGAACAGTTCGGTTGATCTCACGCTATGGGAACAGGACAGCACACTGGCAGAGATTGGCCAACTTCTCCAAACAACATCCGATGCGGTATTGTCGCTTGATTTTTTCGATACACTGGTATGCCGCCTGTGCAACGCACCAACTGATTTGTTTATCGCGACAGGAACCAAACTCGAATCAAAGAAACTGCTGCAACCCGGGTTTACAGACCAACAGTTTAAGGAACTGCGCCGTGCCGCAGAGATGAGAGCACGGCAGCGCCGTTTCTGGTCACACAATACTACCGAAGTGACAATTTCACATATTTATGAGCAACTTTATCCCCATGTTGTTTCCAATATAAATGATGCAATTGTCTGCGAACTGGAAACCGAGTCATCGTATTGTTTCATTAATCCATACGTTGAAAGTCTGATGCACTTCGCACATAAAAACGGATGTCGCATCTGCATTCTGTCAGACATGTACCTAAGCTCTGCGCAACTTGAGCAAATTGCCGTAAAAAATGGTTTGGACTGGTCAAAGATTGCGTTGACGGCAACCTCCTGTGAGCACGGCAACGGTAAAACATCGGGTTTTTTGTTTAACTATGCCATTGGGCAATTAGGTATAAACCCAAATCAGTTGCTTCACATTGGCGACAGTATTGAAGCAGATGTAACAGGCGCCACCAAATCCGGTGTTAGAGGATATCATTATTACCGAACAAATGATAACAGCAATCACATCTATGCGGTCGAAAAACAGTTCAACAACGTTGGCGCTGCAGTTGGTATCAATGCCGTACGCACTCTCGCCGAAAGACATCGCAGCGCGCAGACAAATGCGTTTGTTCATGCTGGTTGTTTCACCCTTGGGCCACTTCTGGCCCATTATGCCGACTGGTGCGTGAAGGAATTTCAAAAGCGAGGCATTAAAAAAGTTTTGGCGTTCATGCGTGAAGGTCGGCTGCTCAGGAAGCTGATATTAAACAGTGCCAAAACGATGAACGTTGAACTTGAAGTGGTTGAATTTTTTGTGTCCCGCCAATCCGTGCACCTTGCATCTGTTGGCGAGGCAACAAAAGAGAATATCACCGAACGGATTTATGCCCGAACCGTCGCCGAAATGTTCGACAGCTTTGGCATCGATCAAAAAGTGACAGGCTTCCCTGAACACATCGCGAATCAGGAGGTGAAATCTGTTGAAATGCTATCTACCCTGGTTACATATCTTACCACTGGTCGAATCAAATCAATGGTTGAACAGCGCAGTGCCGACGCCAGGCGTCTTTTTGTCAAGTATTTCAAATCAATTGTATCCGAAAATCATATTGCACTGGTGGATGTGGGATGGGGCGGTTCCATGCAACGAAACATTGTTCGGATTCTTCAACTCGCGGACGTAAATGTCATTTGCGACGGATTTTATCTGGCCAATACGATTGCAGCCTGTCAGGTGGCGCTTGGTGGTACCCGTCTCAACGCTTTCTTAAGCAGCTACAATGAGCACTCTCACTTTGTTAATACTCTGGTTCGTTCGCCCGAAATGATTGAGCAGGCGGTCAGCGCTCCTATCGGCTCAACCATTGGATACAACGAAGAAGGCGATTCGGTCACCCCAATCCTAAACGATTGTGTGGTTGATGACAGGGAACAGCAAAATAGGTTGGATGTACAAAAAGGCATTCTTCTGTATCAGGATTTTTGGCTCCGTATTCTACTGCGAAAGTCTGAATCGGGTAACCAGGATTCCATCACACAGTCTTTCCACAACGCCCCTGAATCCGTATCCGGCCTTTGCCGCGCCATTGCACACCGATTTATTGCATACCCCACAAAAGCCGAAGCATTGTCCATGGGAAGCTTTCATCATGATGATGGTTTTCATTCCACATCGGTCAATTCCATTGCATCACCTGCGAAGGTATCCATTTTAGAAAATGATGGGTACAAAAAAATGGCGGAATCCCCAAAAACATTTTGGCCACAGGGCGTGTTGGCCATCGCCGATGACACACTGGTAAAACAAATGGCGTGCGGCACTGATTACGAATCAATGAGCGAAAAAATCGGTATGGTCACTGTCAGTGAAACCCTGTATGCCAGACATGCCCCCCTGGGTCTCGCCGATATTGCCGACATTAAAATCAACGCGGGCGACTGGGTATATTATGAAGTTGAAATCTGCTGTCCCGAATGTCAGAAAAAATTCAGTGTCCGACTGGTTGGGACATTTATTATTTGCCGTGCCGTCAGTTGCTCATCATGTGGGCAAACATTTGTTCTGGATTTTAATGGCATCAACGTGTATTTCATATCCAATTGTGCATCTTTGTCAGACGCCAGAATCGAAGCCACCGCGGCAAAACTGAACAGATTCAGAGACAGCATCAATATTTCGTTGAGCACGCCCAACGATGTGCCCATGCTCGCGTCGCTTGCGAATACCATATGCGTAAACAGTCTATCAGGAGTCATCAGCGCCGAACTTGAAAATGACAAAGGGAACGCCTGATGCATACGCTCTTCGTACCAATGCTCGGCTTTTTTCCTGGTCGACACCAGACATTTATTCAAACCCTGTGCAAACACTTTAACGTCATTGTGCATGAGGATTTGAGATGGAACATTACTGGCAAAAATGTTTTTAACACATCGAAAATTTCCACTGAAATAGGGGATGTTGAAAAACTCGATGAGTTTCAGACGCAATGGAGAACTTACCGAACTTATATTGCCCGTGTTGCTGCGGAATCCATCGGTCATCAACCCGATGCGAATTTGCTGAATGAACACTTCCAAAAAATTCGACCCCTGCTGGCTGAGAGTCTAAAACGAGCGCTGGTGCTTTTTGAAATGGTCAGGCAGCAACGGATTGATATGGTCGTTACTGGCGCAGATTATATCCACTACAATCGGCCGTTCACGTTTGCCGCAGCGAAGTTGGGAATTCCATCAGTTCATATTGAGCATGGCCTGCTTGCCCTGACCCCCTATCCCAGTAATCCCGAACTTGAATCCCATATCAGATTTGCAAGTAATTATGTTGTCCTGGATAACGAGTTGGAAGTAGATATATTTTCACGTTATCGTCGGCAGGCCAACGTGACTCAATTACTCCCCCTGGGCGCTCCCCTGGACAATTCCGTTGCGTGTTTGCCTATCAGCGAAATCGACGCCAAACAATTCCTTGGAATTCCCAAACATCGAAAATGCGTTACAGTCGTATTGAGTTGGAGTGAACCTACTACCCCCAACGCCATGGTCAAATATCAACAAATGGAAATTGAGTTTGTTAAAACGCTTTTTGAAGCCTGGCGCCAGTCCAGCTGCCGCGAAGGCATTCATCTGATTGTGAAAATTCACCCGGCAATAAGGGATTTTGGTGAACTGCACGGATACAAAATGCTTATCCGACATATCGCCTGCACTTATGGCATTCTGCCCAATCTGTCCATTGAACTTGACCATCTCACCGAAGTGGTATCAGCCAGCGCCCTCGTCATATCATGGAAAGCCAGTTCTGTGCTTTGGGACGCCATTATGCAGAACAGGAAAACCGCGCTATGGTACCACATATCCCCTGCTCAGCAAAACGAAGGTCTGCCAATGAAATTACCGCTAACCCATGTTACAGAGGCGGGAGTGTGCACTTACTTTAACACGATTGAAGAAGCAAAACGTCTTTTTGCTGACATCCTGAATGAGTCGACTGTTGCACAGCAGCAACAGACTATTGAACAATTTAAACGCCAATGGCATCTGCAGAAATCCACTGCCCACGAAAAATCCGTTCGAATTGTTGAGTGGATGAAACAGATGCTCAGTATTCAAAAAGCAGAATAGGAAATGGATTAAATGGCGGAACACAAAAGTTTTTATGGTGATAACAATTTGAAGGCGGCATGTTTAAAAAGCCAGTAAATCATTTTGGATCAAACAGTGAAAAAAAACATTCGCAAAATCCTGTTTTTGTATCCGCCAATCCTGTTGGCTCATTCTGACCGGCCCAGTCGACGTTTGCCATTAGGGATTGCATACATCGCAGCCTGGATTGAGAAAAAGATTCCCGATATTGAAGTGTCTGTTTTTGACGCCCTTGTCGAAGGATTCTCTCACTCCCACAAAGAAGGCGATCGAATATATTGGGGCGTTCCTGACAATCAGATTCAGGAACGAATTCAGTTTGAGAATCCCGATATATTGGCTATCAGTTGCCAGTTTTCCGTCCAAAGTGGCATTGTGTCCAGGCTTTGTCAGAAGATTAAAGAGTACCTTCCCAATCTCATAATCGTCGTTGGCGGTCCCCACGCCTCGTCACACGCAAAGGAAATGCTTACTCAGTCAGACCAGATTGATTTTATTATCTCGGGAGAAGGTGAGGCACCATTTGAAGCTCTTGTTCAATGTCTGCGCCTCAATTCTGATTTTTCAGACGTTCCCGGTTTGGTGTTTCGAAAAGACGGCGCCATTGCGCATAATCCAAAGAAATTTATTGAAAACATTGATGACCTGCCATTTCCAGCCTGGCATTTGCTGAAAATCTCCCTGTACCAGGTAGCGGCAACCAGTCGCTGGCTTGAAAGCCGTATTCCCTCTGTGAATATGCTTACGTCGCGCGGGTGCCCTTTCAAATGCAACTTTTGTGGCATTCAGGTTGCCTCAGGTAAAAAATTCCGACCGCGCAGCGCTGAGTCTGTGCTTCAAGAAATCGATATTCTTGTAAACAAATATGGTTTCAGAGAAATTCATTTTGAAGACGACAATATGACGTTAAACCCAAGACGCGCCGAAAAAATATTTGACGGATTGATAGCCAGAAACTATGGCATTCAATGGGCAGCGCCAAGCGGACTTGCCATATGGACACTGAACGAAACCCTCATCTCAAAAATGAAGCAAAGTGGCTGCATCGGGGCAAATATCGCTATTGAATCAGGAAATGCATATACCTTAAAACATATCATTAACAAACCGCTCCACTACCACAAAGTCGAAGAAGTGGCGAGGCTGCTGCGCAAGTATAACATTCCCACAACCGGCTTCTGGGTAATTGGTATACCGGGAGAAACCCGACGGATGATTTGGGAAAGCCTTGAATACTGCAAACGACTGGGACTGGATAACAATCAGATAGCAGCAGCATACGCATACAAGGGTACTCGTCTATACGACATATGCCACGCAAATGGTTTTGTTGAAGAATATGATCCCAATCGAATAACCATTAGAGATCCGCGCATTCGTACGCCGGAATTTTCGCCTCGACTGATACAAATACTGATAGCCGCAGACCGATTTTTAGCTGTAACTAAAAAAGACCGTTACAAAAAAATACCCTTTCGCCTGAAAGAACTGTGGCAACGGGAAGGTGTGAACGCCGTTCTGGTGATTCTCGAAATTATCCGACACGCAACTTACGATCGCATCCTGCCAAACAAAGGGCTTAAAGGTAAAGTCTACACATCATCGAATGTCCTCAATGAGAGTGATTAATTCAGAATGCCAAATGACGCCAGCGTTGACGAAACACCGTCAGCCAACCAGCACCTCTCCTGACCACCACTAAATCGAATTGAGCCCGCGTTCCAAAGCGATCACCAATAAACCAATTGGAAACATGTGTCATACATGCGTGATCGCTTAAGCGGGCCATTCTGAGCGTATCCGTCAATATTCATCGTAGTCTCGGGTCATATTTGTGAGTTCCGGT
>JAFGWT010000427.1 GCA_016937015.1 Deltaproteobacteria bacterium | reverse complement strand
GTCGCGAATGTACCGACCGTTCACGTAGGTGTACAGAGACCCGGCGCCCGCCCGTGCCCGCTCCGGCGCGCCGAGCACCGCCCGCACCGACACACCGTTTTCCTCCCCTTCGGTCATGGCGAGTGTCTCAGAACTGAACAGCGCCTTTACCCGCTCGGTGGCATCGGTGACCTTCACCAGCTCCCGTACTTTTCGTCCGTTGGAAATCACGTTGAACGCCACATCCGGGCGAACCAGCGCCATGCGCACCAACGCTTCGATGCACTGACTGCTCTCGGTGCTCTCCTTTTTTAAAAACTTCAACCGGGCCGGCACGTTGTAAAACAAATCCCGAACTTCAAAATCCGTTCCAACCGGTGACGCGGCTTCGCGTTTTTCAATGACTTCACCGGCTTCAATGTGCAGCCGCGTCCCTGCCACCGCGTCCTTTACCCTGGTATGGACTGTCACTTTCGCCACCGATGCAATGGACGCCAGCGCCTCACCGCGAAACCCAAAACTCGCAATGGCGTTCAAATCCTCGATATTTGAAATTTTACTCGTGGCATGACGTAAAAACGCGGTTTCCACCTCGTCGCTTTCAAACCCAACACCATTGTCGCGTATTCGAATACGGCCAACGCCACCGCCATCAATTTCAAGCGTGATCTGGTCCGCACCGGCATCGATACTGTTTTCAATCAGCTCCTTCACCACCGATGCGGGACGCTCCACCACCTCGCCGGCTGCTATCTGATCGGCCACCACTTTGTGCAGCACTTTTATTTTTGCCATTTATCTGTCTTTCCGTTTTACCCCAACGCGCCAATCACCCGCTGCAAATCAGTGGGCAGGGGGCAATCCACCACTATCTGTTCACTGGTCACTGGATGAAAAAATGTCAGACCCGACGCGTGCAAAAACAGCCTGTCCAACAATGGCGCCTTAGGCCCATCATACAGGTCGTCCCCGCAGATGGGTGCGCCCAGGTGTGCCAAATGTACCCGTATCTGGTGGCGCGCCCCTTTAAATATCAACACTTTTACCAAACCGAATGCCCCCATTTTTATCACTTCCTCCACATGGGTCACCGCCCGCTGCCCCTTTTGGACCACGCTCATCTTTCGCCCGCCTTTTTTCTTTGCATCCAGCGGCACGCTGATGGTCTGCGGGGCGCTAAACCGGGACGCATCCGCCACCAGCGCCAGATATCGCTTTTCGAACTGGTTATTGTCCTGCATGCTCTTGAGCGTTTTAAATGCACGCACGCTGCGGGCCGCAATCAGCAGGCCGGAGGTATCATTATCCAGCCGATGCAAAAGCCCCGCGTCCCCGTGGCGCACGCCAATTCCCGCACACTCCGGATATCGGGCCACAATCCCATTGGCCAGGGTATCAAGGTCCGTTGGATCAATGGCGCAGCTGGGCATGTGGCAGGGCTTGTTGACCACCACAAACGCGGCGTCTTCCAGCACCACGTCAAGGGGGAGAGACGGGTTGGCGACCGGGCGCCAGTTTTTTTTGGCCGGTGCTGCCGCGATTTCCACCACATCGCCCGGATTTAGCACATGACTTTTCCCCACCAACCGTCCCCCAACCCGCACATTGCCCTGCTGCACAAATGCCATGGCCGCACGACGGCTCAGCTGATGAAACTGTTTGGTCAGCCATACGTCAAGGCGCATGCCATTCTCGGTTACTTCAATTTTTTTCCAGGATGCTGAATCACTCATGGCGACACTATGGTCGGAACATCACGTATTTTCAATGAAAAATATATAACGAGCGGTGGAGCGGCGCTAATTACAGGCCATAGGTGGCTTCACCCGAACCACTGACCCCCGGCTGAGCGGGCATCCCTGGCTGCTGCATTCCCGGCTGTGCGGGCATACCGGGCTGTTGCATGCCGGGCTGTGCGGGCATCCCTGGCTGCTGCATTCCCGGTTGCATCGGCATCCCTGGCTGCTGCATTCCCGGCTGTGCGGGCATACCAGGCTGTTGCATTCCCGGTTGCATGGGTGCGCCGTAAGCGGGCATGGTCCCTTGGGGCTGAGCGCCGAATCCGTTGGGATCGGCATACCCGGTGTTAAAATCCGCCTGCGCACCGCCACCTTCATTTTGAACAATCGTCGCCTGCTGACAGGTGGCCGCTTCCGAACCAGCGGTTTTGGGACAATAGTATATGTCGGCTGCAAAAACGAGGGCGCCAATTCCCTTGGTTTTGACATACCAGACATCCCCGTTGACGGTCTCGGTGGTTGGCGCCGATGACGTCACATATGAACATCCAACACTGAACCATACTGCCACTGTGAGTAAAATAAAGTACTTCATTATTGCCCTCCTCCCAGCTCACGCTCGGTGACGACCGTGCAGACCGGAGTGCCGGAGGTAGCGTCACAATGATACATTTTGGTCCCAAACACGTGACCTTTTACGACATAAGCCGTTTTCCCCTGGGAGACTGCGGCATTGCTCGCAATACACCCGGGCAGAAACATGAAAGCGGCTGCCAGTATGACAAGTACTCCCTTTTTCATTCCGTTCTCCTTTATTATTTGGATATTTTCGAAATTTTACAAAATTGCATGAATACTGCCACACGAATTGGACCGCTGCAAAGTATTTTTGCCCTGCCGCCGACGGTTGACACGCAATTTATGACATTTTTTTCGCAATTCGTAACGCATATGGCAACTCATAAGCGGCGTTCATCTGGTCGGTTCAGGGTGGTGCGCCCCATATTAGAGCGTCATGCCCCCATTTTTCGGACTTGTCGCAGGCGTCTCATCCGTGCAATGATGTCAGGTGAGCGTATTTCAGGAGGATACACATGATATTTCGTTTACTGTTCTTACTAATGATAACAACCCTTATAAACACAGGCTGCGGCGACAGTGGCAATGAAAACCAGGGGTCGAACAGCAATTCTGATTCAGACTCGGATGCCGACGCCGACTCAGATACCGACGCCGACTCGGACACCGACGCCGACTCAGATGCCGATTCAGACAGCGATGCGGACAGCGACAGCGATTCTGATTCCGATTCAGACAGTGACTCAGACTCGGATTCCGATTCGGACAGCGATTCGGATACCGACAGCGACACCGATTCGGACTCGGATTCCGATTCAGACAGCGACACCGACTCGGACTCGGATTCCGATTCAGACACCAACACCGACAGTGACTCAGATTCTGACACGGACGGGGATTCCGATACCGATTCCGACACCGATACGGATTCAGACACCGATGATCGCGTTGACTACGAATTGCCCTCCCCCAGCTTTTGTCACGCATGGGACTATGTGGAGGGATGCACCCCGGGAGACGCCTCCTCAACCTGTGAGGGCGTCTGCTACACCATCAATGCCTGCGGAGAAAATGAAACATCCAAACCTGGCGCGGACACCACATTTATCTGTCCCCGCACCATGCTGATGAGTCCGGCAATGATTCAGGCCGCCAAAGATGATGGCAACGAAGATTATCTGTATGCCATCGTTGGACACGATGTGGACGCTCAGGGAATTGACCAGGGGGCACAAAGCACCTGCTGCCAGTGCTATCAGCTGGTTTACGCGTGGCCCAGCCCGGACAACGAGCGTCAGGTTCAGCTGAACCCGGATGATGTGAGCAATCCGGCGTCGGCTGTACCGATTCCCAAACCGATTATTGCACAAAGCTTCAACACAGCGGCCACCCCCTACAGTTTCGACATTTACATGGGCGGCGGTGGCTTTGGCGCTCACAATGGGTGTGGTCCCGGGTTGCAGCAAACATCCACATCCGGCCAGTATCTCTACGAATCCTACCCTGAGGAAGGTGGCTTCTCGGGCGGTGTCAAACCGATTACCCACTGGACCGAGTGCAAAACCCAGTATCAATGGGTAACTGAGGAATCCCTCGGGTCAGAGGCCTGTCAATCCCATGTGGAGGAAGTCTGCAACAAGATCACCCACGCGGATGATGCCATCACGGAATACGCGCGCAATTCGTGCATTCAGACCAACAAACCGGAATCCCTGTATCACGCCAACTGGTCCGTGTATGCGCGTCTGGTTGAATGTCCTGAAGCGCTCACCCGCGTGACCGGCTGCAAACTGATGCCCCAGGGGTTACCGGAAGTGGATGGCCTTGTTACAGCCGAACAGGCCAAAAATGACAGCAGTTTCTGGTCAAAGGCCTCCACTGGCAAAATGTACGAGACCACCACCATGGAAGACTGCTGTCGTCCCTCCTGTGCGGCCGCCAACTGGGTTGAAGGCAGAGGTCTCCAATCCGACCCGGACTGGAGAGCTTTTTATTCGTGTGACGGCGCGGGTGTCCCCATCACCGAAGACGCCAAATAATTCCGGTTTTGTTACGCCGGCAGATGCTTTTCCAACGCCTGCTTTTCAAACGCCTGCTTTTCCAACGCCCGTTTTTCAAACCCCACCTTTTGGTCCACAATGAAAACCGGTTGGTTGCGAACCGTTTCAAATAACACGGCGATGTACTCTCCAAGGATACCAATCACCAAAAGCTGCACCCCGCCCAACAGCGCCATCAGACCTGTCACGGTAGCCCAGCCGGCAACCACGGTTTCCGGATAAAAAATGCGCACCACCAGTATGTACAGCAGATTGACCAGAGCAAAGATACAGGTCAGCATACCGAGCACCATGGAGAGTCTGAGCGGCTTGACCGAAAATCCAATGATGCCCGAACGAGCGAGTCCCAGCATTTTTTTTGTGGTGAATTTCGATACGCCCGCAGCCCGATGTCCCTGCTCAAACTCAATATATTCCGTATTGAACCCGGTCCACGGAATGAACCCACGCAAAAAGCCGCTGGCATTGGGGTGGTGTATCAGAATGTCGACCACTTCCCGGTCGAGCAGTCTGAAATCCGCCATTCCAGGCTGAATGGGGGTTTCCGCCAGCCAGGAAAACAGTCGATAAAAGCCTTTGGAGCTGGCCCGTTTACTGAGGGACAGTTTTTGGGATTCCTTGCGAACCGACTGAACCACTTTGGCGCCGGCACGCCATTTTTCGAGCATGGCCGGAATCAGCGAAGGCGGATGTTCGCCATCTGAATCCATCGAGATGACCGCGCTGCCCGTCGCGTGGACAATGCCCGCCCGCAATGCCGCCTGGTGGCCAAAATTCCGGGTGAACTTCAGCCCCCGCACCTGAGAATATCTGGCCCCAAGGGATTCAATATAAGCCCATGTATCATCTCTGGACCCATCGTCCACCAGCACCACCTCATAACTGCTCTCCGCCGTGAGCGCAGCCACCAGCGTGTCCACTGTCTGCACAATCAGCGCCCCCTCGTTGAACACTGGCATCACCACCGAAAATTCTGGTCTCTCCACAATATGTTCCTTTCATCGCGTTCATGCCACGGGCAACACAGGCCCCTCGCCCATCCTGTCGCTGGCATCCATTGCGCACAATCATATCTCAAGCTCACTTATGTATGCGAATTTGGGATCACTTTTCAATCTTTCCGTTGTCGCTCCGGCCATTTTCCCGTATAGCCGAGAGGAAATCGTACCTGGAAAAAAAGAAAGAGGATACTATGAATAAAACCCTGTTCGTACTGATAATTGCACTGTTTCTTCTCGTGCTGTCGGGGTGTAACGAAGACAGCAAGCCATCAGATGACAACGATACCACAGGCGATACCGCATCCGACACCGGTGCGTCACCGGAAATTGTGGACATCGCATACACCGCCCAGCACCTCAAACGAATTCAGTCACTTCAAACCATGACCCTGTCCCAGGTCAGTGGCATCTTTGTGCTGGTGCAGCTGCAGGTGCCGGAAGCCGCCCAGATGACCTCCGGTCTGACCAGTGCAGTGTCCGTATTTCGCATGACCTACCAGACCACCTACAACAACACGCCCGTCCTCGCTTCAGCGCTGGTGGCAATTCCGGCGTCCAATGGTCCGCTTCCGGTGCTGGCGTTTCAAAACGGCACCAACACGGTAAAAGCCAAGGCGCCCACCGAAAACTATCAGGATGTGGCCATGCAAATGGTGAGTGCGTCCGCGGCGTTTGGATACGTGATTGCCGTTGCCGACTACCTGGGTTTTGGCGAGTCGGCGCAGCTGGTTCACCCCTACCTGTGTCGCGAGGCCACGGTAACGCCATTGCTGGATATGCTCCAGGGGATAGTGGAGCTGGATGAAGACACTACCGACGCACTGCAGTTCAGTTTAAGCGGCGATCTGTTCCTGCTGGGTTACTCTCAGGGAGGTCATGCCACCATGTCCCTTCACGAGCAGCTGGAGCGAACCCCGGATTTTCCACTGGTATTGCAGGGTACGGCGGCAGGGGCCGGGCCATACAATATCGCTGCCGTGAATCAGTACATGGTCTCCCAGACCGAATATCCTATGCCCTATTTTGCGCCGTACACCGTGCTGGCGTATCAGTCCCTGGGATTTGTCACGGGGGATTTGAATCTGTTTTTCAATGCGCCCTACGCGGCCGCCATTCCCGCGCTGTTTGACGGCACCAAAGATGCCGATACCATTAACGCCGGCTTGACCACCGACCTCTCGCAACTGTTCACGCCCGCCATCTATGCCGTTGCAGCCGGAGAAACCACCGCGGACGAGACGGCGCTGGCCATGCAAAATGCCTTTGATACGAACAGCGTGCCGCCATTCGCATCCACGGTCCCGATTCGTCTTTCTCATGGCACCGCGGATACGTACATTCCGTCGTCATCCACGGTTGCGTTCCAGCAGGCCATGATTGCGGCGGGCACCCCGGCAGCCAATATTACCGTTTTGGAAATCCCCGAAAAAGATCACAAAGGCGCCGCCCCCACCGCCATCGTGGACGCCATCCGCTGGTTTGGTGAACTGCAGGGCAATTAATTGCCGGGAAAAAGCCAGTACAGATACGGGCTTTATGACCGCTTGAGTCGCTTTGTCCGGGGCACATCCGTGCCGCCACGGGTCAACTCATACGCAACAGAGCGACCCGACGCAGTGGTTGGAATCAGAATCCTTTTTTTAACCAGGTCGACGAGATCCCGTTTGGCCGTCTCACGGCTTACCTTCGTCATGCCCACGTACTTGCGGTTGTTTAATCCACCCTCGAATCCGGATGGCCCGGCTTCCAGCAGACGTGCGACAACTTGTCGCTGGCGTTCATTTAAAGGTATTTCGGCCACGCTTGCCCAAAACGTGCCGGTGTCGATGGCTTTGTCCATCTGCGAAATGGATGTCGCCATGGCGCTTTCCAACGCTGCGAAAAACCACTTCAACCACACCGTGACGTTCAGGTTGCCTTTCTGCGTTTGCTCCAGCACCTCGTAGTAACGATCGCGGTCTTTGCTGATTTGCAGCGACATGCTGTACAGCCTGCGACCGGTGCCTTCATCCGCAGCAAGCACATAATCTGTAATGGCCCTGGCAATACGCCCGTTGCCGTCGTCAAACGGATGTATCGTCACAAAGTACAGATGGGCAATCGCGGCACGTACAATTCCGTCCATCTGCCTGGGAGGATGATTCAACCAGTTTAAAAACGCACTGACCTCATTGGGAATCCGTTCTGAAGGGGGTGCTTCAAAATGCACCCTCTCCCGCCCTGCCCTGCCAGAGACCACCTGCATCGGGTCATCACCGTATCGCCACTTCCCCACCCGAATCTCGTACATGCCGGAATAACCGGTGGGAAACAACGCCGCCTGCCAGGATTTGAGTCGCTTTTGCGTCATCGGTACATTGAACTGCTCCGTTGCATCCAGCAGCACCTCAATCAACCCATCCGCATTTCGGTCAATCCCCGGCATCCCCGCGGTGGAAAGCCCCAGCCGCCTCGCCACCGAAGACCGCACCCGCGTGCGATCAAGCCGTTCCCCTTCGATAGCCGCTGTGGTGACCGCCTCATCGGTTATCACAGAGACCTTCGCCTCCAACCCCATCCCATGCGCCCGCGCCAGCAGCTCCCCCTGAAGCCGCCGCACTCGGCCAAGCAACACCAGCAACTCGTTTGCATCGAAAACAAACTGCGGCCACTTCGCCAGCTGCCAGATATATTTTGTCATTTTCAGTTCCGCTTCAAAATCATGACCCATTAGATAAAATAATTGGGTCAATTAATGACCCAATATAGCCGCTTAATTGGGTCATTGCAAGAGCTGAAACAGCAACGTGCCAGCCGATCATGCATCCGTGAATAAATAAACCGTGTGATTTAACAAATGTCGTCGTTTCAAAACCGCGCTGTAGCGCCTCAGGAGTACAGAAGGGCACGGTGAGGCAGCGCGAAGGCGGGCAACGTTTGACGATGTCCGCCTTCGTGCCTTCGGCGCTTCGGCGCGATCTGCAAAATTCAATTTTTAAAAGAGAGAAAAAGGGGGTTTTCTCCCGCGAAGGGGAGTACACGCCCGGGAATGTGTCCCAGGTCACCCGGGACGCCATCCCCCCCCCAGGAACGGACGATGATTTTCCGGGACATTTGGACCGCACCAAAGCCGAGTTTGAAACAGGACGCTGAAGCGCTTCCTCGATAGCAGTGACAGATTGCAGCCAGCCTCAAACAATGCGATTGTTGAATATGTCGCGGCAATGGCAGTACCTTTAAATAGCTGCTGAACATGAGGAAATTGCAGTATGTCTGACAGGTATCAATCGATGTGTTTAATGACGGCACTCTGGGCGTTTGCAGTTGTGGCAATCGCATGCAGTCACCCCCAGGCGCCGCCCCCAAAGGAGACCTCGCAGCCACGTGCCTCAACGAAATTGTGTGGTGAAGGCATTGAAGCGGATAGCCGTGACGCCATTTATGCAGACTGCGAAGGCGTTGGAGAAATCGTTGACATTATTGAGAACATAGACACAGACGACCCGGGATATATCGATGCGTCGCCCGAACCGGATTTGAGCGAGGTACCGCAGCCGGACAGCAATCTGGTCTGGCTGCGATGTCCGATTGGAAAAGTGTGGGATGGTTCAGAGTGCACTCGCGATGCCGGAGTCTGGGAATGGCCGGAGGTGGCAACTGTTTGTCCTGAGGGATTTCGGTTGCCGAGTGTGGATGAATACCGTGCATTACTTGAGTGCCAATTGACCGTACTGAGTGGGCGCGATAGAGAATGTATTCCATGCGGCTATTCAGACCTGTGTGCCAATATGCTCACCAGGAATTCCGAATGGTATTGTACATCGAGCCACCTGGATGGAGAACACGTTGTTGTGCACGTTGAAGCAGCGCTGTTTGAAACAGAGTCGGACACAAAGCCCTGCAGTGTACGCTGTGTCCGCTCAATCTATTTGCCCTAAATGGGAGAGCATCGAAATAGAACACTTAGCAAGGCGCTTGAGTAACCCAATCCGTCTTCCCCGCGCAGGCGGGGAACCAGTGGCGTCTCCCAATATCTTGAAATGATCCATCAGCCGTCTTCCCCGCGCAGGCCTCATGATTCTACACAAGTATTGCTTGACTTCCTGGGCGCACCGTCATTGCCGCGCAGGCGGCAATCCAGTTGT
>JAFGWT010000426.1 GCA_016937015.1 Deltaproteobacteria bacterium | reverse complement strand
TGTGTAGAATCTTGAGGCGCAGGAGGCTGTCGCAAAAAGCTGTTTTCGCAACATGAAAAGCAAAATCCGTCGTCCCGCGGAGGCGGGGACCCAGTAAATGCACTGTCCGGATTCCCAATCAAGTTGGGAACGACTGCTCTAACGACTGCTCTGATGAATCGAATAAACATTTTCGCGACACCCTGACAGGCGGAGATCCAGTCCTGTGCTATCTGGATTATCACTTTCGCGGCAATGACTGTGTCCTGTTTTTTGTAATGAAACACATTGGCGCATCTTCAATGGGTTCCTATTGCGTGGCCTCGATTTTCAAAGAACAGACGGAGCGCTCCCTCACTCCCACCGCATGGCATCCCAAAAGCCGGCAACACCCTTTTCCAAAATCTCCACATTGAGAAACCGTCCCGATGCCGCCGTCGGTTTTTCCGCTGACCTCGGTCCCGAATAAAACACATCCGCCAGATACCGGCCATACATATCACAGCCGTAGGTAAACAGCAGCACCAAACTTCCCCGTTTCAACCGGCGTTTTACAAACTGCGTCGCCCGCAAACCATCTTCCGTATCCATTTCCGGCGCATCCACGCCGCGCAGCCGAAACCGGTCCACCATAAATGTGTCAAATCCCATATCCACCCGCACCACCAGCGTGTCGCCATCCACCACATTCAGCACCGTCCCGTTGTAGCAGTAGCGCTCACCCGGTTTGCAGTCCGTCGCCCTGCTAAACAGGTACGTCCCATCCTCGGATTTCGTGCACTGCAGCAAATCCCCGTCCTTTAGCTGCCGCACCCCGTTCAGTGTCATTTTCCGCCTCACCCGAAAGCCGCAGTCGAGCGAAACAGTTGTCTTCCCATTAAACGTTTCGCTCACCACCCTGTACAGATACGGTCTGCCATCCCGTGGCGTCAGCAGATTTTCTTTGCGCTTCGCCATCGACATCCCATTGATCAGACGCGCCAATCCTTTGAGCTGCCTGTCCGAAATCCCTTCCGCTATCGCCCGTGCTTCCAGTTCCTTTCGACAGTTTGCATCCCGCACCCTCATCAGTGTTCGGTAGTGCGCCCACGTCAACAGCGGATGCAGTTCCTTCCGGTCGTACGCCAAACGAAACCGTCGAATCTCAAATATATTCGTCTCACCAAACCCATTGCCAAACCGCGCCGTCAAATCCGCAGACAACTGCGAAATCAACCTTTTTCCGTATCGCGCCGTAATCCCCGCACACTTTTCGCCCGTCACAATACGATCCCCAATTTCCCAGTACGACACCACCAGCTGCTCATTTCGCTGCCGAATCCCCGCCCCTATCTTCTCCCTGTACAGAATCGAAATATCATCCAGCAGCGACTCATACGTATCACTTTCCATAAATCCCCCCGTACAAATAGCCCGTCATATCCCTTATGCACACCACGCCTGCGTCATCATACCAAATCAATCAAACCGAATGAAATTTTAAGACCGCGCCCATGCCGTCGGCCAAGGCGGACCCTCATTCAAATTGCCTCCAAAGGGCCCAGGCATAACAGCCCCACCCAAACGCCACGCATGTGGCGGCGTCCACCCACCCTCGCACATCAATCTTCCTGGCAACTGGATTGGTGGAGTCAGGCGGATACAAACCTATCAGCGGGCAGGCTCACAGTTGAGGGAATTGGATAGATGCAAAAACCGATATATTGGCAACTTGAAAAAGAAATCCACCATAACCAGCGCGTATTGATATAAAAGCATTTTCGTCCTGGTATATACAAAGAAGAAAGTGGTTTTCAGTGCAAATCATTGTCTGACAAATGGAAATCAGATACATTGTATCAGGATGAGGCAGTAAAAATGATTGAAACGCTAAAGCAGCACCAGACCGAAATTGCCAGGCTTTGTGAGTTGCACGATGTCAAAGAGATGTATGTGTTTGGCTCCGCCGCAACGGACAGCTTTGGTGATGACAGCGATTATGACTTTCTCATTACCTTCAAGGATATTTCCATAGAGAAGTATACCGACAACTATTTCTCATTGCACAGAAGTCTCGAAGAATTACTGGGCCGCAAAATTGACCTTCTCACCAACAAATCTCTGGGAAATCCCTACTTCATTGAAAGTGTTAAGGAAACCCGGCAGCTACTCTATGCGGCGTGAAATCCTGAAATACCTGCTGGATATTGACGAGGCGATAGATTCCATATTCGAGTATCTGGGCGACAACAGAGATTTTGGTCGCTACAGCCAAAATAAACTGCTTCGCCGGGCCGTGGAGCGGGAGCTTGAGATAATCGGTGAGGCGACCAATCGAATTTTGCGCATGGATGAAACCATCAAAATCACCAACGCCAGAAGAATTGTTGATTTGAGAAACTGGGTCATACATGGGTACGACAAAGTGGATGACGTCATCATCTGGGGCATCATTTCCAAAGACCTGCCATTGCTTAAAGAACAGGTTGCCCAGCTTCGATATTCTGAATAAGAAGCGCTTTTCTTTGCAAGGTTTTCATTGCTGAACAGCCTCCAGCACACTCAGGTAGGCGATTAAATCATTCAGAACACGTTTTTTTTGTCCTTTGATGTTGGGCAGGTCTTCTGCAATGCCCGTTTTAAGGTTGCCAAATTCGTCGGATGATCCACGAAGAACAATTCTGCCACGTTCATGGACAGCAGAGGCAACCAGCCTTGGGGCATGAAGTGTTGCGCCACAGGGTAAATTGATGAGGGCATACTCATATGGTGAAAGTAGCGCTTCGACTCCTGGCTTATCAAGGTCATCGTCAGCGAATTCTGATAAGTCACTGTCGCCACCCTTCCATGAGCTGATGCAACCTGAATCGTCACATTCAGGGCAGCACCACTCAATGGTGTCATCCAGGGTCAGAACAGTAAGATATCCATTACATTTTCTGCGCCTACATGGGACAGCTGTCGGCAGTTTGATTCCCTGCGGCCTAACACTGGCGGCCTCAACGGCTCTATAAACGAGTTCATGAATGGCAAACGGCATGGAGCCAAAATACATGGCGCAATACGTGAACACAAGATGTAAAGGACATGAAAAAAAATTACTATTTCAGAAATACGGTCCAGTTGTCTTTGAATTCGAGCAGCGGCGTCCGCCCCTGCGATCGTTACTGTTTGGTTTGTTTGCAGGGGCGCACCCGTGTGTGCGCCCTGGTTCGAATGGGATACCCCGGGCGGGCGGTATGCTTCTCGCAGGGGCAAAATATTTTTTGCCCCATACAAACGTCGTCAGCTCTAACGTTTCCAACATGCCCAAAGGAACCACAGGGATTTTCCACTCGTTCCAGCGGTTCATCCCCATGTGTGTGGGGCGACTTAGACTTTAAACAGCGCGGTCACTGGATTCCTGCGTTTCAATATTGGTAAATATGCAACTGAATATCAAGTGGGAGGTTCAGGCCTCGTATCTTCCACCTTTCTAAGCCGCCTATGCGGCGGTCAACACTGACGACAACAATCCCCGATGCGACCCAAACACCAGGCATGTGGCAGCGTCCAGAGCATTTCATCGATTGGTTGTGTTCGTGACGGGGCGTGGATGGGTGAGCCTATGGACCGTCAATTTCACTGGAATACCGGACGCCAGAACATTTTACCTGACGCTTTTAAACCTTTCAGGACCGTCACTGAGTTTCACTCCGACTTGCCTGGCAACAGGCGGACACCGAGACCTAAGGTGGCTTCTTCCATGTTGGCGCGAATGCCGTAGCGGTGTCCCACGTCACCGGACAGATAAACGAGTATATCGCCGAGACTGCCTGGCAGCGCAACTCCCAGCAATCCCCGAATCCGGTATGCATCAGGATACTGCTGATGTCGCCATTCAGTACCGCTTTTAAATTCGGTGTAGCCCGAAAAGAAAGGATGTATCAAACGCCATTGGCGCCATCTGACATGAATATCGGACGCGACACCGAATGAGTAACTGGACGCATCGGGTAGAAACCACATCCCCGTGACCCGTTCAGCAAAATACCACCGACCCACGTACTGACCGACGCCCAAGTCGACAATAACATCATCGCCCACATAGGGTGTCAGGGTGGCATCTATCCCCCATGGACCGTGATTGCTGCCAGTATAATGTTCACTTTCGTGCCGATATGACACAGCGGCTTCCACTTCACAATGACTGCAGATTCCCGACATTAGACGCTGACTCGACGCTGCCAGATAATAGGAATATGATCCCCGCCATAGCATCCAGCCGTCTCCCCATGGCGCAAGCCCCGCATTGGTGCCACGGGTTTCGCCGTCCACCAGAAGTTCAATGAAACCTTCAAATCCGAGATACAAAATCCCAGAGGCGTTTGCCAGCGACATCAACGCAAACGCGCCACCGCCTTTGAGGAAGGGTCTTGGAAAAAAATTCATCGTCATCACCGATGTGTCCCGTGATGCGCTCCAGCCTTTCGAAATGGTCCGTCCTTTGCCAAGCCAGTCAAAATGAAGTTTGGATTCCGTCTTTGCCACGTGCTGACTTTCGACAGATACCCCATCTTCGGCCCATGCTTCACTGCCGGCAATTAAAACGAGTATTAGCGCAACGGTTGGCAGATAAAGAATAACCGCTGTATGAGTATTCGTTTTCATTCGCCAGTCCCCCTGTGATTAAAGCGGTAGCGCGCCAGATGCAGTCCAGGTGCGTTCGCGTTGTCGGTAGCGTAGGAAAAGTAAAAGGTCAGTGCGTCTCGACTGAGCCCGGTATGCACTCTACCCCCTGATAAAAGCGAGTCCTCTGGCGGTGCAGCCTGAAACAGCGTCACCCGTCTCGCGTCATCAAATTCTTCGAACGGGTCGCTCATAACCCGTGCATCCAATGCGCCGTCAAAAATATCCAGTGTGGTGATGAGTATTTCGTCGCTAAAGGGCGACACAGAAAAAGGCATGAACTCAAAACTGAGAGATGCGGCGGATATGCCATCATCCACCCAGCCGTTTACGCCATTGAGGCCGTTCCAGTATTTCCAGGCGCTCGGATTCAGCAGTTGCGTCATATCTGCACCGGAGAGGGTGCAGATGTCTGTCATGTGCGCTACATTTTTGCATCCCCACATCAGCGCGGTATTCCCATACACTATGCCACCTCTGTTCATGGAAGGCGCGTCTGCGGGCCACAATATTGTGCTGTTATTGACGACAACCCGATCGCACACCTGGGCATTGGTCGCACGAACGCACATGCCCTGGCCAACAACCTCAACATCCATAAAACTGTCGGAGAAGTGCAAATGCTCATAAAATAAATAACCCACACCTTTGTAAACAAAACCGCCCGTTGGCCGAAGAGACAGTTGAACGCCCCCTTGTGCATTGGCGTCAAGCTCTTCTTCTGTCAGTGCCAAAAACGGCGCCGGGCTGCCGTTTTGATCTTCAAAAAGCATGGGCCCATTTGTACACACATCGTTTGCGTCTTTTACAAATGCAGCCGCGTTTGACAGCAGGCCACCCTGTGGCGTAACCAGCCACTCCCATATCCAAAGCGAACCATTCGGATATTCCAGCGACGTCGGCGCCCCGAGTGTGATGACCTGAGGCGGGGCCGGTACAGGACAATCCCTTTCCAGAACGCCAACACGTACTTCCTCTTCGTCAATTGTCCGAATGCATCCGATGATGCACATTCCAAAAAGTGGAAGCACGAAAATCATTCCAAATCTGTGATAATGCATTTGCCCTCCTGTTGATGTGCTTAACCGGTTTTCGTCCCTGAATGGCTGTTTTTTTACCAGGGCCTGTGTGGATGCGGGGTTTATCCCCCTTTAATTTAGCGCTGTCATTGACGCAAAGGTGTCAGATAAACTACCGCCCTGCTTTTTGAATGCTCTAAAACCGGAATTCCGGCACGAAAACTAACTAAACTGAATGGTATCAAATACCATGCCAGCCGTACTCATGCCTGCAATTAAATTGGGAAAATAAAAAGTCAGACTTCAACTTCAAAGTGGCAATAGGCAACCCAATAACAAACAGCACCAAATCAATGCGCCACGCTTTGGCATGGGTTGTCGACTCGGCATCCTCAGTGGCTCCTTCCCCCACCGGGGGAAGGCCGGGATGGGGGCTTTCAGAATGGGCGCTTACAGGGCCTTAGTGGATACGCCCCGTTTCGAACATATCAAATATGTGCCAAAGCTGAACATCCAGCCCCTTTTCGCATATCTGCCACTCTGTTTTTTTGGGGGGCAAAACACAATACGGCTGGGGCCCGGCGCCACGCGGGTTTTGTTCAATCCGTTCTCAAGTCCATTTTTTAATTCCGGAAAAATTGGCCGTAAAAAAGTCCCTGAATTTTCCACCTGTTTTGTGCGGATACAGCACATTCTAACTGCCTTAAAAATTTGGGGCATCTCTGAGTTAAGATTGAACAATGGGATAGAATCATTGGAAAATACCGGTTGCATCAAATCTGTCCGGTAAATTCCGGATACCATTTTTGGGGTATCTTAAAAAAAGGAAGGCCTTCATGAAACAATTTTCACCACTGCCTGCTTTCATTGCAGTGCTTCTTGCAATCTGGGTTATCGGTTGCGGCAACACTGGCGATGCGGGACAGGATTCAAACCACAGTACCACTTCGGATTCAGATTCCGACACGGATTCGGACAGCGATTCTGATTCGGACTCTGATTCTGACACCGATTCAGACAGCGATTCTGATTCGGACTCCGACTCTGACTCAGATTCAGATAGCGATTCGGATTCTGACTCCGACTCTGACTCAGACTCAGACACTGATACTGACACTGATTCGGATACTGACACGGATACAGACTCAGACACTGATTCGGACTCAGACACTGACTCAGATTCAGATAGCGATTCAGACTCTGACTCCGACTCCGACTCTGACACAGACACTGATACAGACACTGACACTGACACTGACTCAGATTCAGATTCAGATACTGACTCAGACACTGACACTGACACTGATACGGACACCGATACCGACTCCGATACCGATACAGATAGCTGGTCTCCCTGTCCAACGGATGGTTCGGTTTGCCGGGTCATGCCCCTTGGGGATTCCATCACCTGGGGAATGGGCGGTGGCAATGGCGGATATCGATTCCCGCTATTCGAAAAGGCGCACAATGCCACTAAAAACATCACATTTGTCGGGCGGGTGCAAAACAACGAAGATCCAGGGCAATTGTCCGACGGCACGCCATTTCCCAAAGATCAGGTGGGCCATTCGGGATGGACGATTGATCAGTTGAAAAACGGCATGACCGATCCGTGGAACGGACAGACATTTCCGGCGGCCAGTGTTACCATTCAGGAAACCGAACCGCACATCATCCTGCTTCACATTGGCACCAATGACATGAACGGCAGTGCTGCAGGCGCCGAAGGCAGATTATCTGCGTTTATCGATGACATTGTTCAGACCGCCCCCGACGCCTTACTGGTGGTTGCCAAAATCATTCCGTTCAACGGCAGTGAAGTCAGTTTCAACAACGCCATTCCCGGCATCGTGTCAGAAAAAGAGGCGGCAGGCAAACACGTCATCATGGTGGACATGCACGCCAGTTACCCTGCCAATTCCCTGGCCGACGGCGTGCATCCAAACGGCACTGGGTATGCGTATATGGCGGATGTGTGGTACGAGGCGATTGAAAGCTACCTGCCCTAAGCGATAACGCCCCTGTCTAAAGCGCCCCCATCGTCATCCCCGCGCAGGCGGGGACCCTGAATGTACCCCATCCCCCCCCAGTCGTCATCCCCGCGCAGGCGGGGACCCTGTGAGTACTGTCTGGATTCCCAATCAAGTTGGGACTGACGGCACTGATAAACCTGCTATGCACTTTCGCGACAGCCTCATTCGAGGGTATGACGGAACAATGCTGTTCCCCATCAACGCCCC
>JAFGWT010000425.1 GCA_016937015.1 Deltaproteobacteria bacterium | reverse complement strand
CTTTGCCCTGTTGAAAAAGTCATACCCCATCGCCACACTGAATCCAGGGAGTGGTATAGGCACACTATAGGGCATACCATTCATCAGGCTTACTCCGGGGCGTATTGCAATGTAGTAACCGTTCTTTATCCCAAATGGGTGATGAAGAAAAACAAATCCAACCATCAAAAATTTGATTTTCAGGGTCTCGCTCTGCACAGCATTGCTTACGCTATCCAGAGAAAAACGGTGTAACCGGGGAAACAAACCGAGTTGAAACGCAGCGCCAAAGGCAAATCCTGATTTCCACTGGCGTCCCAATTCCAAAGCGGATTCTATGCCAGGCCCCTGATACCGGCCAATTTCATTTAGTGTGTCGCTGGAACCCCAGTCTTCTTTATAGCGAAATCTACCAAAGGCGCCAGACAGACCAAAACGAAAATAGCGGGAATTTTCGATAGCATTCTTTGTCGTTGCAGAATCGTCCGACTCTCCAGGGGCTTCACTTGATGGCTGCATTTTTTTTACTGCCGAAGTCTCTTCGTTCTGTGCGCGAACCGGCAATGCGATTGACAGGATGGCTGCAATGCAAATCATCGCCCAGACTTTCAGGGGGTTAACATTAAAACCCTGATTGATATTTTTTATTTTACAAAATTTCAATTTGAACATTTGTATACCTTCATATAACAAGTGGGTAAAATCGATGCATCACATTTACTCTAGGCAATTTGGCGTATATGAGCATTTCAGGCGGGTTTTCAAATAACAGTCCGCGCCATTCTCATCATTTTCCTTGCAGCCACCATACACATGGTCGCTATGATCGCCGGTGAAATCAAGTGGCGTTGAATCACCTTCATCTCTTAATTGAATATCCGCCCCGTCAATGCCTGCGCCACAAATGCCATCCTCTACGTAATCAGATTCTTTGTAGACCAGCAGCTCACCTGGAGTATCCCATGGCATCGCGCCCCACACATTGTAGTCGATTCGGCCGTATTCCAGATTGCACGCCATCATCGACTGGGTCACCTCTGTGCAAACTGGACAGGCATACAACGTTTGACACGGGGCGTTGTTGCTATACTGGCTGCATTCAAATTTGAAGTCCAATGGTGGATCAAAAATCGCATCATTCATCTCAAACCCCGTACATTCCA
The DNA here is from genome assembly GCA_016937015.1 of Deltaproteobacteria bacterium. Classification (GTDB taxonomy): domain Bacteria; phylum Myxococcota_A; class Polyangia; order JAAYKL01; family JAAYKL01; genus JAFGXQ01. The sequence continues at coordinate 8,284 of JAFGWT010000425.1, read as the reverse complement.
ATTCCGCGCGTATTTCGGCCTGATTGGGGGTATACACATCTCTTTGCATCGTCATATCCAGTTGTGTCCTGCCCAGATAAAACGGATACAGCGGCGCTGACCCGGATTTAATATGTACCGGCCATCCCTGCATTGCATCACCGGAATTATCATCAGGGCTGATTCTGCAAAACTGATCCGCATTATTGTCTCCACCTGCGGACACTTCAATGGTATTCGGCTGTATATCGCTAAAATCCTTTAACGGCGCCTCGGGGATGCGATAATTGCATTGCACTTTCACCTCTGTGATTGCACTGCCAATCGGGCACCCCATTGTACGCAAACAGGTCGGGGAATTGCCACTTGTCATGCAATTAAACTGCTGCCTGGATCTGGGAAGATATTTGGCGTCGCAGCTATCCCCTAAAAAGTCTGGGGGAGTAAAGGGAACATGATAAAACTCAACCGTTGTCTGTGCGCTATAGGCTGGGGCCAATGATTTGGCAATCAGCGTGCCACGAAATTGGCCCCACGACATTTTTGCATCCAAATTAGGCGCCAGCACAGACCCCTTGAACTGAATACTGACGATACGTAACTCATTTGCCGTGCCTTCATCGGCCACTACGTTCCAAAGGACCTTATTGGCCTGTTCCAGCGGTAGTTCAATATTCATACCTTGTATTTTAACATCGCCATCTGCTATCACATTAACGATAACATTGGACTCCGGCGGCACTTCAAATTTAATGCCATATATACCATCCCGTAATTCCGATGCTGAAATAATAAATTCATTTAGAACAGGATTAGCACCCATAAAGACACGTTGCCAATTGTCGCGTTTTTCGTGAGAACCAAGGGTTGGTGAACCTGGCGCCAACCCCTGAGCGCGGGCCAGCAGCGATTGCGAGAGACTTTTCAGTCGCTCAAAAGCCAAATCAAAATCAATGGGATGGCTGTATATGGCCCAGGCCGGAGATATGTTGTCGTGTCTCAATAATGTCACATAGGGCCCAAACTGATGCCAGTACGTCCTGTCACCAAAAGTGTTTTGAATGTTTTCAGGGGTGACATACCCCGTTGTTATTGGCGGAATATCATACGACGTGTCTGTGGCATGGGGCAGATTTTCCTTGTAAAAAACGTCTCCCCTAAATGTTCCCTGATAGGCGTGAATCTCGCCGCCCGCCACAGCAGCCACCGAGCCTGGCGGGGCAGTGCTGTTGGTGTTGTGATTGATATTAAAACCTGTGCCTCGCAAATCAATATTCCGGCCTGCGGCAATAGGCCCCTGACTATCAGGCACATTGAAAATATCATCCTGCACAAACACATTGAAGTCCGTTGGATAGGCCATGGACTTCGCCGCATTAACTGCGGTTGAATATTCTGTAAGCCACTTGATATCCTGTTCCGCTTTACTTAAATCTCTGTTCAGGGCAATCCGCTCACACATGGAAAAAGGGGCATGCTCCAGATGAAACAGTGTATCAATACATTGTTCATCACCGCATCCAAGTCGCTGCAGACACCCGCCGTTTTTGTGCATCAAATCAAAGCCAAAATCCCAATTCCCGGGGTCCAGATGCCCGACCGTCCACCCGTCTCCGTGATAGGTTAATTCATCGGGCCACACCATCTCACCCAGAATATTGGTGCCGTCTGCATTTTGTCCCGTTACTTTATGCAGCACACCATCAACACACTGTACCGGAGTATCGAGACAGCTCACTGTTCCCGCATTTATAACGTAACGCAGCACATCCCCATCCAACAACATTTCGTCTTCGAGATCGGCAAACGCGTTGGGGACATAGCACGGGGACGGACGATAGTCATCCCATCCGGTCTTACTGGATCGGTTCTCAATATCATGATTGTTAAAAGAGCGCGAGGAGAACTCTATCGCCTGGGACAACGTGAATTCGTCGAATCTGTTCCAGGCAACCACATTGTCGTGCGCTAAATCGCCATCATAGACACTGCTGCCAAACGACAAACCGTTATCCTCATCATTGTGTTCCTCTATGCTTCCCTCTCGGAAGCCAACAATAATCGTTGTATGGGTATCGTGGTTGTCTTCGTATTTGTAATAGAACTGATTGTTAATAATGTGGTTATAAGCGGGTGCACGACGTCTGACTAACCCGTGATCTCGACCGGAAGGTTTTTCGCCAGAGTTCCGGAACACCCGAATGGCGCCATGAGTCAGTGATGAAAACTTGTTACCCACAATGATGTTGTGAGACGACGTATCAATGGATATCTGGTCCCGGCCATCGAATGCCCCCCCTGTATCGTAGTGGATATAATTGTTGCGGATTAACGTATGACTGGTTTCGGCGCCCAGATAGATTGTCCTCGCACTCTCAAAATCATGGTCATCATAATCCCAACTCGCATTATCACCGTCCAGCTCAGAATTCTGAAGAACTGTGTATCTTGCGCCAGGGCCCAGATACATCAATTGAGTGTCAATCCCCCTTCTGTTGGTAATATGCAGGTTATCCAATTTTGTGCGAAGCGCTTCCCGGGGCGCGATAAAGGGATCAATATTACGCCGCGCAGCATCATAAAGAACACTGCCATTGGAACCTTTACCATAAACGCGCACCATGCCTTCAACCCAACAGTTGGATATGCGAACATCTTTTATCGTGGCGTTGGGCTCATGATTAATGGTCGTCTGAGTAGCCCCGCCACGCACAACGATTTCCCCCACGACGTGCGCCATTTTCCATTGAATTTCATACTCAGGCGGAGGTCCGCCGCCCTCGGGGTCCCCAGTGTCGGGGGTGGGAGGGAGAGGTTCTCCATCAACACTCAATGGCGTAATTTCGGCACAATCGAACTTACTTCCGCTTGCCTCAGCGCCATCAAAAATAATTTTCCCATAAATTCGAGGTACGCCCTCAGGAATATCGCCATAATTGATGTTTACTTTGTTAATAAAAATGTAACTGGGGTAATCAGAAACTCGATATGAGTTGGTATATGCAGGCGGGTAATCTGCCAGCGCGTCGAAAAAATCCTGTTCCGTTTTTAGAATAAATTCGGTTTCGCCAAGTGCGTTCGTGTTGATTGTGTATGCACGAGCTGGTCTGTTAGTCTGTAAATTTGTTTTTTGTGCTTCAGGCAACTGTTCGCAGCCGATTGGCAAAAATAAAATCAGAACCGCAAAGAGCAGGATAGGATAGGATAGGATAGGATAGGATAGGATAATTTTTGAGTAGACGGTTTGCAATCGTCAATCCGAGTTCGCAGCAACTTCATCGAAAACCTCCCAGGTTGAATATGTGATGCCAGCAATGTATCGTATTTAGATTGGGCAAGCAAGCCAATAGAACAAACCGCTACAATTTGCACTTCTTCTTGCGGAAGCGACGCTTCAACGCACCCTGCCACCTGTAAATCCCTGCCATAAAACCCCCGCTTGCTCGACTGTCAATATCCATATATTATCGCCAGATGACTAAAGACTGTTTACACTTTGATCCGTTTCAACTGGCATAATACTGGTGAATGATGACGAGCACCTCATACGGCACAGGCGTCCACCGCTTTTGCGCTGACAGTTTTTCAGCGTTGCGTAATGTGACCATACTGCTTGGCATTTTGTGCATTCCTGTGTTTTGCACCGCCCCGTTGCACGCTCAAACAACGGAATCCAGTTCAGTTGAGCAAGTCGTCGCGCCCGACGACACGCCGGTGTCAGCGGATACCCATTTGATCATTTTTACCGGTTTCACCTCGGAAGAAGACCAGGAAACGTTTCGCCAGGCCATTTCGTCTCAATTGGCCGACATCGATAAAACAATCATTTTTGACGCCATTGATGCATCTGCATTGGCGGCGAATCAGCCAGATGCCCGGATTCAGTCGCTGATGGCGTCGTATCAGGCGGGAACCGCGTTTGTTGTGACGCCGGCAGAGTCCAGAATAGACCTGACGATTGTAAGGGACACGGCGGATGGCATTGTCGCCACCCGACGACCTGTGGAAGCCACCCATGGGTCGCCGCAACACGAAGCGCTGGCGGTGATCATTCGCGCCACCATCCTCGCCATTGAGGAGCAGCAGTCGCTGCCACAGGAGGCTGAGCCCGCGGAAATGCAGAATCCGAAACCCAATCCGACCGCGCCAACGCCCGCGCGTCCCCCAGCAACGCGCCAACCGGGGGACAGGGTGCGTTCGGGGCGTATCTTTGTCGAAACTTCCCTGGCCCTGGGATATTATTCCAGTGATACCACCATATGGCCAGGTGCGGCGCTGGCGCTGGGATGGTCTCCAATTGAGCAGCTCGTGTTTCATGTGGATTACATTCTGTTTGCACAAATTGAAAAACGAACGCCCGAATTGACCCTGTCGCTCACCCGACATCCCATTTATTTCGGCGTGCAACTGCGCAAACGCCGTGGCAACACCTTCCTGGGCGGTGGTCTGGCGCTTTCCATTGACATCATCTCGGAAAAAATTACGCCGCATACCTCACAGGTTGACTCCGAAAACAACCCACCCCTCACAATGCCAGGGCTCTACGGCTATCTGCAGTTTGGCATGCGCATCGCAAAACGGGTCCGCTTTTTTATTCGCCCGGGAATTGAAGTCCCATTTCGTCAAACGATGTACAGTTTTAACGGAATTGAAAGCGACAAGCTGATTGTCCGGCCATTAGTGGCCCAACCCAGTTTTCGCGCCGGTCTCCAGGTGGATTTTTTTTAACCCGATTTGCATTTTTGCACATACACTGATGTTGTGATGGAATCAGAGCACGCAAAAAATGGCACAGGCAAAAGGGAGATGGATGACGTCCTCCAAATTTGTCGATTGTCAGCGGAGGGCGATGAGAAGGCGCGTCGCCAGTTGATGGAAATGTTGTACGAACGAATACACCGCACGGCCTCTTATGTGTCAGCGAACCTTGAAGATGCGAAGGATATCGCGCAGGTTGCATGCGTGGAAGTGCTTTTGTCCGCCGGGTCGTATCGGGGGGAAGCGTCGCTGCAGTACTGGGCGGATCGTGTGACCATCCAGACCGCGGCAAAAATGTTTACCAAGCGAAAACGGCGTCAAAATTTGCGCGAAAAGTTTCTTCAGCCTTCAGCGCAGCCAATGGCGACCGATGAACAGATTGAGCGGTCAGTGGTGAGGAACCGGCTGACGGAGTATCTGCACGAAATGAAACACAAGCAACGGGAAGCGGTAGTACTGCGATACATTCACGGTTACACCAATCAGCAGGTGGCAGACCTGTGTGGCATCCCACTGGAAACAGCGCGGGCAAGGCTAAAAAAAGGACGCGCTGAGTTGAAGAAGAGAGTTTTAAAGGACCCGCTACTGGCTGCGTGGGTAAAAGAATGGGGAGAGCAATGACACGGAACTACAATATGGATACTGCTCTGTTCGATTGCGCTGTGTCTGATGCATTCAGGGATGATCACGGGTGCGGTGCACTGGGAGACATCGATGTATTAAGCAAGCGCAGAGACGTGAATGACATTTTGGCCATGGCCCAGCAAAGAGAGGCGGATGCCCGCTTTGCCAGACTCAGCAGAAAACCGGCTGGAACCCCGTTAATGCTGATAAGCGCCGCGGCAATTCTTCTGCTCGCTGTTGGTGGCGGCATCATTTTCCATTTTGCCTCGGCAAAACAGAATCCGATGGCCAAAACGGAAACAACAGCCAACTGGTTTGGCGAGGTGCAAAACCCTGGCAATGCGCTGTTCCTCGGCGATACCCTCGCTGCCGTCAACGCACCTGTGCCGGTTGATGAACTGATTCGATCCGAAGAAGGCGAAGCCATGCTGCGCCTGCCCACCGGTATCGACTGGTACATGAAGGAACACGCTAGCGGCAAAATTCGACCGCTTTCCGCTGCTCACCTGAAAGTGGCGCTGCAGTCCGGAGAAAACTGGTTCAGAGTCGATCCCAATCGCAAAGGGCCTGCGTTTTCCGTTGAAACCCCCATGGGGCAGATTCATGTGACGGGCACCATTTTTGTGGTCAACGTCGACAACGACGACGTTCGGGTGACGCTGCTCAAGGGCGGGGTCTGGATTACGCTTCCCTCCGGTAACCGAAAGCGCCTGGACGAAGGACACAGTCTGCGGTTAACAGAAGAGACACCCGCCGTGCTGTCTGAAGAGGCAGCGCAGCAATACGAGACCCAACTGGCGCTGCTCAACTGGACCGATGGTGCCCACTCCCTTGCGGATGACACATACGACACCTCAGAACATGGCGACCGACTGTCCGTTGCGCGAACGCACAAAACGGCCGCATCAGACAAAAATGGGCCTGCCGCCCTGACTCAGCAGCAGTTGCTCAAAGCCATCCGGCGGGAACGGCAGCAGCACAACTGGGGCAAAGTGGTCGAACTTTACCAGCGCCTCATTAAAATGGCGCCCCAGAGCGAAACCGCAATTGTATCCCGGGTATCCCTTGGCGATATCTGTTTGTCCAAACTGCACCGCTACGGGGACGCCCTCAATAACTACAACCGATATCTCCAGTCCGGCCATACCGCTCTGCTTCCGGAGGCGACATTTGGCAAATGCAACGCACTCAAAGGGTTGGGCAAACGGGCCCAGGAAACCCGATGTCTGGAGACATTTGTTACCCGATATCCCGGCGCTTTCCAGGTCGGGGACGCCCAAACCCGACTGAATGCACTGCGCTGATTCCTTTCTTTCCCGCCTGTGCAGGTTTCCCAATTTAAAACAGAATGCGCGCTTTGTGCCATCAAAGGATTGTCCTTTGCAGGCGCTTCGCCTATGATCGGGACAGTGATGAATCATGCAACCCGATACGTGTTTTTGGTGGCACTCTGCTGCGCTGGGGCAGCCGGCATGCTGACGTCATGTCAAACCACCCGCTACGTCGCCACTGAATTGACCGATACAGCGACGCAAAGCCAGGAGACAGAGACTGAGACCGCCTCCGCAACCGCCGATTCTGACACCCAATCGGACACCGCCTCCGTGGACACCGAATCCGATACGGAATCGGATACGACTTCTGAATCGAGCAGTGCGACTGATATTGAAACGGATTCCTCGACTGCGGATTCCAGCAGCGCCACGGATTCCGTATCCACTGACGACAGCGCGACACAGACGGCGGAAACCGATACCCCCATCGATTCCGAATCGGATTCCGGCGCTGACACGGACTCTGATACCGAGCCGGATTCGGAAAGCGACACAGATACCTTCTGCGATTTGCCGACCTCGTTCGAATGGGCGGCCTCTCCGGCGCCGCTGATTACGCCACTGCCTGGAGACATTGCCATAAAAGATCCCACGGTCGTCTTTTACGATGGCGAATGGCACATTTATGCCACTGCCAAACCCGCTGCCAACCAGTGGGGACTGGACTACGTGCATTTCGCAGACTGGGCGGATGTGGCATCGGCCGAGAAGGTTCACGCGAGCGACAATCCCAGACTGCAGGGGTACAAAGCCGCACCGCAACTGTTTCAGTTTTCACTCGATGACAAGTGGTATCTGATTTATCAGTCCCCCATTCCCGCGTTTTCAACCAATGCGCATCCGGGCAATGTGAATGGCTGGTCGGAAAAACAGAACCTGTTGTTCGACCTCCCCAGCATAAACGGCAATTCGATTAGCGGAATTGACTACTGGGTGATTTGCGATGATGACACCTGCTATCTCTTTTTCTCAGGCACTGACGGTGACGTCCACCATCTGTATCGGACCAGCACGCCGAAAAGCATGTTTCCAAACGGATTTCAATACGACCAAATAGATGTAATCCTGCAGGCGCAGCTCCCTTCCGGAAATGATTTACTGGATGCCAGCAATGTTTACAAAATTCTGGGGCGAAACGAGTACCTGTTGCTGGTATCCGCCCTTGATGACAATGGTTTCCGGTACTTCAGGGCATTTCGCACCGAAAACCTCGGCGGAGACTGGGCGCCCTGGGCTGACACGGAAATGAATGCATTCGCCTCTCCCTACAATGTGTCGGGGGCGGACTGGGCGCTGGACGGGGTAAATCATGGGGAAATGCTGCGCGCGAACAACGACGAAAGCATGACCATCAATACGTGTCATCTGCGGTACGTGTTTCAGGGAAAAACGGTTAGCGGCATTGACTACGAGCACAATGAATACAGTCTCGGCATGTTGACGGACACCAGAGACACCGGCAAAAAATAGCCACGGAACAACGGGGCTGCCACCACGGCATCTCCCGCCATTTGACGGCAAATGTGCCCATCCATACAATTGAGAGCTGATGACACCGGGCCGCCTCACGGCTGATGACTTGTCGCGAT
>JAFGWT010000424.1 GCA_016937015.1 Deltaproteobacteria bacterium | reverse complement strand
TCACATACCCGGAACGGTTCGCAGCCGGGGTTGTTGCGGCAGGGTACACCGTTAATACTGGCGCTGCAGAAATGGCGCAGACACCTCTTTGGATTTTTCATGGCAGCGACGATACGACGGCAGATGTGTCTCAGGCGAGGGATATTTATCAGTCAATTCTCGAAGCGGGGGGGACTCAGGTCACGTATACGGAGTTTGATGGGTTTGAACACGTGCCTGCCATTTCGAAGGCGTCCGCGGAACCTGGATTGCTTGAATGGATATTGGGATACACCCGCCAACAGTAACTGTTACTCGATTTCCACGTATCGACACGATGAGGGGCACTCATCGTCGTTGAGGAAGTTGCCATCGTCGCAACTTTCGAATTCTTCCTGGACGATCCCATCACCACAGTAGCCGTCGTATTTGCACTCCGCGTTACACTGGGCATATCCACCTTCATTGACGCCGTCATCACATTGTTCGCCGATTCCCAGGATACCGTCGCCACAAGTGGGCGTGCACTCTGAACGGGCGGAATTGAATCCTTTTAATGTCAGTTTGAATGACGACCCAATGGTCAGTCGCTCTGCATGGAAAACACGGATTTCGTATACGGAACCGTCTTTCATGCCAAAAGAATTATCCTCAGAAATGGTGAAGCTGCCAAAAATGGGTCCATGAACACCGCCCAAATCCACTGCAAGCTGTCCGTTTACAAACACCCAAACATCATCATCTCCGGCAAAATCAAAAGTGGCCTCAACCGAGGCGTTAAACGTGAACCAATATGTGACTTCGGATGTGAAATGGAAATTGTGCTGGGTGGCTTCGCCGGTTACATCGGCTTCGTCCAACCAGCCGCCACCCATGCCACCGGAGCTGGACCATCCGTATTCGGGGGGCACTCCGGCGTCAAAGAATTCGGCCGAATCCATATCATCCACCGGGAAGAAAAGCGGGTTGCCATCGTATTCGACAGTGGGCGGCGGACACCCCTGATTTGGATTTGACGCACAGGGGACACAGCCATCATCAATACAGTCCGCCACATTTCTGGAAATAGGCTCCACCGCAACGGCCACTCCGGTTTGGGGATTTACGTCGTATCCCAGCCACTTTTCACCGTTTGCGCCGTAGCGATTTACAAACCCGCCCTCGCCATTGGGATAGAGCACCAGTTCACTGACCTTATAGGGAATGATGTATCCGAAAATTGACGGGTCATGGGTGTACCACTCCGACAGTTTGGTGACGCAATTTTCGTCAGCCAGCGCAGTGGCCACAGGACTGCCATCTTCTCCAATTTCGGGCTCCACCAGACCGGTGATTTCGCCCCGACAGTTGGTCGGTATCTGGAAGTCAGGGTGATCCTCGGGAAAATCCCTGAAAATAACCGGAACGCGCAATACGCAGTCCTCGCCTTCTGCACAGGTTTCCTGAACGCAGGTGTATCCAGGTTCAATTTCGCAGTCCGCAGTGCAGCCATCGCCCGAAACGGTGTTGCCGTCATCACATTCCTCGCTTTCGCCCAGCACCAGACCGTCGCCGCACTTGGATTGACAGGCGCCGGCAGAACAGTCCGGTTCCCGCTGGCAGATGGCGGAGCAGCCGTCAAATGGAATTACGTTTTTGTCATCGCAGCTTTCGGCACCCTCCTGTTTGCCATCACCACATTCGGTTTCCGTGCATACGCTGGGCTCCTTATCGCATTTATATCCCATTTCAACCTGGCAGTTCTCATTGCACCCATCGCCGTTGTAGCGCGCACCATCGTCACACAGTTCCGGCGGCTGGATTTGACCGTCGCCACACAGCGCAATCAGGTGACAGCTTTTCCCTGGGGGAATACAGGAATAGCCTTCTGTCACTTCACTGCAGTCGCCAGAGCAGCCATCATCATCGTCGTTGTTTCCGTCGTCACAGGCTTCCAACCGGGTTAGAATGCCGTCTCCGCAAACGTCGGTTGGCTCGGTATCCTTTTTGTCCTCATCCGTCTCTTCAACGATGTCTTCGTCGGTGTCGTCCTCTGTTCCTTTGTCTTCAATGGTTTCGGTGTCCACTGCGGTGTCTTCCGCCTTTTCGGAATCCTGGTCGTTGTTGTCTCCCTCATCATCACTGGCTTGCTGTGTATTGCAGCTGGCGAGTAAAAGTCCGCACAATAAAATGGCAAAATGTCTGACCGATAATTTCATTTGTCTCTCGTCCCTGTTGTGCCTCGATAAAAAACTCTCGGCAATTTTTCGAAAAATGAAGGTGCTGAAGCTGATAAGGTTACCCTCTAAAAACGACCCTTTTGCACAGTCTGCGCAGGGCACGCCTGGGCGGCTATTTTGATAAGTGTCAAGCAAGGCATCTGTACGTTAGAGTACTGTACCGCAAAACTGTGCGTATAAAATTTTAAAAAGGGTCAGATAATAAAAAATTAAACATGGCATGGAGTCGTTACGCCTGGATGATTGCGACTCTTGAAACGATGTTGCTGGATTTTTGAAACAGAGCTTTAATTTTGAGGCTTGGGCGCCCGAATAATCATTTTCGATTCCTTTAAATTCCAAGGGATTTGACACAAATATTTTTTAATAAATAAATTGCATTATTACAGAACTGCTTTTGCAGATTGCTATCTGGCCGACTCAGTTTTACGACCACTCTGTTACTGATAAACATGCCGGTCAGCGTGGGGACTCATTGCGTTTTTTAAGTGTTCGCGAAAGGGGAGCAATGTTGAATCGACGATGCGCTTTTTTGTTTCCGATCCTGTTTATCCATATTCATTGCAGTTGATTTTTGGTGCAGCGGCAATGCAGGCAATGGCGGCTTGTCATTCATTCCGCGTTGGGGGAGATTTTCGGATAAGGGGTCGAACGGATTGACATTAAACGGCGTGGCGCCAAGTGAAGCGAGCGAAGATACCCCAAATCAATTTTTTTTTTGAAAGCCAAAATCAAAGTTCTCGAAATTTCTTTCGAGGCAAATTTAAATAACCCGATTCGGCCCAATACGCACCTGTTCGATGTCGAGACGGACACCGGCAGAACGTATGCATTGGCATCAATTCAAACAATGTATTCGTATCCGATTTAACTGTAAATTGTTAATCATCGTATTATCGCCGTTACTTCTTTTGTTGAATATTTTACGTCTGACTTGTCATTGATTAACTAATTACTATGATTTATTATTAATCAAATTCGTGTGTTTATCTGTTCATGTGTTAATCGACTTTACTAATTTGGCAAAGTGGTTTTTTTTACCCGATTGGGGGGGATTACTGGTACATTGCTTTTAAAGGTGCGTTGCCTTTAATGGGTATTATTTAGATTTTCTGTAATAAAAGAGAGGGTTCACATGAGCAGGTTTACTATTCCAATTTTTTTCCTTTTCTTCGTTCTGCTGATTATGTCGAGCGGCTGTGGCAGCACCGCTGGCGGCACCACAGATGGGGATTCAGATACAGACAGCGACTCAGATAGCGACAGTGACACCGATACAGATGCTGACTCTGACTCCGACAGTGACAGCGACACTGACGCTGACACCGATAGTGACACTGACACCGACACTGATACTGATACTGACGCCGATACTGACACGGATGCGGATACAGACACCGATACGGATACAGATACGGACAGTGACACCGACTCAGATACAGATAGTGATTCTGACAGTGATTGTCCCGGGCAATGTGTTGCACAGGGAGAATGCAGAACACTGAATGGCACATATCTGCCGGATTATACATGCCCGACAGACAAGCCAATTTGTTGTGAAACAACCGCATCCTCCGATGCGGACACAGATACCGACACCGACACAGATACCGACACCGACACAGATACCGATACCGATACGGACACTGATACTGATACGGACACTGATACCGACACCGATACCGATACCGACACTGACTCAGACAGCGACACCAATCCGGTGCAGGCCGATTGCGTGGGCGGAACAACCTGTGTCAATCTGGCAGACGAGAAGCAGGAGATAAAAGGTTTTGGCGGTATCAGCCACCCTGTGTGGATTGGCGATTTGACTGCTGCACAGCGCGAAACCGCTTTTGGAAATGGCCCCAATCAGCTGGGCTTTTCAGTGCTTCGTTTGTTTATCAGTGACAACCGCAATGATTGGACCAGAGACGTTGATACCGCGTTGAGAGCGCAGGAGGCAGGGGCCTATATTTTCTCATCTCCATGGAATCCTCCCTCCGGTATGACCGTCAACGTCAATGGTGTAAAACGAATCGACCCGTCGAAGTTTGGAGAATATGCCCAACACCTCACAGACTATTACAACACGATGACCAATGCGGGTGTGGATATTTACGCGGTATCCATTCAGAACGAGCCTGACTATGCTCACGACTGGACCGAGTGGAGCCCGGAAGAAATATTGAACTTTTCGAAGAATTACGCTGGCGATTTGTCTTTCCGCGTTATGTCGGCAGAGTCGTTCCAGTATCGCAAACAAATTTACGACCCCATTCTCAATGATCCGGCAGCCCTTGAAAACATTGATGTGTTTGGTGCGCATACCTACGGCACGCAGGTCAGTCAGATGCCCTATCCGCTCTTTAAACAGAAGGGCGCAGGCAAAGAATTATGGATGACAGAAGTCTACGTGCCAAACAGCAACGCGGATTCGTCCGACAACTGGCCGGAAGCGCTTCAGGTTGCCACTCATGTGCACAATTGCCTGGTTGAAGGCGAGTTTCAGGCATATGTTTGGTGGTATATCCGCAGGTCCTACAGTCCAATGAAGGAAGACGGCAATATTGGCAAACGCGGATACATGATGGCGCATTATTCCAAGTGGGTTCGCCCCGGATTTATTCGCGTGGATATGCCCAAAAACCCAGTCAATGGCGTCAATGCATCAGCGTATAAGAGTGATTCAGACGTGACCATTGTTCTCGTAAATACAGGAAACTCGCCTCAGACCCTGAATCTGTCCGTGGCTGGATCCCGTGTCACCACTTACTATCAGACTGTGACAAGCGGAAGCAAGAATCTCAGCGACGAGGGGACTGTGAGTGTGGTTGATGGGCAGTTTAGCGTTTCACTGGAAGCGCAAAGCGTAACAACACTGCACAGCGCCAATTGATTTAGCGCTCTTCGTCCTGCCGATTCCCTTCATGTTCTGTCTGTAAACACAATCAGGGCCAATACGAATCGGAGTACTCTGGCCGTCGCTTTTTTTTGTTGTGTGTATCTCCCTGAATTCATGTTTCGAACATGGTTTCAATCAGCGATAAATGACTGAATGAGAGATTCTTTGGTAAGTAAAAGTAACTAACTGACATTGAAGAAGCCGGTTGTGAATACCAGCCCGTCTGCATGATGACCGCCTGTTGAACAACATTTTTTTTCACCCACTTTTGTTATCTTAAGTACACAAGCTTGACAGTTAAAGTATTGGACTGTTCCAGTTCACTATTGAATATTTGTTTTATACGTTTACGGAGGTCAGCAATGAGTAATTTTAAGTTATGGGCGGCGTTGGTATTTTTCTTTTCGTTTGTTGCCGTCGCTTGCGGGACGGTTGATGCTGAGGGTCCCGGGCCGGAAAGTGACAGTGATTCAGATACCGATTCTGATAGCGACAGTGATTCCGATTCGGACAGCGACACAGACTCTGATACGGACAGCGATACTGACAGCGACACTGATAGCGACACCGACACGGATACTGACAGTGATACAGATTCTGATACGGACAGTGATACTGATTCTGACACAGATACAGATACAGATACAGATTCTGACACAGATACAGACACTGATACTGATACCGACGGCGATTGTCCCGGTCAATGCGTGGCTCAGGGGGCGTGCAGAACGTTGAATGGAACGTATCTGCCTGACTATACGTGCCCAGCGGAGACACCCATTTGCTGCGAGCCTGGTGTCACCGACACGGATACCGATACGGACACGGATACTGATACGGACACGGATACCGACACTGACACGGATACCGATACCGATACAGATACTGATACTGATACTGATACTGATACTGACACGGGTACGGGTTCTAAATGGGATGGGGGGATGTTTGTGGGAAACATCACAACGTACGGCAGCATTCGCGATGACTTTATGCAGTATTGGAATCAGCTCACACCTGAAAACGAAGGTAAGTGGGCGTCAGTCGAAGGGAACAGAGATAATTATAACTGGAATTCAGTTGACAGAATATACGCCTTCACTCGCGACAATAACATTCCCTTTAAGCAGCATACGTTTGTGTGGGGCAACCAGTCTCCATCCTGGATTGGTGGACTGTCTGGTCCTGATGCAGCAGCTGAAATCGAAGAGTGGATTCATGATTTCTGTGAGCGATATCCGGATACCGAGCTGATTGACGTTATTAACGAATCAACTCCTGGTCACGCGCCGGCGGGATATGCTCAGACTGCCTATGGAAATGACTGGATCATCAAAGTTTTTGAAATCGCCCAGCGGGAGTGCCCCAACTCGATTTTGATATTGAACGACTACAATGTGCTCAGTTGGAACACCAATGAATTTATTTCGATGGCAAGGCCAGCGGTGAATGCCGGTGTGGTTGATGGTATCGGTTTACAGGCGCATGGCTTAGCGGATTGGTCATATAATGACGTAAGCAGCAAGCTGCAGCAAATCGCCGATCTTGGGTTGCCGGTTTACATTTCGGAGTATGACGTCGATGTTCAGGATGACAACCGCCAGCGTCAGGTGATGGAAGAGCAATTCAAACTGTTTTATACGCATCCGTCAGTGAAAGGAATTACCTTGTGGGGCTATATTTATGGCAGCACCTGGGTGGACCACAGCGGTTTGATTCGCGATGGCAACTTCCGCCCCGCCATGACCTGGCTGATGGATTATCTTGGCAAATAGCTTCCCCTGATTGAATCACACCTGCTCTTCGTTCTTCGTTCTTCGTTCATCAAATCCAAAAATAAAATCAAGAGAACATTGGTTTCGGGAAAATCAGTCTCGCCAAGTATCTGAAGCTGTTTCAATCTTTTTTGGAATCTGGACCGCCAGCCCAAATTAATGAAAATATCTGCAAACGGCTTTGAAGGCTGATACTTTTTTACGGCAATCTTAGAGGGGCGGTTCTTCGCGGTAGCTGTCCTGCAGGTGGGTTTCGAAATCTGAAATCATTTTTGGCAGATGGCTTTTTAATGTGTTTACAACGCTGACCCACTCATCGTAGTTGCCACCAGGTTCGACCTGCATGACAGCGTCTATCTGCGCTGTCCACTCGTCAATTCTGTCGTTGAGATAGTCCTCATTGAACCAGTCCACCAGAAATTCGTTTCCAAAGACGACGAAGTCCGGCCAGTACTGGGAGGCCAGAATGTGTACCAGTTTGTCACATCCAGGGGCTATAAAGCGCAACGTCGACGGGCCTTCCTCCGGCGGACCGATGGTTTCTCTAATGACGTACATATTGTCCGGAAACGGCGCAGTGCAGTTGGCAGGATATATATTCCATGAAGGAACCGGTACCTCGATACCCTCTGCGGGATCCGGGTCAAAGTATCGGTCGTATTCAAAAAATGCCTTATCCAGATCCCATGGGATGAGTACCCAGGTGCCGTCGGCTTTATGATACCAGTAATAGTTGTGGTTCCAGTCGCCATAAAAGGCCAAAAAGCCATCCCAGTTATGAATTGCTCTATCAACGGCAATGTATCTTAGCAGCTGGTCGACGTCGACATACGGTAGCACCGTGTCGGCATAGTTGGTATCGTCGGATTCGCCAATGCTTTTTGAGAATTCCAGAAAATCAGACACATCCGGGTTGTCTTCCGGAGCATCGTTGGTTTTAAGCGCTTCAAACGCGGCCTCTTCATCAACGCCGGCCCGTGGCCAAATTTCCTTAAACAGGTTGCCGTCGCCGTTTTCCGGGAATCGATTTTTGGTGAATCTGCCGTCGACCTCTTCGACTGCCTGAAAGATGCCCAGGTATTCGCTGTTCACGTATACCTGAGCGGGCACGTTTCTGGAGGCGGGCGAGCCCATCAGTTCGAACAGATGGTACCCGAGTCTATCATGCAGCTTTGTGGGGTCGGCCGACATGGAATGCAGATTGATGCGTTTTAGCCCATGGAAGCGAATGGTGTCGTCGTACTCGGTGAATTTTATTTTCATTGAGATTTTACTGCAATGTCCATCCCACAGTCGGGTGCCTCTTTCAAAACATGAATCAAGTGAATATGAGCCCTTTAAACGAATGCCAATATTTTCCCAAATCTCATCACCAATCTGAAGCGTGGCAGGAACATATATTTCATCGTTTCCCGCCTCCTGGAGATGCGCCCAGTCGGCGTCGGTCAGGGTCAGTTCGTATTTCCGGATAGCCGAATCATCGAACACCCATTGTGAGCCATCATCCAGGTATGGCGAGGACTCCGAATCCAAAACTGATTCGGAATCAGAATCGGTGTCATGGGGGTCATCCGTGCCAGCTGTATCTGCATCTGACGAATGTGAATCGGTGGGCGTTTCCGAGTCTGCGCCACTGTCTCCTGTGTCACGGACTTCAGTGTTTAATGTGTCGCTGTCCGCGGAGTGGGTGGTATCGGCGAATGTGTCCATCTTGTCAGTACCAGAGGTGGTGTCCTGGGATGTAGTTGGCGTATCGGTTGATTCTGCGGGGGGGGCGCTATCAACGGCCGATTCGGTATCTGAGTCAGTGGCGCTCTGTTCAGGTGAATAACCACTGTCAGTTCCTTTGCTTTCAGACCCTCTGGTTGAGTCCGACACATTTTCTGTGTCATCGCTTTCGTTAATCTGGGTTGCATCATCTGAGCAGGCACTCAGCAAAATAACGGGAAAAAGGCAGAGCAGGAATAATTTCAACAGGATACCTCCGGAATAACGCACACTCGCAGCAACGGTTGTCATCTCTTACTGTACCAGGTCCGCACACCGGATACGAGGACAAATAAAATTGTACATGGATTGGGACCGCTATGTCAATAACGGATAATTTCAGCATGTCTGATAATCTTTGCGCGCAGAATGCGCTGGGTTTTATCCGGGAAGCTATCGGATATTTCAACTGTTGGTGTTATCCCGTTTGGGCACAGAGGGGAGGGCTCAGGGAAATGCTTATTCCAGGTTGGCTGACATCATTTCCCAGTCACCACCCTGACAATACGGGCAGTTGGCGCCAACGAGAAGACCTTTACCTGTATCCGTTTCGTCGCCTTTCAGATGCCAGTTTAACCAGGCCAGGATGATTTTAGTGAAGTCGCCACCGCCCGGTTGGAACAGGTCGCCGCCGTGTCCTATGTCCTTACTGAAGAACAGAATCGGAATTCCCAGTTCGCTTATTGCAGCGTAGTCGTTGAGACCGTTTTCATATGCCATATCACTTGGACCGCCTTCAACAAACAGCACAGGCGTATGAATGGTTTCGTAGAATCCGGGGTTGGCGGAGAGCATACCACTGCTGGTGAGTCCCCATGTGGTAATTCGCGGATCGCCGGCCGTTCCTTCTGCCATTAGGCCGCCGCAGGAGAAACCGTTGGTGGAAACCTTCGATGTATCTATGCTGTGGTAGTAGGCGCTGCAGGGCTTGTTGTTTTCCCTGATTGTCCAAGTGATGTAGTTGAGCAGTGGTTGCCCCATTGAAACAATGTTGCCTGTATTCATGCTGGCACTGCCTGTTCCCCCTGGCGTACCGTCCGCGATGACAAAGTAGCCATGGGAAGCAATTTCCACCATCGCCGCTCTGTTGGATTCGCCGTCCTGAGAACAACCGCCTTCGCCCCAGGCGAAAATCGGGAATCTGTCACCGTTACCCAGATCTGCTGGACGATAGATGGTTCCCTTGTTGATGCCATCATCGGAATTGGTTTCAATGACAACGTCATAGGGACCACTTCCGGATGCGGTGCTTCGGTTCTGAGACGCGGTACAGGCTTCGTCGATATCAGCCTCCGTATCTCCATCGGAATCGCTATCCGTATCAGAGTCCGAATCAGTATCGGCATCACTGTCCGTGTCTGTGTCTGAATCCGTGTCAGAGTCCGTGTCCGTGTCCGTGTCAGTATCAGAACCGGTATCGTCACCAATTTCGCAGCAAATGGGGGTGTCTGCCGGACAGGTGTAGTCCGGTAAGTATGTGCCGCCCAGATCACGGCATTCACCCTGTCCCACGCAGCGGAATGGGCAGTTGGTATCCCCGTCACTGTCGGAATCCGCGTCGGTATCAGAATCGCTGTCGGTATCGCTGTCGGTGTCAGAGTCGCTGTCACTGTCACTGTCCGTATCCGAATCACTGTCGCTGTCTGAATCGGAGTCCGCGTCGCTATCCGTATCGCTATCTGAATCAGTGTCCGTGTCGCTATCGGTGTCGGTATCCGAGTCCGTATCTGCATCGCTGTCTGATTCGCTGCTCGATTCCGTATTGACACCGCCACATGCGGCCATCAGGAAACATAATATTACCAGAATATATTTTTTCATGTCATTACTCTCCCGTCTTTGTTGACATTAATAACGTGCCTTATGCAATGAGGAGCAGGCAGACAGAGTGCAAAAAAACTGTTCCGCATTTTTCTGGCGCTTGCGCCATAACGAATACAGTATCGACTGCGTCGTGCTTCTGATCTCCCCTGCGTAATTCACTTGAGTCCCGTACGGTTATGGGGTGGTTGAAAGTGGTTGGTTTGGGTGGACTTTTTTGTCGTCAGGCGCGCTTAAATCGTGCGCATCGTTGGGTTTTGGCTGGTTTTTCAATGAGCACTTTAATTATCCAGTCTGACTGATGACTCCATAGGTTTTACTTGCCAGTCAGTGCATTCAGAACCTGGGTGTAGGTATCTTTGGGTTGGTTGTTACTGAACAGCAGAGACCGGGAACTGCCGCCATTGCACAGCGCGCCGCTCCAACTGTTCAACCATGAATTTTCATCGTTGACTCCCCATACCGTGATGGCCGTGCATTTGGGGCGCTTTACGCATTCCGCGGTAATGTCATGATACAACTGCGCCTGCTGTTGCTGCGATACAACATTTCCACAAAGGTTAATGTCCATTTCGGATATCAGTACATCCAGTCCGAGACTGATGTAGTAGTCCATGTTGTCGGCCACATCATGTGCGGTGGGAACGTTGTTGGGGGGGCCAATGTGCATCTGGAAACCAACGCCATCGATGGGCACATTCCGTTCAACCAGTCCTTTGATCATTTCACGGGCGAAACGTGACTTGTCGTTGTCCGCGTCGATACTGTAATCGTTGTAATACAGCTTCATATCGCTCCAGCCTTTGCTGTCGGCAAAATCACGCGCGAATTTGAAAGCCTGATCAATGTAATCATCTCCCACCTGTGTGTAGAACACCGACGGTCGCATTCGCGGATTACCATCACCTGTGTCCTGGTCTGTGACAATTGCTTCATTTACAACGTCCCATGTATTTACTTTCTGGCTAAAATGCCCCATGACTGTCTCGATATGACTCTTCATGATGCCCAATAATCTATCCCGCCCCCGTGCCTGCTCCACCCATCCAGCCAGCTGACTGTGCCAGACCAGACAATGCCCCTTTACTGCGATGCCCCGTTGACTGGCTGCATTTACAATACTGTCCGCTCCCCCAAAGTTGAACGCGCCTTCGCTACCCTCCAGATATTGCCACTTCATTTCGTTTTCAGCGGTCCAGTAGTTGAAATGGTCGGCGGCCGGCCCATTGGTATTTCCGCTGGATACGGCGGTTCCAATTAGCAGCGGTGGAGTCATGCATGCCCCGGCCTCCTTGATATTGCTTACCGGCTGATCACAGGGGCGCCGTATTTCGACGTCCCCATCCGTATCCATGTCTGTATCAGAATCCGTATCCGTGTCGGTATCTGTATCCGAGTCCGAGTCGGTGTCCGTATCGGAATCCGAGTCTGTATCGGTATCACTGTCCGTGTCCGTATCTGCATCTGTTTCGCCTGGCTGGCAACAAATCGGAGATTCAGCAGGACAGGTGTAATCCGGGAGATATGTGCCATTCAAATCCCGGCACGCCCCCTGCGCCACACATGTGCCTGGACAGTCCGAGTCAGTATCAGTATCAGTATCAGTATCGCTGTCGGAATCCGAGTCGGTATCAGAGTCGCTGTCGGTGTCCGAGTCGGTATCAGAGTCGCTGTCACTGTCGGTGTCCGAATCGGAATCGGAGTCGGAATCGCTATCTGTATCAGAATCTGAATCGGAATCACTGTCCGAATCGGAATTGATGTCTGTCTCATGGGAGTCGGCCACAGATGATTCGGTCGCACATGCGGTTAATAAAACTGAACCCAAAATAATTAATAATAACACTAGTAATACTCGCATTACTTGAACTCCTGAATTTAATTGTTTTTTTGTTACGGCTGATTCGGGAGACCGCCCCTCGACAGTCAGTTCGGTTGTCCCCGTAAAGGCTGTGCCCCAAAAAGCACACCCTGGAGTAGGTACACTGAGACTGAAAACGAGTTCATAAAAAAACAGAACAGGGGGCACACGTACATCGCGGTGAGTGCTTCGAGGTATCTTTAAAATAGCCGGATTACAGGGTCCGGGGAATGATATTGGCGTTGATTTGGCTGCGCTGTTTAAGCGGGTAGGGCGGTGTTACGGTGCAACACAATTGGCTTCCATTACAGGCCAGATTTGTCCGGCAGACGCCTTGTCACCAGCGGCAGTGGGGTGAATCCCATCGCTGGTATACTCTGAGTGACCATCCCATGATTCGCGCAAATCAACAAAGTAGCATTCCGGCGAAGTGAGACCTTCACACAATTGCTTCATCCTGGGACGCAGCACATCCAGGCAGTCTTTAAGTCCCATGCCGGCAAAAGAACCAAGGGGATCGGGATAGAAGAAGTACAGCACTTTCTCCACACCGTCGCTTTGCATGGTTTGGAACAATGTGGCAGCTGCATCATACGCGGGGGACCCATCTCCGCCACCCATGCAGTCATTTCCGCCGCCATCCATAATAACGTAACGGATATTGTTTGAAGCCTGAGCGCTGGCGTACTGACCAGGAATGCTTTGTGCCCCACCACTGGAAAGCAATGTGCCACTAATCGAATTATCAACATAATGATCGCCGGACTGGAGAGAGCCTGCCTGGACAGCAAGGGCTTCGATTTCACGTGTCAGGCCGTGGGACATGGCGATAAATGATTCACCAATAACAGCAACTTCATTACCGGCCGTTGTCCCTTTTTGGCAGGTATCGCCATCCGAATCAGAATCGCTGTCTGTATCAGTGTCTGTATCGGTGTCGGTATCAGTGTCAGTGTCAGTGTCTGTGTCGGTGTCTGTATCAGTGTCAGTGTCAGTATCTGTATCCGTATCTGTATCCGCGTCCGTGGTGCCGTCTGTGCTGCAGCAAATTGGGTTTTCAGTTGGACAGGTGTAGTCTGGCAGATATGTGCCGTTTATGTTTCTGCACTCTCCCTGCGCAACGCAGAGGCCAGGGCAGTCGGAATCAGAATCGGTATCGGTATCGGTATCCGTATCTGTATCTGAATCGGTGTCGGTATCGGAATCCGAGTCCGTGTCCGTATCTGTGTCCGTGTCACTGTCCGTGTCGGAATCCGTGTCACTGTCCGTGTCGGAATCCGTGTCACTGTCTGTATCCGAATCAGAATCAGAATCGCTGTCCGAATCGGAATCGCTGTCTGAATCAGAATCGCTGTCTGAATCAGAATCGCTGTCTGAATTGCCGCTTTCGCCTTCAGTGCTCTCGACACCACAGGCGGTCATGAAGACCATTAGTAACAGTCCAAAAAATATACCTGTCCATTTGAACGTGCAGTCCATTGAATTTTCCTCCATTTACAAGTTCGCTTTTAAAAAGGAACTGGCCTTTAAATTTCCGGCAGACACCTGAAATTAGCCGCCGGACTGTACCCGCCAAGGTACATCAAACTGTTCGCACCACTTTTTACAGACTTGCTGCATGGGGCATTCGTTGTTGGAGCGAAGGACCATATCACTTTTTGGGGCAATATTTTTTTTCGCTCTGCCTGACAGTCCTGCGAGAGAGTTGACGGGACTCAAAATGCAGTTGCTGTCAAGTGTTCCTCAAATTTCAAACAACGTCAGCCCACACAGACCCAGAGTCTCCTTCCTTGTTTCTGAAGGTAGAGTACGAACTATTTTGCAAACAGGGTTCACTTTTTAGTTCGCTTTTTTTGGGTTTTAACGCGCTAAGCTGTGGTTGTTTTTTTATGTTGGAATATTCCGTTCAGTTCATACTTTTACGGGTTAAAACGTCAGCGACACGGACTGCTGAGGATTTATAACTGTTGAATTTTTGCAAGCGGGGTGAAAGGGAAAAGCAGTTGGCATCTACTGATTCAGCTGCCATTGCCTGTCAAAAAAACCAGACAGAAACACATCTCGATTTTCTCCGAGTATGTGGCCTTCGGTGTAGCCCCAGTCAGATGCATCGAAAATCACGTAGTCAGGAATCATTGTCGGTAAATGCCCGGAAAAATAAATTGCCTCTCTGGAGACCCCGGTATGAATGACAACATAGCGGTCGGGGTTGAGCGGATTGGGGTAGATGAACGCTGCCGCTGTTCGTTCGCCGACGAAGCGATGATTGCCGGCAACCACTGCCCCGCTTTCAACCCGAATTGGGAGCTGAGACTGAATTCGTTGCAGCAACCGATTTCCTGATGGCGTCCCTACAATAACGATTGAATATTTTTGAATATCTTTTTCGGTGACCTCTACATCCGCCTTTACCTTCCATTGTACGGTCATGCCATACCGTGGTGTTTTTAAATGGCCGATAATGCGTTTGGCCAGCGTGCCTTCCCATGGGTCCCCGGTGCCGTACACAAATAATAGTGAATCGTATTCTGCGTCGCCAATAGGGCCAAAGACACCGGCTTTTTTGGTCATCCGTGGCGGGGAAAACGATTGTGCCTGCCATCCGTCGGTTGTTTTTACAAAAGTAAGCGGACCATTGGTATTCTGAATATCGGGCACCGGCCTGTTGTCGATGACAATCGCTGCAATATTGTCTGAAAGCGGCGCGTCCATTTTTAACACAGTGAACGCGTGTATATTTTCGGTGGACACCACAATCGTTCCATCCTCCCGCCAATGAGCGTCGATTTTGGCCCAGTCGTTGGGTTGGGTCATGGCGTCTATGCGCAGCCAGTCGCTTTTATTGTATCGAAGATTTGCGGTTTTAAATCGGATATGTCGAGGGGCGGGATTGCGGTGGTATTTGACAAAATGCCGAAATATCCAGCTGTTTTTATATGTGTCGTCCCATACATTGTGTCCGGCATCAAGCAGGGTCAAGGTCCCCTCGTTGCCGGCCAGTTTATGGAATTCGAGCAGATCCTGGGACGAGCGCGGCTGGTCCTTTGTGCCGTGAACGATGTACATCGGAATGTGGGTGCCATTTTCAACCCAATGAATGTTGGAATGCACGTCGAGCAGATAATTCTCCACGTCTGAAATCGGTTGATTGCGAACCTGCGAGTAGTAACGCATATTGTGATATCCGCACAGGGGTACTGCTGCGGCAAAGAGATCAGGATAATGGAGGGCCAATCTGGCTGCGCCGGTGCCACCCATGGACGCGCCGGTGATGTAAATTCGATTCTCGTCAATGCGATATCGCTTTTTGACTATGTCTATTACATCAAGAACATCCCGCTCCCCAAGCGCATAGTAGCCGGAACTGCCAAATCCCTCCGGCGCCAATACGAACATCGGTGCTGGTCCAATGGGGCCGGGAAAGCGGATTCGCTCTTCGCGTGTTTCCTCTTCTCCCATTGGATTGCCGAACAGTACGGACAGTGTTTTTATCGGATGTCCGCCCAGGCCGTGCAGGGACACAATCATGCTGTAGCGGTTATTGCCGGACTCCTTCCAACCGGGCGGCACATACAGGGCATATTCGTGCAGGGCGCCGTCCACCTTTGAACGATACCCTCTGCGTTGAAGCTGGTTTCGCTTATCGGCGTATGGATCTGACCCCTTTTCGAGCGACTCGACCATTTTGAGTGTGTCTGTCAACTCCCGGGAAATATAGTCGTAACCGGTATCGCCCTTCTGCATTAGAGATGACAGGTGGTTTATTCGCCATTCAACGCTTTCAATTGAAGACTGCGGGAATGACGGCCTGTCAATTTGAGCAAACCGTTTGGCCGCATTGAACAGCCTTTCCGCCTGAGAAACGCGAATCAGTGACTTTGCTGAAAAGGACGCGCCGTTGAATGCCAGTTGAATGTTGCCAGGAAGGGTCTCTATTCCCTCAAACCGATGCAGCAGATATTGGGCTTTTCGCGGGTGGACGAGGTCTGTTGGATGCGGCTGGTTGGGTTTGACACCGATATCCGTGGACCACTTCCATCCATCAATGAGTGGCAGCATTGGTTTGGCACCTGTGAATTCAAGCCAGCAATCCATCTCGACAGTGCCAGTGTAAGGTGCGACACGACGGGTCAGTTTCAGTCTGGCCGATGATTGAATCGTTTCGGCAAGCCTGGAAAGGGCGCCTGGCAAGACGAACACAATATCGGCCCGCTGAAAATCCTCGTCCATAAAACGCAGCCAGGTACTCCAGCGCCCGGGCTGCGCCTTGAACAGCCTGATAACGAGAAGGTTGTCGCCGACCTGCAGGGACAACGGTGTCAGGTTAACGTCCTTGCGGACCCAACGTTTGTGGGTGCCATTGGCAAATTGGCGCGTGCCGTTCAGGGATACCTCGATGCCATCTGTGCTGGCACTTGACAGATAAATCCGTTTTGCTGTGGCGGTGCGAATAACGCCCACCAGATACGTGATGGCACCGGTTTGGGGTTTGAGGCCAATTCGCTCCGAATCGCTCAGAAGCAGCTCCACCCGCTTATGGGAAACAATGGCCCCCAATTTAACCTGAGATAGCGAGAGTGATTCAACGGGCGACCAGTTCGCCAGCGCGCCTTCGGTGCGATTAATTGAATCGGGGGCAGCAAACGGACCCAGTCTTAGCCAGGCGGAGACAAATCCCCCTTTGCCCGGTCCGAGTTGCAGCTCATCATTGCCATGGCCTGCAGTGTGTCCGTTTGTGTCTGCGGAAGTGGCCAGACTCGATGCGGGAATGATAAACAGCCACAGTGCGATGACGAGCCCTTTGCATGGGCAAGGGATGGGCACGCCTCAACCTCGACCAAATACCATGGTCCTTGGGCCTTCCTCAAAAAGGACCGTTGCTTTGTCGGATGCAGTGATGGCAGTGACAACGCCAATTCCAAAGCTTTTGTGCTTAAGGAGGTCCCCTTCTGTCAGAGAAACCCGTATCGAATAATCAACTGCGGTCGTCAGGTCCTTGCCCTGAATCGCCTGTCTGAATGTTTGCCCTGGATCTTCTTTGGGCTTTCGGGGTCGTCTCTTTGTTGTTCCAACCGTGTTTTTCTGCAGTGCAGCACGCAACCCCGCCCTTGTTTTGTGTCGTGGCATCCGAAGTGGACCTTCTTCTCCACATTTCTCACAGCGAACCTTACGGACCTGTGTGCCACTGACTTCCAAAACCGTATGGACTGTATCTTTTTTACATTCGAGACAATAACCCTCTGCTGCGTTTCCCGGTACATATGGCAACTCGACTTCTCCCTTTTTGTGTGTGTTTATCCTGATTTTTAAGTGGTTATATATTAGGCTAATTTTTTGAGTGTTACTTTAGAATATATCAAATCAAAAGGCCAGTCCACTGCCTTACTTTTACATTATTTGCTTCTGAAGCCCCGTGGACGCTGCATCGAGAGCACTGTGGCAGACAGAAGAAGTTGCCTCTGGCGGGCAATCTGTTCAGCTGTTTCGGGTTATCGCAGATGTTTTTGTCGTTATCTGATTGGAATGCGGTACAACAACAAATCCGCTGTCAAATTTGACACCTTGGCGGCGAAGCTGTACTTTTTTGACGATATGAAAAATGAGACGACAGGTAACAGACCAAGAATCGCCCTGATGACCAATCATGGCTACGCAGGGGTAGAGATTCCCGTTGGTGGTGCACCGGACACCGGCGGCCAGAATTTTTACGTCAACTCGAAGGCTCGGGCTCTGGAAGTGCTGGGGATGGATGTCACAATTTTTACCCGCGGTGGATTTCCCTTTTATGGCAAGGATAAAATCCGGGAAGGGGTGCAGCGCATGGGAGAACACATCCGATACGTGTACGTTCCCGGCGGTGGCACTGAATTTGTCCGCAAGGAGGACATTTCACCGGCGTTAAAGGAAGAAGCGCTGTGGTTATCTGATTTCATTGCCACAGAAGCGGCAAAGGCCGGTGTGGCGCCCTGGGAGTATTACGAGTGTTTCGATACCCATTACTGGGATGCGGCAATTATTGGGATTATGCTGGTTGAGCGCTGGCAGAACGAGGAGGCATTTTCGTTTTTCAGTCAGTGCCTCGATGGTCGGTTGAGCCAGGAACTCGAGCGATTTGAAGGTGAAAATAAGCACAGATATTCGTTGTGCCGCGAAGCCGGATTTCATTTTGGGCTGATGGCCAGGGCGGCATTTGACGGCGCGACGACTGAGGAAATACTGTTTGCGCTAATGCCGGAAGAGACATTTACCGAGCAAATACGGGCGTCGGCAAGTACCCCTCAATTTTATGCAATGCTCGAAGCCGATTGTCTGCTGGGCCAGGCGTTGCTGAACCATGTGCGTGTTGACGGGATGACGCTGCCGGAAAGACTGCGATTGGTAAACCGGCATGTCTGGACGCCCCATTCCCTGGGCATAATCAAGGAACGAAATTACTGGGACAAACATGTGGAACAGGTTCGTTCGTTAAAGTTCTGTGAGAGAAACAGCCATGAGCAAATGATTTCATCGCACGCCCCTCTTTTCTGCTCCACTTCTCCCGAAATATGGTCGACGCTCTATGCCTATTATAAACAGAAAGCGGATGTTATTTTTGACTTCCCGCCGTGTCTGGATACCGAAATATTCAGGCCAAGAAGCCATTCAGAACTGACAGCGGCATACGCCTATCTGGCTGAAAAATCTGGATTGACAGCACATCAGTTGAAAAGCGCAAAAATTATTTTTGAGTCATCGCGGATGGACAAAACCAAACGCAAGGATTTGCTCCTTAGAGCATTTGCGAAGGTTGCGCGCGAAACCGATGATACATACCTGTTTATCGGCGGCGGCCCTGATGGCAATCCGGTATTTAAGGATTTGAAAAAAGTAAAGGCGGCGTATCCTGAACTGGAAGGACGAGCATTTTTGCTTGGATTTATGCCCAGTTACATGGTGGGGGAGCTGTTCAGTGTGCCGGATGTCTATGTGTCCGCTTCTGAAATGGAAGGTTTTGGGATGAGTGTGTCCCAGGCGGCCTCTGCCGGTGTGGCTGTGGTTTCCTCAGATCTGATACCGTTCGCGACCCAGTTTGCCAGCGACGCAGCGGTGATCGTGCCCGCCGGAGATGTGGATGCCTTCGCCGATGCGATACTGGATTTGCTTTCAGATGACGCCAAACGAAAGGAACTGGCGGGAAAACTGTACGAGATTGCGCAGGAATTGAACTGGGTGAATACCAGCCGCAAATTTATTGGCTGGTATCGCAGGCATCTCAGGATTACGCCGTCATAACCCATATGTATTTGGTGGATACGCACACGCACCTGACATTTGAGCCGATATGGAGCCAGTTGGGTGATGTCCTTGAACGTGCCGGCCGGCACGATGTTCAGCGCGTGCTGGCGCCAGCCTACGACCTGGAATCGTGGGGGCGTATTAGGAAGTTACTGTCCAGCAGTGGCGTATACGGCGCGTTTGGCGTTCATCCCTGGAAAGCGGATGAGGCGCTCAACCCGGATGACTTACAGCATGCAATGGGTTTGCCCCATGCCGTGGCAATTGGCGAGATTGGGCTGGATTTCAAGGTGGCATCGCCGTCGCCAGAGGTTCAGACCGCGCTGTTTCGCATGCAGCTTGAGCTGGCAATATCGCTGAATAAACCAGTGATGCTGCATTGTCGGGGCGCATTTATGGAAATGATTGATATTTTAAAATCGTATGCCGGCAAAGTGCGGGGGGTGGTTCATGCGTTCTCGCGGGGGCCGGATTTGGCTGAGACGTTTGTTCGACTGGGGTTACACATTGGCTTCGGCGGCGCCATTACCCGCTCAAATGCAACGCGGGCCAGAGCGGCAGCCACCACTGTACCGTGGGAGCGTATCGTTTTGGAGACGGATAGTCCATCCATCGGTGTGGAGGGTGTCGAACCTGAAAAAACGGAGCCCATGCACATCGCCCTGATTGCAGCAGTACTGGCGCAGCTTCGGCGTACGGATGTGGCTCATGTGGCCGATGTGACCACGCGAAATGCCGAACTGTTATTTGGTCTGCCCCCTGGTAGCGCTGCGGTGGAATCACCCAAATACTGATTCTGTGTACCGCTTAAAATTATCCAGAATCGCCTGCCATCCAGTTCGCTGCAATTCGACGGAATTTAGATTCTCAGCCTCGAACGTCTCGGTAATGACTGTGCTGTCGCCGCGCAACTCAAACTGAACTGTTACTTTGCGGTCATCATCCAATGTACAGGATATTTGCTTCTCGATAAGAACGCTGTCATACGTGCCGCAAAAATCGAAGCCGGCACTGCCATCTCTGGCTTCCATGCGGTAGCGGAATCGGCCGCCTGCCCGAAGTTCGTTCTCGGCAACGGGTGTATGCCAGTCATCGGAAGCGGCGTTCCAGCCTGTGATATGCACCGGGGCCGTCCAGCTTTGCCATACTGTGGAGAGGGGCAAACGAACAGCCGTTTGTACCATTATTTGAGTTTTCGGTGTCATGCCGGCATTTCCTCTACGCAATTTATCATCCATTGCACTCCGAAACGGTCTGTGCAGATTCCGAAGTACGCCCCCAAAAAAGTATCCTGAAGCGGCATGGAAACAGTGCCCCCTTCGGAGAGGGCATCGAACAGTTTCGCCGCTTCCGCCCGGGTGTCCGGCTCCAGATTGATGTGTACGTTATTGCCGGGATTGTGCCTGAATCCCATTGATTCGGCAACGTCTGTGCCCATCAGAACATGACCACCGAGTATGGGCAGTGCCATGTGCATAACCAGCTGCCTGTCTTCTTCAGATAATGGTGGGGCATTCTTCAGTGGTGGGGCATCCCCCATTCTCATAATTCCAGGTGCCACGAATTCCCCGCCGAACACGCCTCGGTAAAAATTGAAGGCCTCTTCGGTATTTCGCTCAAAGTTCAGATATGTACTCACTTTTGCCATGATTTTCTCCTTGTATTCATTTTTACCCCGAAGGTAATCCCGGAAAACGTAAGCACGTAAAACCGTTTTGCACGTCTCATGGAACCGGCGTTAGATGGCGATGATGGCCGTTTCGTCGATGCGGGGAACTTTAATGGGGCGCTGTGCGGTTTTTTTTGACAACGCCGCAGCCAGTTTTATAAGTTAAGTTCATGACACTGCCATTAGAGCTGTGGCTGGTTCGCCACGGTGAGACAATAGCCAATGCCAACAGACGTATTTCCGGATGGACCAATGTGCCGCTGACTCCCGAAGGCATTTTGCAGGCGAGAGCTGTTGGCTCGAAGTTGAATGGCACACGTTTTGACAGTGTCTGGTCGTCGGACCTGCAACGGGCCATTGACACCGCCAGGCTGGCTTATGGCGTGGCCACTGTCGATACGCGGATTCGCGAAATGCACTTTGGCGACATGGAAGATCAATACTGGGAACAGGCGGACCCCACGCTCACATCGGCGCTGCTCGCGTTTGAGTCGTTTCATCCCCCAGGGGGCGAGAGTCTGAATCAGTTTCGGGATCGTATTATGCACTTTATCGGCGATTTGTCTTCCGGACGACATCTGATTTTTACCCATGGTGGTGTGATTCGTATGCTGTGTATGGAGTTTGGCATCGACCGGTTTTTAAAAAACGCATCCCTGATTAAAATCGATTGGACTGGTCGCCGGCTCATTTCCATCGAAGAGTCCTGAGAACAGATAAACAGTTAGAAACCATGCAAAACCGGGCCTGCGACAGTCGCACAATGCGAATGGTTTCGATAGGGACCAACAGCAAAGAAAGGTCGTTCCCATATAGTCGGGGGCCATCTGATGCATTGCCGGGGAAACGACGGGGCCAGGCGCCGCGCCAAGGAAACGGGTGCTGCCAATGCGAATGGGACTCATTCATGGATGCGAAGGCATGATTGCATGATGCGCGTTGCTTTTTAAACGGCTGCCATTGTTTTTACTAAAGAGTTTTAGTTGTTGCTGGACACTGGCGTGAGAACTCAGTATGACATGGGAGTTATGGCGGCAAGAGTGAAAAAGTCAACCATCAAGGATGTAGCCAGAGAAGCGGGCGTTTCTATCGCTACCGTATCGTTTGTTTTGAACAATCGACCAGGGCAGGTGATAAGCGAACCGGTGAAACAACGGGTTTTCGAAGTGGCACGGCAATTGAATTATCATCCGTCTGCCCTGGCCGCCGGTCTGGCGAGCAGGAAACCTGGCAATATTGCCATTGTGTTTTACAAAGACGGCGATTTGGTGAGCAATCTGTATTACTCGTTTGTGCTTGAGGGCGCTATCCGCGAGGCGGCCAGAATGTCTGTGAACATCATGTTCTCGTATGTGGATGAGGACTGGGAGACCAGTGGCGAGCTTCCCAAAGTGGTTCGGGAAGGAAGCACTGCAGGGGTTATTTTTATTAACCAGGTGCATCCCGATATGGTTCGCGACATCGAACGTCGTGGTGTGCCGGTGGTGCTGGTCGACCATTACCCCCAGATACAAGGGGTGAATGCCATTGAAATCGATAATTTCCGGGGGGGGCAATTGCCTGTGGAGCATCTTGTCGCGCTGGGGCACCGCAATATCGCGTATGTGTATGCCAAGGCGGACAGACCGAGTATCCGCGGCCGACTCGATGGATTTCAGGCGGCTATTCGTCGTGGCGGGGCATCGGAAATTCTGTGGGAGTGTGAGGAGTTTACCTTTTATGCTGCGCGGGATTTGGCCATGAAAAAGCTGCCGCAAAGTGATCGGCCAACGGCGATTGTCGCTGCCAACGATGAACTGGCAAGCGGCGTTTTGCGTGCTGCAAAGCATCTGAGTATAAAAGTGCCGGACGAGCTGAGCGTGGTGGGGTTCGACAACATCACAATGGGATTCTATACGGATCCGCCGCTAACCACTGTGGGTGGCGATAAGGAAGGGCTTGGTGCGCACGCGGTTCGCAGACTGGTGGATGCGGTGCAGGAGAGGGCGGCCAGTGTCAGCACCGAAGTGTTGCCGGTGGCGCTGGTTGTCAGGGGATCCACCGGGCCAGTGCCGGGGTCATGACAGGAATGAAAATGCGATTCATTTTAACCGGGTTGGCGCCTTGCCGGTTGAATGCGCTTTTGCAGGTTGACTGCTTTAACAAAGGACACAAATCGATATGTCATACCAGATAAAAGGAAATCCGCTGCCGAACATGCCCTGGCAGGAGAAGCCGGCCGGGTGTGCGGATCCGGTTTGGCGCTATGATGGTAATCCGGTGATTGGTCGAAATCCGTTGCGTTGCAGCGATCGGGTATTCAACAGCGCGTTACTTCCTTATGGCGACGGGTATATCGGCGTGTTTCGAGCGGACCACAAAGACGGATTTCCCAAACTTCACCTGGGCCGGTCCAAAGACGGCATTAACTGGGATTTGGACGAAGATATTATTCATTTTATACACGAGGACGGCAGCGATGCCGATTGTGTGAGTTACGGATATGACCCGCGTCTCGTTCAGATTGACCACACCTATTACATTACCTGGTGCAGCGACTATCATGGTCCCACCATCGGCGTGGCCCGAACACTGGACTTTAAAACCTTTTTCCGGATGGAGAATGCATACCTGCCGTTTAATCGCAACGGCGTGCTGTTTCCCAGAAAAATCAATGGCAATTTTGTTATGTTGAATCGTCCCAGCGACAACGGCCATACCCCTTTTGGAGATATTTTTCTGTCTGAAAGTCCCGACATGGTGTTCTGGGGAAAACATCGACATGTGATGTCAACAACCAAAGGCTGGTGGAAGGCCACGAAAATTGGCGCGGGGCCAATCCCCATTGAAACCAGTGAGGGATGGCTGATGATTTATCACGGGGTATCCACTACCTGTAACGGCTTTGTATACAGCATGGGGGCCGCGCTGCTCGATTTGGACAATCCGTCCAGGGTGATAGCGGATACCTCCGAGTTTATACTGACACCCCAGGCGCCATACGAGGAAATCGGTTTTGTACCCAACGTTTGTTTTCCGTGCGCCAGCGTTCAGGACCCCGATACCGGGCGGATTGCCATATTTTATGGCGCAGCGGATTCCACCTGTGCCATCGCGTTTACAACAATTTGCGAATTGATTGATTTTATCAGAGCGCATCCGCAGACGTCGTGACGCGCAGCGAAAGCAGCGGCGATGGCAACCGGTGTCCGTTGGTTTATTTGGAAATCGCTGTTTTAAATAAAGTTTTCCGCGGTCGACTTTCCCGAAAACCGGCCACTGGCACCCTTTAAAAAGGTGTGCAGCACGAACGTTTCCCACAACTACACCCGGACCCTGTTTGGGGCAGATATTTGCCTGCTGATGTAATCCGTGTTGCGAATGCGTTGGGCCAATGGCAAGATTAAAAAAAGCGATCCGCCCATGCATAAACAGACCGTTTCACGTTTTATTAAGACAGGAGAAAAAAATGAAAAACCATCTGTTCAGACTTCTGTTCCCATTTGCCGTTTTCGCCTTTCTGGCGTGCAGCGACAAATCGAGTGGCGACGATGACGGTGGCAATCCCGAAATCACTTCGGGCTTTGGCAGCGGTGCCCAGGGGGATGTGACAGTGGGTGATGAGGGTGGTGATGAAAGCCTGGTGGGAGGCATTGGCGATGCGTCGGGCGAGATTGTCTCCGGAGGCAATGACGGCGATTTTGTCGCCTGTGAAAGTATTTCCAGCGATGTGAGCCAGGTTGAGACCCGCGTGATGCTGCTTGAAGACAAATCGCGATCCATGAATGAGAATAACAAATGGTCGCTGTCCATTGACGCCATTACCGAAATGGTGACGAACTACGACAGTGAAATCAGTTTTGGTCTTGATTTGTTTTCAAGGGCAACCTCAAATGACGGCGAAATGTGTACTGTTGGCAACTCGGTCGTGCATGACGTGGCGCCGAATAACGGTGGCACCATTATTAACGAACTGAGCAGGTGGGAACCCAGTGCCGCCACACCACTGCTTCTGGCCATGCGCAACTATACGAGTGCGGCGTATGCGCCTGTGTTCCTGAACGGCAGCGCCGGCAGCTATCTGGTGATAATTTCGGATGGGATGGATACCTGCAGTGCGGATGGACAGTTCAGACAGGATGTGGGGGCGTCAGCCGCTGAACTTGCCGCGGTGACGACACAGCTGTTGAATGAGCATGGCATTCGCACCATTGTGATTGGATTTGGACAGGGCATAGACCCTGCACAACTGAACGCCATTGCCGCGGCGGGAGGGACGGTTTTCAGTACATACCTTCAGGCTGACGACGGCGAACAGCTGAAAGCGGCGCTTGCGCAGATTGCCGAAACAGTTGTGGTCAGCTGCGAATTTCAGGTTGGCACATTTCAAAATCCCGATATTGATTACGATTGGGTGCTTGTATATCTGGATGGACAGCAAATCGCCCGGGATGATGACTGCAAAAACGGAGACGGCTGGACATGGACCAGTGCCGCCCATACCACTATCCGGTTCTGCAGCAGGCAATGCACCAGTCTGGAAGCCGGCGAAATCGGCAATATTGGTGTCCGACTCGCCTGTAGTGAGGATGAGATCATCATCGTTGAATGACGTAATTTGAGTTGCGTTTCCGACAGTGCATCACTGAATTTTTGCAAATGAAAGATCGTTGGGGCTATGTCGTTTATGCCGCAGGGGTTGCGGTGAGGGATTTGGCGAGCTGGCCCATCTGGTATGTGGCGGCGCTTTGGGGAAACGCCTGAACAAAGGGAACCATTTGATTGACGGAATGTTCGACCGTCGGATCGTATGGCACGTATCCCGCGTTATACACCGACAGATTGAGGTTTTTCAGTGCCAGCTGTTGAATGGTTCGCACAACCTGAAAATCCTTTTTCTGACGCACTTTGTTCACAACCACTTTTACTCCGTAGCCCTGCAGCTGAAGCCGCATTTGCTGCTCGGTCTGCTCATTTACGCGGCGGACCGCTCTGAGTAAATCTTCGGTTGTCTGCATATGCATTTCGTTTTTGGGGTTTTTGAACTGTTCAACCAGATTTCGAATATCCGGATCGTGTTGCCACTCCATCTGGAGACGCCTGTACAATGTGGTTTTTAAAAAACTGTAGGCATCCATCAGCGACGTGATTTCCGGCACGATAACGATAACGCCCTGTTCGCCGGTGAGAAAAAAATCAGTCACGTTGAATGAACTGCCGGCGCCCAAATCCAGAATGATGTAATCGCACTGCAGGGTTTCAATGCTGTGGATGATTCGCAGTTTTTGGCTTGCGGAAATGTCGGCCGCTCCGGCAATATTGGCTGCGCCGCAAATGATTCTCGTGCCGCTGTATTTGGTGGGGAGTACCATGTCCTCAAGGTTGAGATCGTGGCTCGTCGCAAAGTTCATGATATTCTTTTCCGAGTTTCGAATGCCGAAAATGGCGTGCAGATTGGAAGCACCCAAATCCAGATCCATGGCAACCACTTCGTGCCCCTGTGATGCCAGGGTCACTGCGATGTTGGCTGCGATGATGCTTTTGCCAATGCCGCCTTTGCCGCCTGCTACGGGAATAATTGCCGGTTTTTTTGAGTACGTCACTTTTTGTCCTCCACCTCCGGTACCCCGGTGCCAATAAGCGTTTCCATGTTTGAGACGGATAAATTGATGTCCCCGGTATGCTCTTCTGAAAAAGCGGGCTTTATCGCAATTTCATCGACGGGCCGTTTGCGTATCGCGCCTCGCGCTTCCTGATAGTCAAGAAATGGTGAAATGAGGCTGACAGACAATCTGTCCTGGGGCTCGCCAAAATCGGGTTCATCGTCTCCGTCGATATTGTCGTTAAAAACGTCGGTGTCGAGCGCGGATTTTTGCGCGTCGGTCTTCAGGGACTGCAGTTCATGCAGCATATCCACCAGCTCATCGGCCTGCGCATCTTTGCTTCCCGCGGTTCGTTTAAATAATATGACAATTGCAGTGAGCACAATTGCGAAGCCCAGCAAAAGGATTGCGCCCAGAACCATGAATTCAGTGACGAATGAGGGGGGATTGTGCCCACTGACCACGGGGGTGGCCGAAGTGCCCTGGGTACTGTGTGGCAGCGGGGCTGTCTTTGCAATTTTTACTGACGGTTTTGGCAATGGGTCCAGTGGTTCAGGTGACGTTGCAGTGGGTGACTTCACGCCAGTGGATGGGTTGCCCTTCGATACCGTTTTGGCACGGGTGAAAAACTGTTGTCTGATGGCCACTGCGTCTCCAGGGACACCGCGAAAATAAGCGCCATTGGTGGCGCTGGTTAATTCCTGCAGCAGTTGAAAATTGGCTTTTAAGCCATCGGGCACCACAGCGAGTAACTGGATGTGTTCCTGCTTCATGGAGGGCACCAGACTGTCATGCAGGTAGCGAAGCGAATTCTCCATGTCCCACATGCCTTTGGGCATATCGATTTGGGCATCCGAAAACAGAATGATGAGTCTGGACGAATTCTCCCGTGTATTGTTTTTGAGTTCGTAATATGCGTTTTCAAGCCCGGCCGCCACATCGGTGTATTTGGCCCGCTGCCTCAGCTTTTTACGGTAATCGGCAAATCTGAAGTTTTCCCATTCAGTGAGGGGCGCCAAGAGTTTTGAGCCGTTGCCCATGGCAACGATGCCAACTCTGTCCTTTGGCGTGGAGAATGCGGTAATCCATGAGAAAAACGCATCAAAGCGATCATCATTCTCCTCGGCGCCCATGCTTCCGGACAAATCCAGCACAATCATGATGTCGGTCAAAGCGACTGTGTACTGTGCGTCGGCATTGGCCATTCTCCCGGACGACAGGGCAATGCAGATTGCCGCCATCGTTAGTGCGAATTTGAGCCAGGGGGGTGTGTTCTGTGTGTATCGGTTTTTCATTTCATATCCTGTGGCGCATATCCTGTGGCGCATATCCTGCTGTGTTATCGGCCAAGGTATTCCAGCAGCCGCTTTTCAAGGTCATTTAACCGAATCTGCAGCATGCGTGTCTGTTCCCGTTCTGATTTATAAGCAGCCCTGGCGCGTTCCAGCGCTTCCCGGGTTTGATCCAGTTTTGCCTTCAGCGCCATGTTTTCGAGAGTGAGTGAGTCAATCTCGCTTCGGTAAGCATCCTGCAGCTCCGTCGGGACAATCGGTTGTTGCCGCACCTGTTCGTGGAGATGCGCCACTCGTCTGTCCATTTGTGCGATGCGCTCCTGCCAATTGGGGACATGAGTATTTCGCGCCAGCATCAGTGCTTCGTCGATAATGCGTTTGGTTGGATCATTGAATTCGGTCTCATTCATCACGGATTATCCTTGTTGACTATCCTTGTTGGTTTCAGGGTCAAACTGCGTATTGTGCGTGTCGACGGACGCGTCAAGGTAGCCTGTCTCGCCAGTGTCGACTGTGGTCTGCCCGAGGCCAATCAGGGTTTGCTTTTCGATGTTTGGCGCAAGGGAGGTGGATGCAGGTGCATGCAGGTCGAGCATTTCATACAGTTCGCTTTCAAAGGCGTTCTCCATTTGGGCCACTTCGTCGGTGTCATTCGAGTCATCATCCGAATTATCAATGACACTGTGACTGTCATCAGAGTCGTCATCCAAACGGACATCCGTTGCGGTTTCGTCGTCGGGCTTCGCCAGGGCAACCTCAACATCGATGCCATATGCGGCACTGCCGAGTGCACTGTCAGCGTCAGTGGCGACATCATTCGAGGTGTCCTCGTCAATTGCCATTTCGGTTTCGACCACTCCTTCATCGGCATCTTCTTCCGTATCCTCCAAACTCTGGATATGGTCCAAAGCGTCGTCGATTCCGCTGAACTGCTCAAGAGATGACATGGTTCCCCCTGGGAAGAGGGATGGAATTCTACTCAGAACGAATTGATGCTCCCTGTTGGCCACTGTCATTTCAATGGGGTCCGGCTTGGTGTTTTCCGGGGACGGTTGAA
The DNA here is from genome assembly GCA_016937015.1 of Deltaproteobacteria bacterium. Taxonomy (GTDB): domain Bacteria; phylum Myxococcota_A; class Polyangia; order JAAYKL01; family JAAYKL01; genus JAFGXQ01. The sequence continues at coordinate 11,739 of JAFGWT010000424.1, read as the reverse complement.
TGGACTGGGACGCATGCAGCGCAGTGTTCAAGGGGTCTTCCGAGCCTGGACTCTGTTTCCAGAAAAGAATATTTTCGTCCCGGTTTGTGCCATTCTGAAAGGACAGGTCAGTATCCGACGCGTCTGCGCTGTCATCGGTTTCCACCGGGCTTGTCTCGTCTTCCGGTTCCAGCAGGTTTGCAAGGTCGGTGGGTGGCTCGTCCGCCATGGGCGGGGTCATCTGCGCGGCTTGCGCAACGGATTCAGTCTGGTCATCCACGGGCGGGCTGTCTTCTGATTCCCACGCCGTTGCGTATGTTGCGGTGTCATGGCGTTTTTGGATTAGATTTAATTTGGCTACTTTGGTAACCTCGTCATTTCCGGTAAAATCCGTTCTGCGACCAATCGCGTCGGCGCCGTAGCGCATTGTCGCTTTGGGGTCGAATACGACTTCTGCGGGCGCACTGTGCCATGATTCGTCTGTCTGATTTGTATCAGTTGCCGGCGAAGTATCTGTATGCTCAGGGTTGTCAGGCGTATCGGAGTGCGGCGCCGACGCGTCCAGAGAATCAACGGATTCGGTCGCAGTGTCGGGCAGCGGGTTCAGTGGCGGGTCAAAAACACTCTCATTGGCGAGATCGTAGTCCTCGTCATCTTCGAATTGATATTTGTCATCATTGTCATTTAGCAATGGTGCCGGTTCTGTGGCGATGAGCGTTGGTTTGTCGGGTTCCAGCTTTGGCAGCGACAGAGGCCGTGGCAATCCCGGGGCAGTTGTTTTGGCCAGCGGTTTCATTCCCTTTGGTATTTCGCCCTTGGGTATTTCGAAAGAAAGGGTGGAATCCGAAAGGGGACTGGCTGATGCGACATTTTCGAGAGATTGACTTGCCGCCAGGAAGTCTGGCAGCATCTCGTTTAACTGTTGCTCGATTTCCGTCAGACGTGCGGCAATCCTTTTCATGTGATCGCTGGTGTTTTCGAACAGCTTCTGTTTGGATTCGATGTCCAGGGTAGCCCCCAGGGTGTCAACGGACTCATAAAGGGTATCAATCTGTTCCGCCAGTTGCCTTTTTTCAAACGCGGCCAGCACAAAGGTTCTGACCAGTTCTTCATTGTCATGCATTGTTTCGCCATTAATCTGTGTCATCTGGACCTGTAAAATATTCAGTTGAAACTGTTTGAACGGATTGGCCTGCCGCATTGGATGCCAGTGGCGTCCGCTAAGTCGCTCAAGTGAGCGTTGGTGCGACGGGCTGACTCCGGTCTCACTGTTTAAGTCGGCGACGGGACGAAAAAGGTAAGCCATTAAAAAAAAATGACCCAATGGGTTGCATTTTTTCTGCATCGGAATAATAGTTAGTAAGTGAGTGCTCACTTACTAATGAATGGAGTGCAAATGGTCCGTCCCAAAAAAATATCTGATGAAGATGTTCTGGAAGTTGCCCGAGACTGTTTCCTTGAAAAGGGTCCTCAGGTTTCCACTCTCGAAATCGCGGCCCGCATCGGCCTGTCGCAGGCAGCGCTGTTCAAGCGATTTAAAACCAAGGAAGATCTTTTTCTGGCGGCGCTGGCGTCCAAAGCCATTTTCAGCAAAGTGATGGATTTGCTCAGCTGGCTGGCCACCCACCCGAAACAAGGCGATTTTCGGCCCCAGCTCGAAGAAATGCTCACCCGTCTGTGGAATATGCTGGTAGAGCTGCTGCCCCGCATCATCGCACTCCACAACCAGCGCAGCGTGATAGCGCCTGAAAAAATTTTTGGGGCTATGAAAAATCCGCCGCCGGTTCGGGTTTTGGCGGGAATCAAAAAATTTATTTTAAGGGCCCAGGAAAACGGTCAGATTCGAAGTGATCTGTCGGCGGAGATACTGGCGATGAACCTGATGGGCGCCATGCAGGGCAGGGTATTTTTTTCCAGAATATTATCCCAGTCGGACAACCGGGATGACGATGTTTATATACGAGCTACCGTTGGTCACTTTTGCGAAAGCATACTACCGCAGGAGAATTCAAAATGAGATTTCCACATTTTCAAAAAGGGCTGTTACTGCCACTGCTCATCGTTCTGATGTCGCCCACCACGCTGTGGGCTTTGGAGCCGGTGGATAACGGTCCAGCGCCTGTGAACCGAACATCCACGGAAACCGTTAAAGGGTCTCCCTGGAGCGGATTCAACGACCCGGTACTCAATGACCTCGTGGCCCGCGCCCTTGCGGGGAACCCCGGAATAGACGCCGCCAACGCCCGAATTCAAATGGCCGAAGCCGCCGCCGAAGCATCGATGGCGCCATTGCGCCCCACTGTTTTTGCTGATGCGTCTTACATGTTAAATAATTACGTCTCGCCAGAAAAAAGCATGGGGATATCGTCGTTTCCAGTGACCAACACCGACACTCCCAACTTTACACAGACAGCGACTACCAGACTTGTTGCCAGCTATGACGCGGATATTGCCGGACGCTATCGCAAAGCCCGTGCAGCCACCCTCAAAGAGGTTGATGCTTCAAAGGAGGATGCGCAAGCACAGGGCATGACCGTCGCATTGCTTGTTGTACAGAATTATTATGATATTGCAGCAGCCAAGATACGCGTAAAGCTGATTGAATCACAGATAGAAAACAACGAAAAGTTGCTGAAACTGGTGATGGCCCAATTCGATGTGGGGAGCGCTTCTTCTCTGGATGTGTTGCAGCAGCGTGCTCAACTGGAATCCAAAAAAGCTCAGCTGCCTTTGGCACAGACTATTATAGAAAGCGGTAAACTCCAGCTTGCTGCACTTTTGGATGAACCTGTTGAAAACCTGCCGGAAATACCAGCCCGTTTACCGGATTTGGAGCACGCCACGGTGCGTATAAACAAAACGCAGCTTGGTGACAATCTGTTGAAGCACCAGCCGTCCCTTCGAGCGGCCCGTATTAGATTGGATGCATTGTCTTTAAAAGAAGTAAGTGCAAGGCGTGCGCTGTGGCCGTCCCTGGGACTATCCGGCGCCGTTGGGTATCAGTGGAAGCGGATTAACGACTGGATTAATAACGAAACCTGGCAGGTGGGCGCAACACTGACAGTTCCCATCTACATGGGCGGCGCGAACCGTGCGGGTATTCAACAGGCAGAGGCTGCAACGCTCAATGCGAAGTACTCGCTGGAAAATAGCGCGTTGCAGGCCCGTACGCGCGTGTTGGCAGCGCAGGAGCGGGAAAAAGCGCAAAGAGAATACCTGGATGCCTTGCGTGCACAAAACCAATCCCTCGAACTGACTGTCAACGAAGCGACCCGTAAATATATGGCTGGTCTATCCAGTTATCTGAACGTGCTGACTGCCAATGACGTACTGCAGTTGAATGAACTGAATCTCATCCAGGTGGAGCGCAATTTGCTTGCCGCGCGGATTGAACTGCTCGAAGCATTGGGCGGCGAATGGACCCAAACACTTGTAACTGACAAAATGGAGTGACCCTTATGAAATCGTTCATCTTCAAAGTACTGATTCCCGTAGCCATTATTGGACTGGGTGTGGCCGGCATGCGCTATTTTAAAAGCAAAGCCAAAAAAGCCAAACACGTTGAACCCACAGAGCAGGTGCTCCAGGTGGAAACCATGCGCGTGCAGACTGAGAGTTTGCCCATGCGGGTGCAGGCCAGCGGTTCGGTGCAGGCGGCCATGCAAATCACACTGATGCCGGAGGTGACCGGCAAAATAAAATGGGTGTCGCCCAATCTGATACCCGGCAGTCGCTTTTCGGAGGGGGAGGTGATTGCGCGTATCGATAAAAGCGATTACAGACTGGCGCTGGAGCAGCAGATTGGTCAGGTGGAGCAGGCAAAGCTGAATCTCACCCTTGAGCAGAGCCGCGGTCAGGTGGCCAGGGAGGAATGGGCGCTGATTAAGGGACAGAATGCCACTTCGGGTGAACCCGCCGATTTGGCGCTGCGAAAACCCCACCTTGAAGAGGCCAGGCAAATGCAGGCGTCGGCGCAGAGCAGCATGGCCCGCGCCGCATTGAATTTGAAAAAAACAGTGATTCGGGCGCCGTTTGACGCCATGGTTCTCGAGAAAAACGTGGACATCGGTCAAGTGGTGGGCCCCAGTTCTCCTTTGGTATCCCTGATGGGGACAGAGGAATTGTGGGTGCAGGTGTCGGTGCCTGTGGAGTTACTCTCTGCCATTCGGATTCCGGGATTGAATGCGACGGCAGAGGAAGGGTCACTGGCGTCGGTGATTCAGAGTGTGGGCGACAATAAGCAAATTGTGCGCAAGGGTAAGGTGATTCGATTGCTGGGACGGCTCGACAGCCGCAACCGCACTGCCACGCTGCTTGTCTCGGTGCCGACGCCCTTCGATATTGGTGATTCCCAGCTGCCACTGCTGGCAGGGGCTTACGTGGATGTTGAAATTGAAGGCGACGTGCGTCAGGACGTGATTCGCATTCCCAGAGGCGCGCATCGGGAAGGCGCCTTCGTGTGGCGTGTGTCCAAAGATAATCGTTTGCAGCGGGTTGCGGTGCAGGTGGCCTGGAAAGAGCCAGAGTACGTGATTCTGTCCAGTGGCATCGCTGCCGGTGATGAAATCGTGACCAGCCCCATATCCTTTCCTCTGGAAGGGATGCCGGTTGTCCGGGTAAAAGGCCATAACGATATATCATCGAAACCATCCGGTAAGGATCATGCATCTTCGGATTCTGCGGTGTCCTCCGCTTCCACCCCTGCGCCTTTGGAGAAATAGTCATGACCGCAGATAAAAAAAGCGATTTTGCAAAAAGCCTTAAAAAAGGCGCAATCGGCTGGATGGCGCACAACTCTGTGGCTGCCAATCTGCTGATGGTTATCATCCTGCTCGGCGGCATTGTGGGGGTGTTTAAAACCAAGCAGGAAGTCTTCCCTGAGTTTTCGCTGGATACCATTCAGGTGCAGGTGCCTTATCCCGGCGCCAGTCCTGAAGAAACCGAGCAGGGCATCGTGCTTGCCATCGAAGAGGCGGTTCGCGGTCTTGATGGGGTGAAACGGGTTACTTCCACTGCGGCGGAAGGGTCGGGAATGGTGACCGTTGAGATTCTCAGTGGTGAAGATGCCGATACCGTGCTGCAGGATGTGAAAAATGCGGTGGATCGCATCACGTCATTTCCGGAGGAGGCGGAACGGCCCCTGGTAAAACTGCTGGCCCCGCGCTCGCGCGTGATTTCGCTGATCATTGCAGCGGACAGAGACCTGAAGGAACTGCACGAAGCCGCGGAAATGGCCCGGGCGGATTTGCTGGAGTACAAGGAAATCACGCAGGTGGAAATAGAGGGGGTGCCCGCGCTGGAAATCAGCATTGAGATTCCCCAGGATACGCTGGAGTCCTATGGCCTGACGCTGGACCAGGTGGCTGCTGCGGTGAAAACCGCTTCCATCGAACTCCCTGGCGGTTCGGTAAAAACCTCGGCGGGAGAGGTGCTGGTGCGGGTGACCGATCGCCGAAAGCGGGGCGCCGAGTTTGAAGACATTGTGCTGCGCAGTGATTTGAGCGGCTCCAAAGTGCGACTGGGCGATATTGCGACCATCAAAGACGGGTTTGTGGAAACCGATGCCGCGTCGTACTTCAATGGCAGACGGGCGGTGCGGGTGACGGCCTATCGCGTGGGAGACGAGACACCAAAGGGCGTTTCGAACAAAGTGCACGAGTACGAGAAGATTCTTAAAAAGAAGCTGCCCGATGCCTTTACCATTCAGTTATGGCAGGACGATTCGGAACTGCTCACCGACCGCATTGACCTGTTGAGCAAGAACGCGCTTTATGGTGGCGTGCTGGTGGTGTTGCTGCTGGCGCTGATTTTACGGTTGCGATTGGCGCTCTGGGTATCATTGGGGATTCCCATATCCTTTATGGGGGCATTCTTTTTGATGCCGGCGTTGGGCGTGTCTATCAATATGCTGACCCTCTTTGCGTTAATCATTACGCTGGGTATGGTTGTGGACGATGCCATTGTGGTGGGCGAGAATGTGTATCAGAAAATGCGCGACGGGGTGCCTCGGCTTCAGGCCGCAGTGGAAGGCGCCCGTGAAATGGCCATGCCCATTACCTTTTCCATTCTGACGACCATGGTGGCCTTCGCGCCCATGTTCTTTGTGCCAGGAATCATGGGGAAGCTCTTTTACCTGATTCCGCTGGTTGTGACGCTGGTTTTGGGTGTCTCGCTGTTTGAATCCTTTTTTATTCTGCCGGCCCACCTGGCCCATGGCACCGGAAAGGACAAAGAAAAGCGCACCGGGCCGTTCAACCGCCTTCAGCAGCTGATTTCGGATGGGCTGGATAGCTTTATCGATCGCCTGTACAAACCGGTGCTGAACAGGATGTTGCGTTTCAGATACGTTGTATTGGCGGCTGCAATTGCGTTGATGCTGGTAACAGTGGGCGTTGTCCTTGGCGGTTTTGTACCGTTTAAGTTTTTCCCCACTCTGGAGGGCGACATGGTGAGGGCCACCGCCGAATTGCCCTACGGCACTCCGGTGGCGGAGACCATCAAGGTGCAAAAAAAGCTGGAGACGGCGGCGATGGCGGTTGTTGAGAAAAACGGCGGCCAAAAGATTTTGCGCGGCATGTTCACCAATCTGGGGTCTGGCCCCACCACCGGTCGTGGGCCTCATTCGGGCACGCCCGGCGCCAGTGGGAGCCATCTGGTGACTATCGAGATGAATCTGGTCCCCAGTGATGAGCGGGATGTGGGATCGGAGGAACTGCGCAAGGAATGGGAGGCGGCCATTCCCGAAATGGCTGGGTTGAAGTCGCTGACATTCAAGGATATGGTGGGGCCCAGCGCGGGGGCGGCCATTGACGTGGTGCTCATTCACGACAACATGCGGCTGCTTCAGGCGGCCAGTGATGATTTGGCCAGCCAGCTGAGGGGATTTAACGACCTTGCCGATATTGAAACCAGTTTTTCCGAGGGTAAAAAGCAGCTGGATTTCAAACTGCTGCCCAAGGCGCGGTCTCTTGGATTGTCGTCGTTTGATATTGCCCGCCAGATTCGCAGCGCGTTCTACGGGGCTGAGGCGCTGAGGGAGCAGCGGGGGCGCAATGAAATCAAGGTGATGGTGCGGTATCCCGAGAGCGAACGCCGCAGTGAATTCAATATTGAGAAAATGCTGATTCGCACGCAGGAAGGGGGGCAGGTGCCGCTGGAGTACGTGGCCGAGGCATCGCGCAATCTGGCCCCCACGTCGATCAGTCGCGAAGACGGCAAACGGATGGTGAATGTGACCGCTGAACTTAAGCCAGGGGTGGCGTCTCCTGAGAAGGTGCTCAAAACGCTGAATGACAAGGTGATTCCCAGTCTGCTCAAAAAGTACCCCGGCCTGAAGCAGGAAATGGCGGGCGAACAGCGGGAGCAGATGGAGTCGTTTTCGGCGTTGGGTATGAATTTTGGCATTGCGCTGCTTGCGATGTTCGCGCTGCTGGCGATTCCATTTCGCAGTTATATTCAGCCCGCGATTATCATGACCGCGATACCTTTCGGTTTTGTTGGCGCTATTGCGGGGCACCTGCTGATGGGGTACAATCTGAGCTTCATCAGTGTGATGGGGATTGTGGCGTTGGCTGGGGTGGTAGTGAATGACTCGCTGGTGCTGGTGGATGCCATCAACGTCAAACGGCGCGATGGGGACAGCGCATTTGATGCGGTCATTCATGGCGGCACCAGGCGATTTCGGCCGATTTTGCTCACGTCTCTCACCACATTCCTGGGGCTGGCCCCGATGATCACTGAGTCATCCGTCCAGGCACGGTTCCTCATTCCCATGGCCATCAGCCTCGGCTTTGGCGTGCTGTTCTCCACAGTGGTAACCCTGCTTCTGGTGCCGTCTCTCTACATGATCGTCGAAGACGTCGCCAGCCTCAACCGACGATTCTGGGGCTGGGTGAATGCCAGGTAAGTGCGCCGCTGTCTGTCCCATTTTAGCCCTCAGGGGCGGATACGGATTTTCGATTTCGAGCTGTACAGCATCAAAACGCAAAGACGATGACGTAAATAAACAACTGTTGAATTTAAATGGTGAAAAGAGGAATCACTCGATCAGGGATTCAATCGCTTCTTTGGATAGTCCTGTGTAGGTGCTGATTTTTTCAATTGGTTCGTCTTTTCTTATCATTGCCAGTGCCACCTGGTGCATGGTTTCGATTTTGCCTTCGATTTTGCCTTCGATTTTGCCTTCGATTTTGCCTTCGATTTTGCCTTCGATTTTGCCTTCGGCTCTGCCTTCGGCTCTGCCTTCGGCTCTGCCTTCGGCCAGACCCTCTCTATGCGCTTTCCTTCGCCATTCCTTAACTGTAATATGAAGCATGCTTTGCACCTCTGTCAGGTCTTCAAATTCGGGCATTCTTTGTGCCCCTTTTTTTATATCGCGAAACACCCGATTGTACCATGCCGCCATCGCCTGTGAAAGCGGCTGTTGTCCGGGCAGTTCCAACCACGTGAGCAATTCACTCAATACATCATATATCCTATGGTCTGAGTCAGCGTTTTCAAGCCGAAACAGCGCCGATACCAGATTTTTTGTCTCCTTCATTCGAGGAGAAGAGAGGGTTTCTTCGGTATAGTCACGTTCGCTAATGAGTAAAAACGGCAATCTGGGCGAAAATCGAGACAGATCTTCACAGTAATGGGCCACCAGGTCGTGAATGTCAATGGGGTGACGCCATTTGCGTTTCCCATTGTACAGCACAATCGGCAGCACCGGGGGCAATAGTCCCCCGGGCAAAAGCTGTCTGGTTTCCTGCAGGTGCTGATAAAGCAATCCCATGTATGTCATTATACGCAGAGGCATAAATTGGTCTGGGGTGGACTGAAATTCGAGCATAATGCACAGGTACAGTTCGCTTTCGTGTAGCCTCACTTTCCAAACGATGTCGTTATATCGACAGGACAGCTTTCCTGTGATGCGTTCTGTTGGCACTGGTGTGAGCGAGGAAAAATCCACATCCTTTACCCAGTCCTGGTTTACAAATCCCAGCAGCAAATCTTTCACCATGTCGGGTTGGGAAAATATCAGTTTGTAACCATTGTCATTTCCGGCCATTGGTTCACTCCTTCCGTCACGCACCGCCTGATTCTGCGTGCATGGCGCCCCCTCATCGGCCGGTTTCGCGAGTTGTTGCGGAAAAAGTAAAAAAAGGGCGGTTGAAAGCGATGAGCAGGTCAGCGGGAATGACAGTGGGGCATGCAGTATTTGCAGCCGTCATATCCCTCCCGTTTAGCGATGGACCAGCTGGGACATTCCTTGCGGTGCGCTTTCTTTATGCGGCCGGCAAACGTGCATATGGGCTTATGTGCTTCCATGGTGTTCATGTTGCATATTAGAGGCAAACAGTGTTCGCAGGTATCATACCCATGCTTTTTAATATCCTGAATATCCTCAAACCAGATGAGGTGATCATCTGAAAGCTGACTTGCATAGCGGCAGCTAAGCAGATGCACTTCTTTTGTTTTGGTGTTGCCTGCAAGCGCAAACACCGTAATGGGCATCGACACGCCACACACATTTGCGGCAAAGCCAGACAGTCGTAATGAATCATTTCGAATTTTTACGCCCCCTGTGACCTCCTGATGTCCCAGGGTCAATCCGCTGGACAGAAGAGATGTGTCTTCGGCGCGCAACGCGAGACTTTTTCCCTTGAGGGGAATAAGCACCTCATAAGTGCCATCGAGCATGTCTGTTGCCGCCCATTTGGTGGTCTGACCGGCAGGGGTCGTGAAATAAATATGGTCCGCGAATCCAGGCCCCAGTGGAATGAGCCTTTTGTCCAGCGGTTCCACATGAAGGCAGATAGTGGATTTGTTTTCCATGTAACCAAAGAATGTACTCGTTTTAATGCTGGGCAAAAACGCCACCTTCAGTGTCTGCCTGGCGATAAGGCGATAATCCTGACTGCCTGCAAGGGCCAGGTTTAATTTGTGGAGAGCAGCTGTTTTATAACTTTTAAACTCCCGCCGGCCAACGGTCGCTGCTACCTGGTTTGTATTTTTGGACACGGCCTGCAACATCTGTTTTTTAAGTGAGGAAACTTCAGCGTTTGGGGCCACCCGCGTGCCGGTGCAAATCACATCAATGTTGTACTGGCCGGATAACGAGGGATAAAACGTTGCGGTATAGATTCCGTTTTTCTGATGTGTGAGCGAAATTTTTTGTGTCGCTGCAGGTTTGGTTTTTCTGTTTTCCATCAGTTCACTAAAAAGAAGATCTGCGGGCTGAATGATGTCCCTGTTTGCCTTGCTGGTTGATTTGGAAAGGGCATACAGTTTTTCAGGTGCTTTGCGTGCGGTTTTCGTTAAGGCAATGCCCTGCCATTCAACAGGGCTGGTAATCTCAGCAACCACACTTGCGTTTGTAATGGCTCTTCCTTTCTGATCAGCAACTTTGGCAGAGATGATGATTTTATCGTCAGGCAGTGTTTTGGCATTGGCCAGCAGCTCCACGCGATATCGCATATTCTCTTTGACCATAGCGCCCATGGCGCATGAAGCGGACGATCTCCCGGTGCGTTTGGCGCGCATGGTCCATTCACCCGTCCACGCATGTTCACATCCTTCAAGTTGCAATGGCCATGTCACTGAAATCAGCGTGGTGAAAGCAGTTTCGCAGACTGTCATTCCCACCGTGTTGAGCGCGATATCCCTGGTGATTTTTTTTCCGGTAAACGGCGGCTCCACTGTGAACTCCCACTGGGAGGGTGCAGGGTCGTTGTGATTGAATTGAAAAATAATCTTACTTTGCCCGGAGTGAACCTGTACTTTGTCTGTTGCGGTTGCACCGGATGCCACCAGCGGATCCGGGGGTGCGGCTGAGCTGGAGAGTCCAAAGAGTGATTTGAACATGCTGGTAAACCAGTCGCTGATTTTGCCGGGAGTGGTCGTGTTGTCCCATGCGGGTATGTGAAACACGTCCAAATCGGGATAGCCGCCAGTGGCGGTTACGATCGTTTTCAGGCGGTCCACCCAGCTGGATGACGTGCACAGGGCCATGGGATAGACGCGAATGTGCGGGTCTCCCCAACTGCCGCCGGTGCCAAACAGACTGCTCAGCATTGGGGACTGGTTTTCCATACCATCCGAGAGAACCAGGATAATGCGCTCCGCGTTGGCAACCGGGTCAGCCGCCAGGAGCGCGGTTTTACATTCATTCATTCCTGCGCCAATCGATGTTGCCATGGACGGGGAAAGATTGTTACACTGGTCCTCCACCACCGATGGGCCGGGAATAGCGCCATCGGCAAGTGCGCCTGCTGCGGCACCGATCAGCGCATAGTCTCCCCCCGTTGCCGCTGATGCGGTGAATGTTCCGGTTGGCGCGCCGCCACTGTTAAACCAGTACACACCCAGTTTGTTGGTGCCACCGCTCGCATCCGTTGCCATCAGATGCGCGAATATGCCTGCGCCGCTGCAGGCAGCTATCCATCGACTCTGGCTGGCCATGGAGCCGGAACGGTCCAGCAATATGGTGACATTCACATTGTCGTTTGTGGGCAGAATGGAAAGCGAGAAATCAATCGTTTCACTTTGTGCCACAGTGACCCCCAGCACCTGCCTTTCAACATAAACGGGAATGGTATGCGGACCTGGCGCATCCGGCAGATACGACGTGGTGCCAGCGCCCGCGTTGAACGCGGTGATAATCTGATTTTCAAGTTCATCTGAATCGTTGTGCGCAAGTTGGAGGACATTGGCCACACTGGATGGTATGCCGCTGAGATTCATGTTCCAAATCAGGGTTGTATCCGCATCGATGATGCT
>JAFGWT010000423.1 GCA_016937015.1 Deltaproteobacteria bacterium | reverse complement strand
TCATGATTGTCGGAAATAGCACATCAGCGAGCTTTCTGAAAGTCATCGATGCTATTGCTGGATGCCCGCCTTCGCGGGCATGACGATTTATCTTCGCGAGCATGACGATATATCTTCGTTGTTATACCGCGCTCTGAGCGCGTTCCAGACCCTCGGTATGCGCCGCTCCTCGCGCCATGCCGGTCCGGCGCTGCGAATTCAAACCTGGCAACTTTATTTCGATCACTTTCCGTACGGTATTAACCCCTTCCATTCCACGCCCTTTTTTTAGCGCAATACGGGTCCTGGCCTGGTCCTGACTCTTCTGTGTGATTGAGAAGTGTCGAGACCCCATTCGTCTTCCTGTTTTTAAGTTACGCCTGGAAAACACTGCTTTGTATATGCGTCAAGCGCTTTGCCGAGTCTTTTTGCGGCGATGGGCAAGCGTTCCATTTCGGGCGCTGAGAAATTGAGCCGCATGGCACGCTGGTGTTCGGTGATGCACTGAGTGGCACCGTTGCCATCAAAAAATGCTGTTCCTGGCACGAAGAATACACCCTCCCTTATCGCGAATGGCAAAAAATTTTCGCTGTCAAATCCGGGCGGGCCACTTACCCAGAGGAACATGCCGCCGCTGGGGATATTGAAAGTGAAATCATGGGGAAGATACTGGTACAGCGCCGTGGCCAGTGCATCGCGTTTTGCACGGTACACCGCAAGTATGGTCGGCAGATTGGCGTCCAGACGACCGGATGTGAGATATTCCGCCGCCAGCGCCTGGGTCAGCGTACCGGTGTTAAGATCGGTTCCCTGTTTGGCTTTGACCAGCCATGGCATCAGCACGTCGGGTGCCGCGCAATATCCAAGGCGGAGTCCGGGGGCAAATACTTTTGACAGCGTGCCGATGTAAATGGTCTGTTCCGGCAGTAGGGTTTTAAGCGGTGGCGGTGGTGATGTGCCGTATCGCAGCAGCCGATAGGGGTCGTCTTCGATAACCCAGTTGCCATCATTTTTCAGAGTTGTCGCAATCTGAGAGATTCTTTCATCGGACCAGCTCTGCCCCGTGGGGTTTCTAAACGCGGGCATCACATATAGCGTTGGCGGCGCCTCGATGTCTTCTGCGGTGAGGTGACGTTTAAGGTCCTCGGGCAGCGGGCCGTCTGCGTCTTCCGCCAGGAAGCGCCATTTGGGGGCAAACAGTGAAAAAGCCTGCAGTGCCCCAAGATAGGTGGGCTGTTCTCCTATCACTGTGCCATGGTCATCGATGAGGGTTTTGGCGAGAATGTCCAGTGCACTCTGAGAACCGGAAGTGATTAGCAGATTTTCCGGGGCAACTGGAATCTGTTGCTGGCCAAGCCACTCCGAGAGCGCCAGTCTCAGCGGCCAGAATCCCTGTGTGTCACTGTATTGAAGGGCGGTTGAACCGTGGCGCAGCATGACATCCGTTGTTAATTGTGACATTTCGGTCACCGGGAAACTTTCACGGGCGGGATTGCCACCGCCAAGGGAAATCATGTCTGGTTGAGAAGCGATGGCAAGCATGTCTCGAATAACGTTGCTGCGAAGCGTGGCGGTACGACGCGCGAGGTGAATGGACCTTTTCGCGCTCTGGGTGGCAAATGACCTTTTCATGGTGTCCTCCGTTGGGGTTGACCGGAGGTCCTGCAGCAAAAGTGGGTGATAAAAAAAAGGCCCACTCATTGGAGCAGGCCTTTCGGTGACAGTTAATTCAGGCCCGACTCCTCATGGATGCAATGGCGATGGCCACAACGACAGCTGCTGCGTTGGAAACGGATTGGTCCGATGCGCCAGACGCGTAAAAGTCATTTGTGGGAGTTGGGCAATTCATAAGATAAATTATTTTTCCGGATTTAAAAATAACGCAAGCAAATTGTGTTGGCCCGGCAGAAGATTTATTATATCGGCATGATAAAACGAACAGCAGTCATATTAACGGTATTTTCTTTTGCCGCCTGTGCTCACAAACCGCCGCCAGCTGAGTCGGGCCGCCTGCTCGACGATGCCGAACTGGCGCAGTATCGTGAGCAGAAAGCGGTTCACAACACCGCTGGTGCAAGAAGCGTGGTTACCCTGGGTAAGGGCGAGGTGGACTTGTCCAATTGGAAATCCAGTGCCGAAGGAGCGGGTGCAGAGTGCAACAGCGCTGATGGGTGTCCAGCCGATGCGGGTGGTGCCGAAGCCGCGTCCGCGGCGGATTCCGGGATGGGTGATGGACTGGGGGGGGGAGGGGCCGATGCGGCGGCAGTGTCCCCTGCTGCGGACGATGCGGACTACGATGCCGGCAGCACCGTGGAGGCCGACGACGTACCGCTCGTTTCCGCTGACGAGGAATAATACGCATCCGCGCCGAAAAATGGGATCGCCGCATGAAATCAATGAAAAAGTGGCCTTTTTGCTTGACCTTATTGTCAATGCACCCTACATTCCCGCCACCTCAGTCCGTGAGTGACTTGGTATATGGAGGTATATTATGGGTTCCAATTCGAAACAGACAGAAAAGATTCGTGCAAATAAAAAAATCGCCGGTGGCAGGGAACGGAAACGTGCTCTGAAAAAAGGCTCTACACCCAGATTCCCTGTGCATCTGGATGCAGCACCGGACTGCGTGGTACCGCAACCACCGCAAACCTGCCCCGTTGAGAAAAAATCTCTGGGTAAGTAACACGCACGCTCGAGTCATTTTTTAGTGAGTTATAAAGCCTGGGTCCGGCCCGGGCTTTTGTGCGTTCTGAATACGGTCAGCAGCTGCTGTGTTTTAAGCGCTTGATAATTGCACATCGCTGTCATACATGCCCACCGGAAACTTACGATAAAGTGATTGGTCTCAATTACGAAAGCCCATTCAAAATAGAGGCGGTAAAACCGATAGCGACCCAGGAGAACTGCTTTACCATTGTGGATTCCCGTCACGGATACACGGAGACAGGTGTGCGCTGATTTGTGCTGTGGCGGGCGGTCAAAATTGCGCCATCTTTGATGGGAATAATGTGATTTGTGGGGGCAAGCAGGCAGGGGTTAAGTGGGGATAAATGGGTCTGGATCTCTCTCAGAGATCGAGTTCAGTAACTTTAGAGGACGTCATACCCGCAAAGGCCTCATGATTCTACACAGGTATTGCTTGACTTCCTGGGGGCACCGTCATTGCCGCGCAGGCGGCAATCCAGTTGTTTAAAGCTGGGCAAAGCAGGCTGGGTTCCCGCCTCCGCGGG
>JAFGWT010000422.1 GCA_016937015.1 Deltaproteobacteria bacterium | reverse complement strand
CAGCGGATGCAGGGGCCGGTTTGGTGGGCGCCTGTTCCTGCGACGGTTCAGCCAGCGTGGTGCGGACGTGAAAGCTGCCGATAAACAGCACCAGAATGGTAACAATGAGTGCGATGGCGCGCCTATTCATGCTGCACCATTGGCGCGTCCGGATGAAAAAGCCGTTCCAGAATTGAAACCCCGTTGATGACCGAGGGACCAGGCTGCAAAAAAGCATCGCCGTTCACCTCAAAGATGCGATCGTGTCTTGCCGCAGCCACGTTTGAGAACCCGGGGCGATTTAAAATGGCAGCTTTGTTTACGGGTTTGCCGCACCAGGAGGCCACAATAAATTGGGGGTCTTCCCTGACGATTTCGTCGACTGTCACCTGCCTGGCCTCAAAAGTGGACAGCCGGCTTTTATCGGCAAATACATCCCGGCCGCCCGCGAGTTGAATCATTTGGGAAATCCACATCGGCGCGGCCACCATGGGGCAATCCCATTCCTCAAAGTACACGCGAACGGGTTCCCGCTGCCGATTGCGCGCTTCGAAACGGGCGATACGGCTGCTGAACTGTTCCTGCAATGCCGCTGCCGCCGACAGTGTGCCGGTAATCGTGGCCAGCATCGTCACGCTGTTTTGAATTTCTTCAAGACTGTGATGCGACAGCGTCAGCACATTCAGTCCCGCATCGGCGAGTGCCAGGGACTGCCGCATCTGAAACGCGGCGTATCCAATCACCAAATCAGGCTTCAGTGCCAAAACGGCATCAGCGCGAATGTGACCGTAGCCGCCAATGGATTGGGCATGGGCCACTTCGGGACGATGCTCGCCGGCGGGTCGCCCCACCACCATGTGCTGGGCGCCAAGCGCTATCATTATGTCAATGCTGTCAAATGAAAGACAGACAATACGCAGATTCGATTTTACAACAGCGTTTTTACCACGGACCATCAGCGAAACATCCTTTTTGCCTCGAAAGCTGTTTCAATTTGAACTTAACGAGCAGGTCTTCTGGCTTCCGGATCATGCTTCTCGCTGCGCCTTCCCGTCCGTTATCGGACAGTGGCATTGATGCAGTGAGTCGTCCCCGGTTACAGCGGCGGGACCGCAACGGATTTTCACCGTTTTCCCTTTGCGCCAACGGCGTCACTCGCAGGTCCTGTGTACCCCAATCGGTATATTCGGTCAACACGGAAGCAGTTGCGCATGAATTTCGTGGAGCCATTACATTTCGTTGCTATAATCGTCACAGACCAACGCGGCGGTGCTCATCCTGTGGATGGAGGATACATTATGAAAAAATTTGCAATCATGGCGGGGGGGACCATCGGCAGCTACGCCGGGTGGTACCTGGGGGCATTGTTTGGTGAATTCGGCATACCGCTTTTGCTCAGCGCCATTGGGGGTGTCGCGGGGGTGATTCTGGTATGGATAATCGTTCAACGATATTCGTAATGTGCCGAGATTAAAAATAAATTGGCTATTCACGTTCGATGTTTTGTATTTTTATGAAATGCAACTATATTTACCTCAATCGCCCATTCGAACATCTTGACGCATTTTAAGGAAAAGTGCACATGCACGAGGATACCAGCAACGATAGCAGGCTGCTCAATCGAATCTATGAGACCACACCGATGGCGATTGTCGTGGTCAACCGCGACGGGCAAATCCGCCTTGCCAACCTGTGCGCTGAAAAGGTGCTGCGACTCGCCAAAGGAGAAATTTCCGGTCGCTGCTACGATGCACCCGAGTGGACCATTACGGATTTTGACGGGAACCCGTTTCCGGCTGACGCGCTTCCTTTTTCGATTGTCCAGCGCACGCTGGCGCCGGTGGGCAATATTCGGCATGCCATCACGCATCCAAACGGAGAAAAGATATATCTCAGGATAGATGCCATTCCGTTGCTTGACGAAAGCGGCGCGTTTGATGGAATTGTTGCTTATCTGGAGGATATTTCGGAAAGCGTGAAGGAAGCGGCGCGTCATGCCGAGCAGGAGGCGACGCTTAGGAGTATATTCAGAGCCGCGCCGGTGGGCATTGGCATGGTGAAGCAGCGACACCTGACATGGATGAATGCGAAGCTTTTGGAAATGTGTGGATACCAGGAGGCGGAACTGATCGGGCAGAGCGCCCGTATTCTTTATCCCACAGACGAGGACTTTGAGTATGTGGGAACAGAGAAGTATCGCCAGATTGCAGCACATGGTACGGGCACTGTCGAAACCAAATGGCAGAGAAAAGATGGCACCATCATTGATGTGCTCCTTAGCTCAACCCCACTGGATATGTCAGACATCAGCAAAGGCGTGACATTTTCCGCCCTGGACATATCAGTTCGCAAACAGCTCGAAAAGCAGCTGCGTCATGTTGAAAAAATGAGGGCCATCGGTCAGCTGGCAGGTGGGATAGCCCATGATTTCAACAATCAGCTGGCTGGCATTATGGGATTTGCAGACCTGCTCAATGATGAGCTGGCAACCAGTCCAGGCCTGCAGCGCTATACGTCGGAAATAATAAGCGCGGCGACCCGGGCCAGCGATTTGACGTTTCAGCTTTTGGCATTTGCTCAAAAGGGAAAGTTTCTCTCCGTCTCTGTTGACATTCACCGAATGGTCGCAGAGGTGGTCGCTCTGCTGGGGCACAGCATTCATAAAAACATATCCATCGAACAGCATTTACAGGCCAGTCCAGCGACAATAAAGGGTGACCCGTCCCAGATACAGAATGCCCTGCTGAATCTGGCGCTCAATGCGCGGGATGCCATGCCGGATGGCGGCATACTCACGTTTTCCACCTCAATCGTCACGCTGGAAAAAAGCACCGGAATGTCATCTTCGCAGGAGTTGGGCCCTGGTCGCTATATCCGTATTTCAGTGGCGGATACCGGTACCGGCATTTCTGAACAGGATCAGTTGCGCATTTTTGAACCGTTTTTTTCCTTAAACAGCGACAATCCGGGACTTGGACTCGCGGCGGTGTATGGTACCTGTCAGAATCATTCCGGCGCGGTTGATGTGGTATCCACGCTGAATGAGGGAAGCACCTTTTCCGTGTATCTTCCTGTGGAGCCGGAACGGGACGCCATCACAGAAACAGTAAGTACTCGGAATGTGGATGATGCCAGATCGCCCCAAAGTCAGTCCGTGATGATTGTGGAGGATGAATCGGTCGTTCGGGAAATGTTGTGCAGCATCATCGAAGCAATGGGCCTGCGGGCGGTAACCTGTGTGAACGGGGCTGACGCATTGCAGAAGTACAAAGCAGACCCAACAGGTATTGACCTCGTTATACTGGACATGGTGATGCCGGTCAAAGGGGGGGCCGCCACCTTTTTTGAACTGCGGCAAATCAACCCGGACGCAAAGGTTATCATATCTTCCGGGTACACCATTGACGGGGACGCTCAGAAAATGCTCAGCAACGGCGCGCTGGGATTCATTCAGAAACCATTCAGAAGATCGGACCTGCAGGCACTGGT
>JAFGWT010000421.1 GCA_016937015.1 Deltaproteobacteria bacterium | reverse complement strand
CGGTAGCCGCTGCACCATCACTTCAAAAAAAGCCCAGGGACTGCCAAGGGGATCCACATACAGATCCGACCCCCAAACGCCGTAGCCCAACAGATTGTAAACCACCCGCCACATCACCACCACCGCGCCATATGGCGCCAGCCGCAGCAGCTTTTGTCGCCAGGTGCCATCCTCCATAAAAATCACATGCGCAAAAATAAACCCAACAATGCCCAAAGCAAACTCGCCCGCCAGCAGCGCCAAAGCCAGCATCAGCGGCGCCGCCACCGCGCCGAAACGCCATTGGTCCATCCGCCACCGCAGATGCATCAAAAACGCCGTCAGCGACAATGTGGTGGCAATCAGCCCATTGCGATTGGCAATCCAGCCGGCGGGAAACACATGCGCATCATCAAGGGCAAAAAACCCCAGAGCCAGGGCCGCCAGAAATGGCGTGGGCAACACCCGCAAAAACACGCGGTACGCCATCACACACATCAGCACAGACCACAGCAGACTGTGCACATGCATCATCATCGGCGCGTGCGGCCAAAGCAAATGGTCCAGGTACATGGAGAGAGAACTGAGCGGTCTGAAAAACGTGGCCTGGTACGACTTTGCCCCCCACCAGGGATTGATGCCGCTTTCCACGCTGTGCCTGACAAATTCCGGCTCGTCCGGAATCAGCTTAAACAGATCCCATGGCGCCGCCTTTACCCAGTGCAGTCCACCATCGGCGCCCGGGTCGTCGCGCATCATGATTTGATGCAGATAATCATCGAGCAAAAAACCGTTATTCAGTGTACCCGCCATCAGCAGGGTGCTCAGCACCATCACCCCGGGCACAAACCCGCGATGGGAGAGCAGTGTTTTCAACTGTTGCATCATTTTCTGTCCGCTCCTCACACTAAACCAAGCACCAAACACCCATCCGGTCAAACCCCCGGTATCCCCATCTCCATGCCTCTCCCGCGTCCACCCCCCTTGCGCCCACCCCGGCAACGCACCGCCGGACCCCTTGATTCCACAGGCCTCAAAGGGCAGCCACAGGCCTCAAAGGGCAGCCACAGCCCTCAAAGGGGCAGGCAAAATACAGAGTACTGTAGTTTATTTCAATTTACGATTTATTTATTCAATGGCTAAGTATCTAAAATTGTTTAACAAAAATACTCAGCACCAAAAAATGATTATTTTTGCAACCGGTTGCAAAATTCTTCTGCCCGGTTTTAAAAAGACCACCGCCACCGACCCACCCCTGCATCATTCAGAAAACAACACACACAGACAACCCCATCCTAATTCACCCCAAAAAATCTTCAACGGGAATTTTCATAGACGCATTTTCCCTTTCACGCCCAGGTCACGACGCAACGCGCCTGTCCCCAAACAAACCGTCTCTGTACCATTTTTTTCACGCATATGCCCGGGCTTCCGCTGAGTACCGACACGGCAATCACCGTGTCGAGTTTCCAATTGACCGCTGTTCACTCAGAGAGGAAATTGCGCTGTAGCGGTTTTTGTCTTCGATTCACGGGTTGGAGATGCATCCAGGTTCACGAAGCTAAAATACATTCCACCCTCCTGAAGAGCCAAACGACCAGTCGAGGAGTCCATCGGACCGGCTCGAAGTAACGTTGCTTCCCAAACAACGCGGGCTCAAACGGGTCAATTTCCGGAACGGGTAACAGCGATGGGGATGGCAAAGGACAGGGGCTTGCCGAGTCCCGGAAACCGAGTGCGTCTGGCAATCTTTGCAATGCAGTCGGCAAGTGCCGTGCCCTGCAGCTGAGCCGGCGCCACTGCGGTTTTTAAGACATTGCCGGTATCATTGATGGAAAAATGAACATAGATACGATCGATATTTGAAAGTGAATTTTCATTGCTGGACAGGCACGTCTCGATGGCACGCTGCTTTTGCGAGAACACTCTCGATAGCATCATGAGTTGCTCATCTTCAGACATTGGAGTGGTGCTGGCCGACTTACGATTGTGGTTTTTGACGTTTTCCGAAGATGACGCCCTGGGGGATGCGGGAGTGTCGGGATGAACTTTCTGAGTGGTTTGCGCTGGAAGTGTATTCTCAGGGAGGGATTCTGTGGGTACCAGCACGTTTGGGGTGGGGCGGCCAGGATGTGAGAGGTTATCAGCAGTTGAGGGTGCATTCCCCTGCACCACAAAAAATTTGTCAGGCGTGGGGGGCGGCTGACTGGCAAACCAGAGAATGGTTCCGGCGATGGCCGCAACGATTGTCAGCATAATGGCAATAACGATGGATGGTCTTGCCCGAAGCACCAGTTCTGTTCGGTTCGATGCACTGGCGCCGGTGGGAACTGGCTCATAATCCATGCGCGGTTCCACTGATAAGGCAAGTGATGACTGCTGATGCTCAGGTGGCAGGGTGGAGCGGTATCGGCTTCGATAGACATCGGTGATTTGATATGGACCAGAAACGTTTCCAGCGATTTCCTGTTTTAAATTAACTGTCTCTTCCTGTGCCGCGGAAATGGTGTAATCGGGAATGGGCAAAGTGGATGGAAAGCGCCAGGCGCGCTCCAGATCTGAAAGGGATTGAGTGCCCAGATACGCCGCCATTTCGTCGTTGAAGTCTTCAGTTGCCTGGGCGCCGATTTTTTCCTTTACGCGGGATTCACTCTGAACAAGCATGCCTCTCAGATCATCAGCAAAGTCCATGGCGCTGCTGTATCGCAGTTCCCAATCCTTTGAGAGGGCTTTGGCAATGACTTTGTCCAGCCTGGGCGGTGCATCCGGGCGCTTGATAAGTACGGAGCTGACTTGATGGCTCAGCACTCTGGCAATGGTGCGGGCATGGTCGCCGGTAAAAAACTCGTTGTGGCCTGTCAGTAGCTCGTGCAGCATGACACCAACCGAGTAAATATCTGTTTCGGCCGTCAGTTCGTTTTGGCCAAACCGTTCCGGTGCGGCGTATGACAGCTTGCCTCTGAACGAGCCTGTCTCAGTGCTGTATCCCCCGGTCATGTTGCTCATTCGTGCGATGCCAAAATCCACCAGCTTGATTCTGCCATCGATGGTGAGCATGACATTCGATGGTGAAATGTCGCGATGAATGACCTTACTTGTGCTGCCGTCCGGTGTTTTGAGGCTGTGGGCGTGATGCAGCGCTTCCAGGACGTCGATGACCAGCTGAAGAATAACGTCTATGGAAAAGACCTTGCCAATATGTTCCCGGTACATAGCCCATTCCCGCAGCTGAAATCCGTGAACATATTCGAGCACCATTACGTAGAAGTCCTCCTGTTCACCAAAATCGATTACCTCAACGATGCCAGGGTGATGCAGCGATGCAAGGATTTTGGCCTCGCGAATGAACAGGCCCAGAAACTGTTTGTCGCCGGCGTAACCGGGCAGGATAATCTTGACTACCACGGGTTTGGCGAAATCGTGAGCGCCGGAATAGCGGGCAAGATACACCACTCCCATGCCGCCGGACGCAATTTTGCGCACAATATGGTAGCGCCCCAGGACCTGTTTGCCAATGAGGTCCGTGCTAATGGAGGAGTATCGTCTTTGTACCTTGTTCATCCCTATTCTCCTGTGTACGGCAGAGTTGATGCGGTGCGCCGCAGGTAATAGTGAATCCCTCTGTGCGGGTGTGACAGTTTGATCCAGATGCCCCTGAATGCAGTGTTCTGCTTGAGCCAGCCGCCAAATCGACCTTCCTTATCCACTGCGATGTCGCCATTTGGCGCATTGATACGCCATCCTGGAATGGACATGCCGGAGACGTGAACCATTTGCCCCGACGCAAACGTCCCGTCTTTAGGCTCATTCAGTGCGGCTTTATCTGACACATTGTCGAAATTGATTTTGATTGTGGTGGTGCGGGAACGCATTCCGGTTTTCTCGTCGACGAATTTCAGTGAGTGCTTTCCTTCCGCCAGTTCACCGGATTCGAATACATGAGTGGGATGTGTCAGCGTAAGGGTCGAGGTCGCAGATCCTGTCACGTGAAGGGTGTAGGCGCCGTTTTGTGGGGCAGTGGGCCATTTTATCCGAATGGCGGGAAGCCGACTCTGATAACTGACGTTGTAGGTTCTTCCGTCCATCAGAATGGTTGAAAGCGGCGGTATGAGTACCAGTCGGACGTTACCTGTGTCTTTGACCACGTACAGCTGGCCCTTTTTATTTGCACGATTTTGCGGCTGCCCCTTTGAATCCATGCAAAACACGGAATAAGTGTTTTTTCCCCGAACAAGGGGGATGACCGCCTGTGTGGCGCCTGCAAATAAGGAACGCTGCCCGGCAATTTTGACTGCGCCGCCATTGGGGCACAGGTCGGCAAACCGAATCGAGACATGAATGGATGTTTGGGTGACATGAATCCAGGCGGACTCGCCAGCGGATATTGCCATGTGAGGTGGGGGCTGATCGGATTCGCTGACCGTTCCGTCACCGTTCCCGCCTTTGCTGCTGCGGGATTGCACACCCGGATGACGGGAATCATTCAGATAAAGCGTATCCCTGATTTTTACCTGGGCGGATGCATCGCCCAATGCTATCGTATTTGCGTCCTTCCCAGTGTCGGTGATTTTCAGTGCGTCATCCGGGATGACGACCGTCGCGTCATCCTTGATGACCGTCGCGTCATCCTTGATGACGACCGCCATTTCAAGGGTGGCGTGAATTCGCTGCCCTGCCTCAACCATGGTGATGTCTTCGGTTGCGGATATAAATCGGGCTTTACCGATTTCAACATCCATGGTGATACCGTCTTTTCCGCGGGTGAGCTTTATCCGGGAACCCTTCTCCAGAATCGCAGTACCATACCGGGTACCAATTTCGAGGGATTCCGACGCGGCATCAATGATGATGACACCTTCTTCGATGCGCAGTCCGATGCGGTCATTTCCTGGTGCGGTTTTGGAAAAGCGAATCATTGACTGTGGCTCCATGCGCAGTCCGGATCCATCTCTCAGCCAGAGTTCAGCGGTTGAAGATGCGCCGGTGCGGATACCATCATTTAAAAAAAACCGTGTCCCTTTTTGGGCGGTCACCCACTGATTCTGTTTATGGGCGGTATCGCGGGTCACATTGCCGCTTCGCCTGGTCAGGGTTGCCAGGCTGCTGTTGCTGCATCCGTCGCATCCCCACGCAGCGGCGCTCACAAGGAAATACAAATGCAGTGTCAGGAAGGTGCGGATGATACGTCGGATACGAATTGAGGACACCCGCGTAACTTTGGTCGCGTTGCGACCATCGATGACGCATCGATTATCCTGGCAAAGCGCATCGGGCCTATTTGCGACGCAGTTCCACATTCAGAATCTCCACACTGTTGGACCCCACCGTCACGCTGTGCTGTTGGGATTTGTATCCTTTTGACGAGATGGTGACGCGATATGTGCCCTCTTCCACATCCATCTGGAACTCCCCGGCCGCAGTGGTGGCAATGCGCGTATTCCCTGGGGACACGGTGACGGTGGCCAGGAGGGGATCGCCCTTCAGATTTCGCACCAGTCCCCGAATCTGGCTGCCCACTTCGCTCTCCAGAAGGGGCGGCAGAGGGTTATCCCATACAGTGCCTTCTGTCACCTGGACAGTTTCGGTACGGGAATCAAAAAAAGGCATTTCGATGTGGACTGTCGCGTTGCCCACCGGTACCCCAGGTACTTCAAATTCACCATCCCGGTTGGTAACTGCAGTCTGTTGAAACCCATCGCGGATGACAGTGACCTTAGCGCCGGCAATCGGAAATCCATCCCGGTCGAGAATGCGTGATGCAATCGTGCCAACCGCGGTCGGCGGCGCAGCGTCTTTTCCGGAATGCGACGGCTGTGTAAAGTGACCGGTCTGCTCCGGGTCAATGCTGGTTTGTGACACGTCATCCGCGCGCGAATCGGTGTTCGTCCCGGCGCCTGAATCCGTGCCGGTATTTCCAAATGTAATGATCGCGCCGGCAAGAAAAAGCACTCGGGGTTCGATGGGTATAAGTGAACTGGAGGTCGAAATTTCAGGTCGACCGCTCAGGGAGACGGTGGTTTGCAGGTTGAGCTGAATACGTGGATGGACAGGATACTGAACGCCTGCGCCAATTCGCATGGGTGATTGTGAAATGGGAGCACCAATGAGTACATCCGCAGAAAGCTCCGCCCAAAGCGAAACAGCCTGCAAATGATACATCCAGAGCACGCCAGCCAGCACCCCATGATAGGACGACTCCGGAAAAGAGACGCGGTCCCCATAACGCACATGGGCAATGTCGGCCGCCGCATTTTCGCTCTGGTCAAATCGAAATCCGGTTTTAAAAGACAGGGTGTGAGTGGGGGTTGGCGACACAGTGAGCAGTGGGACAAGGTCGAACGTGGCTGCAGACCATTCCAGCGATGGCGCGTCGCCACCTGGGATCCACACACGCAACTCGCCTCCCAGCAACAGCTTTGAACTGAGCGGCACACCGCTGCGCAATATCAGGTACGCCTGGCCGAGAACGCTGCGGTCCTTTCCCAGTTGATCAAATTCGTCCTTCGGATGGGTTTGAATGAGCCCATCGAATCGCAACGCCGTTGAAAACCATGGCGCCAGATATACGGCGCCGGAGAAGCTGCCGGTCAGACTGTGATGGGGGCCGTCCAAAGGAGGGATACTTTCAACGATGCCATAGCCCCCGTGGACGCCCGCGGAAATGACAGGACCGGGGGCGTCAACCAGCACACCTACCGAGTCACCCCCGTGCAAGCCCTTTCTGGAATAGCCTGGTGTTGTGCCATATGCCGGATGCGCCAGAGTGGAAAGCGTGGCAACCCAGATGAACATAAATAATTTCAACATTTTTGAAGAGCTGACAGGTCGGGTGGTTGATGCTCGGTGCGCCGTACACATTATTCAATCCATGTATTGGTTATATTAAATAGCCGCTTTGCTGATTAACGACCGGGGATTGAAAAATTTGAGCATTCAGAAACGGATTCTTGCCAATAGTGATCGGGTGTTCAGCATTTGGTGGGGGATGCAAAAAGGTGTGGCTGATGTTGGTGGGTCATCCTGGACAGGGGGATTCCAGGGGCTAAATTAAGTTTGAGACAGTATCAACTTATCCCCAGGCATGATGCCGGGAATGAACAGGGAAGCAAACGACGAACCGGGATGCCATACATCGACTTCAGCAATATTCACGGCCACAGGCAGGTGCTGAATCTGACCGGGGGACATGTTACCATCGGCAGAGACCCGGCGTGCGACATTTCATTTCCAGACCGGAGTATCTCCCGGATTCATTCCCGCTTTTACTGCGACAACCACCGGTGGTTCATTGAGGATTTGGACAGTACCAACGGTACGCTGGTGAATCAGCAGCCGGTTCAGTCACAGGCGCTGTCAGAGGGCGACATTATTCAGGTGGGGCCCTTTATCCTGGTTTTTCGCACCAGCGGTGAAAAAGAGCCATCCATCGTGCTCAATCGGGATGAAATGACTCGCGTCATTTCAGAGGTTCAGATTAACGAATATCACAAAGTGGCGGAGCTGCACCAGCGCTGGGAAATCCTGCTTCAGATTGCTGAGGCGCTGGATGCACTGGGCACCACCCAGGAGCTGCTGGACCATTTTATGGCCGCGCTGCAAAAGATATTTTCACCCCTCACCTGCATTATTGCCCTTGGGGATGAATACCTGCGCAAACCCGAGCCGGTGGGGGATGCCGCTGCCAGTGATACCCTGGAAGCGTCGACAGCCAGGGTGATGGCCAGAGTGCGCGAAAAGAAGCAGGGCGTTATTTTCGATGCCGACGCCGCGTCAGGTCAGCTGTTCGCAGAAAAAGTTGGACCGCAGATGTGTGCCCCCATCATGGCCGGCGGTCAGATGCGGGGCGTGATTTATATGAACCGAACCCCCCACAGCGGCGGATTTTGCGAAGACGACCTGCGCACGCTGCTTATATTCACTCGATTGATAATCACCGCTGCCGCCAGTTCAGAAAAGCTGGCGCGTCTGGACGCCGAAAACCGCATCATGTCGGCCAGTATCGGGAAAGTCGGGATTATCGTGGGCAAAAGCAAAAAGACCAGGGACCTGATTGATCTCATCGAAACCAAGGTTGGGCCGGTGGATACCACGGTGCTGTTTACCGGTGAAACGGGAACCGGTAAAACCTGGGCTGCCCAGGCGCTGCACCTGGCGTCGCCTCGGGCCAAGGGACCGTTTATTAAGGTAAACTGCGCGGCTATTCCCGAGAATCTGCTTGAAAGCGAGTTGTTCGGTCATGAGAAGGGAGCATTCAGTGGCGCCACGTCGCGTAAATCCGGCCTGTTTGAAGCAGCGAACGGCGGTACATTGTTTCTGGATGAAATCGGCGAGCTCAATCTGTCGTCCCAGGCCAAATTGCTGACGGTGCTTCAGGACAAACAGCTTCAGCGTCTGG
>JAFGWT010000420.1 GCA_016937015.1 Deltaproteobacteria bacterium | reverse complement strand
TACCGTGGTCAATATGACCAATTGTTCCAATATTGACGTGTGGTTTGTTTCTTACAAATTTTTCTTTTGCCATGACAAAGCTCCCTTGATTTGAAAAAATCCGGAATAAAAAAACAAAGAGCCCACGATGAGATTTGAACTCATGACCTCCTCCTTACCAAGGAGGTGCTCTACCCCTGAGCTACGTGGGCTTCTGGTTTAATAAACCCCAAAACTGAGCGGGAAACGGGGCTCGAACCCGCGACCCTTAGCTTGGAAGGCTAATGCTCTACCAATTGAGCTATTCCCGCAAACCAGGAATCGACTGTTCACCGACTCCTGTCAGTGGCGGATGATGGATTCGAACCACCGTAGGGCGTAGCCCGGCAGATTTACAGTCTGCTCCCTTTGGCCACTCGGGTAATCCGCCAAAATAAATGAGCTGGCAATGGGACTTGAACCCGCAACCGCCTGATTACAAATCAGGTGCTCTACCAATTGAGCTATGCCAGCGCGAAATCAGCTATGTATTTCGATGAATAATTTTTTTTCAATGAACAATGACTATTTCAATTAATTAGCCATCGCGAACGAACGCCACCATGTTGCAGGAACGTCCACAAGCGAGCGGTATGTATAGAGGTGACACTCGCTGATGTCAAGCTGTTATTTTGATTTGTTTATTTTTTTTGATAGAATGATTTTCGCAATAATTTCAAAGCGATACAGCAAAAAAACCGAAACTCAAACCGAAATTATCCTATGACGACGCTTTTTCCCGGCGCGTAAAACCACCTCTCCGTTGGCGAAATCTGCCAAAGTGATGACGTCTCGGTGATCGGTCAGATGTCTGTCGCCAACCCAGCCGGCACCACTGCGAAAGAGTTTAACTGCTTCGCCATTTGATTTACACAGTCCCGTTTGCACAAACAGTTCAGTGGCCCGGACGCCGGCACTCAGTTCTGCGGCCGTCAGTTCGGTGCTCGGCATATTCTCCACGGCGTCTCCACCGCTAAACGCCGCCCTGGCACCATCCAGTGCCTTTTGGGCATTCTCTTCGCCATGACAGATTTTTGTGGCCTCGAAGGCCAACACCTGCTTGGCCTCTCGAATATCAGCGCCTTCCAGTTTCGAAAGGCGGTCAATGTCATTCAGTGGCAACAACGTGAACATTTTTAGAAAGCGAACAACATCGCGATCATCGACATTTACCCAGTATTGATAATAATTATAAGGAGAAAGCATCTCTGCGCTGAGCCAAACCGCCCCCGTTGCCGTTTTACCCATTTTCGCACCAGTGGCCGTCGTGAGCAGCGGGAATGTTAAGCCGTATACCTGCGCCCCCTCCACACGGCGTACCAAATCAACACCGGCAACGATATTCCCCCACTGATCATCCCCTCCCATCTGGAGCGTGCACCCATATTTCTGGTAAAGCACCAGAAAATCGTATGCCTGACACAGCTGATAATTAAATTCCAGGAAGCTCAGTCCTTTTTCCATGCGTTGCTTGTATGCCTCAAAGGATAACATGCGATTTACCGAAAAATGACGACCAATTTCCCGCAGAAAATCCACATAATTAAGGGGTTCCAACCATTCCGAGTTGTCAACGGCGATGACATTTCTACTCTCGAAATTTAAAAATCTGCCCAGCTGCGCTTTTACGCCCTCAAAATTTTCCCTCAGCGTATCTCTGGTCAGAAGCTGGCGGGTTTCAGTTTTTCCGGAGGGATCACCAATCAAACCAGTGCCGCCCCCCACCAGTGCGATGGGATTGTGACCTTCGCGGGCCAGATGCATCAGCCCCATAATCGGTACAAGAGAACCTGCATGCAGACTTTTTGCAGTGGGATCAAATCCGATATATGCCGTTACCTTTTCTTCGGCCATCAACTTCCGGACCGCGTCTTCATCCGTACACTGTTTTACAAAACCACGTTCCGCCAACACATCGTAGCAACTTCTTTTCGTCATTTGCGCTCCCGACAATTCGCTTGTTTTCAACAGACACCGCCATCCACAGCGCTGTCGTTTTGATTGCTTCCGTGGTGTTAAACCGTACCACGAGCGATATTGCAAGCAGATTTGAAGCGCAAATACAAGGTACGGACAACCGCGATTTAAAACCGCCATTTAATGTCTTGTATGCCAGAAGCCTTTCAAATATAGATACCGCCAGACCGATGTCTTTTTTAGACAAACGTCATTCCATTGACCAGCTGGAGGATTGAATGCGAAAACCGAACGAAATTGAATTGCCCAAAACCTTTGAACCGGATGCGATTGAAAAGGACATTTATGAATTCTGGATGAACGGCGGTTATTTCAAAGCAAAGGACACGTCGGAAAAACCGCCCTACTGCATTGTTATTCCTCCTCCCAATGTCACTGGCGCGCTGCACATGGGTCACGCGCTGACAGTGACCATTCAGGACATGCTCATTCGCTGGCGCCGCATGCAGGGTTACAACACCCTGTGGATGCCGGGATGCGATCACGCAGGTATCGCCACTCAAATGGTGGTGGAACGACAGCTGCGCAATGAAGGGACCAGCCGACATGACCTCGGGCGCGAGAAGTTTATTGAACGGGTGTGGCAATGGAAAGAACAATACGGCAATCGCATTACCGAGCAGCTCAAACGAATTGGCGTATCGCTGGATTGGGAGCGCGAACGATTCACCATGGACGAAGGTCTGTCCAAAGCTGTTCGTCATGCGTTCGTGTCGCTTTATAACAGCGGCGAAATTGTTAGGGACAACCGACTCATCAACTGGTGTTCGTCGTGCCTGACCGCCCTTTCTGATGTTGAGGTGGACCGGGATGAACCTGAAGCGGCTGAAATGTGGTCGTTCGCATACGAAATCGAAGGTGGCGGTGAAATCGTTGTGGCCACCACCCGTCCCGAAACCATGCTGGGAGATACAGCGGTTGTGGTGCATCCGGACGACGAGCGCTACAAAGATGTTGTTGGAAAAATGGTGAAGCATCCATTCCAGAATCGCACATTCCCCATTGTCGCCGATGCGGAGCTGGCCGATCCCGAACTGGGCACCGGCGCTGTAAAAGTCACCCCAGCCCATGACCCCAATGACTTTGAGTGCGGCAAGCGCAACAATCTGGATTTTATCGACATTTTCAACGATGACGCCACGCTTAACGAAAACGGCGCGCCATTTACAGGGCTCGACCGCTTTGAAGCGCGTAAAAAGGTTAAGGCAGCCATTCGCGACAAAGGGCTGGAGCGGGGCAGCAGTCCCCATGAGTACGCACCGGGTCGCTGTCAGCGGTGCCGCACGGTGGTGGAACCCAAACTGTCCCTGCAATGGTTTGTTGATACTGCTGCCATGGCGCAGGCCGCCATGGATGCGGTACGCGAGAAAAAAACCGAGTTTGTTCCCAAACATCAGGAACACCGTTACTTCGACTGGCTGGAGCCCAAAATGCCCTGGTGTATTTCGCGGCAGCTGTGGTGGGGTCATCGTATTCCCGCCTGGTACTGCGATGATTGCGATCACGTCACTGTTGTCGAAGAAGCGCCATTGGGCTGCGCCAAATGCGGTTCGACAAACATTCATCAGGATGAAGACGTTCTGGACACCTGGTTTTCCAGCGCGCTGTGGCCATTCTCAACCCTGGGCTGGCCGGAAAAAACCGACGCACTTAAAACATTTTATCCCACGTCTGTGCTGGAAACAGGATACGACATAATCACGTTTTGGGTATCCCGCATGATGATGATGGGCATCCGCTTTATGGACAATGTACCGTTCAGACATGTATTGCTCCATCCCATGGTGCGCGACCAGGACGGGAATAAAATGTCAAAATCGAAAGGTAACGTGATTGATCCGCTCGATGTGGTTGAGGGCATTCCCCTTGATGACATGCTGGAGAAAACCAAAGGCCTGACATTGCCGGAAAAGGAGATTCAGAGCGCCATCGCGTATCAGAAGGAACACTTTCCAAACGGTTTTGCCAAATCGGGAACGGACGCACTTCGGTATACCCTGGCCGCCTACACCGGTCAGGATCAGGATATTCGGTTTAACGTGGACAGGGTGGAGAGCAACCGGAAATTCTGCAACAAAATCTGGCAGGCCACGCTGGGCTTCTCACTGCCCAACCTGAAAGGCATGACAGTGGTTAAAGGGACACCCACCCCCACCACACTGGCGGATCGCTGGATTCTGGCCAGACTGGCCACAGTGATTGAGGATGTGAACAAAGGACTCGAAGCGTTCCGGGTGGGCGAAGTGACACAGCAGCTCTATCACTTCTTCTGGGACGAGTTGTGCAGCTGGTACATCGAACTTAAGAAGTCTGTCTTTTTTGGCAACGATGAAGACAAACGCGCTGCGGCCCAGCAGGTGTTGCGTCACACGCTCGATGTATCCCTGCGCCTGCTCCATCCCCTGATGCCGTTTGTTACCGAAGTGCTCTGGCAGCAGTTGCCCAAAGCCGATGATGCCCCGGAAACCATAATGATTGCACCCTTCCCCACCGAAAAGGACGGCGTTGCGGATGCAACGGCCATCAAAGAGGCAACGGTACTGATGGATGTGGTCACCCAGATTCGCGCCATCCGTTCGGAATACAACGTGGCGCCCTCCAAAGCGATTGCCCATGCGCTGCTTCATACAGATGATGTGGCTGTGAAATCCATCATTGAAACTGACGCGGCGATGCTGAAAAGTCTGGCAAAGGTGACACAGTTTGAAGTTGCCCCCGCGGATTCACCGGTCCCCGCCGGATGCGCCACCGCCATGGCTGCAGGCGCCCAGTTGCTTATTCCATTGAAGGAAATTATTGATATGGATGCGGAGGGGGCCAGGCTCAACAAAGAAAAGGGGAAACTCGAAAAAGAAATCGAGCGCACCACCAAAAAACTGGCCAATGAAAAATTTGTGGCCAACGCACCGGCAGACGTTATCGAGAAAGAACGCGCCAAAGACGCCGACAATAAAGCACAGCTCGAAAAAATCATGAATGCGCTGAAGCGGCTGGATGAGATGTGAGAAGATAAACGAATGATGTTTCCAAAATCCCCCTACCCCCTTGAGGTTGTTACAAAAGCAGAGAATACCGTCACACCTGAGAAGGCAGGGGTCCAGGAAACCCCGGATTCTCAATGCATTCTGGATTCCCGCCTACGCGGGAATGACGGTTTTGCACCTTTTGTAACACCCTCCCTTCCAAAAAGGGGAAAACTGCACTCAACTCCCCCTTCCAAAAAGGGGAAAACTGCACTCAGCTCCCCCTTCCGGGAAGGGGGCAGGGGGATTTTCAATAATCAAATGCACATGCGGGGGATCAGATGAAAAAAATTTGCACACGTGTAGTTTTTGCATGGACCGTTGGTACGATACTCATTTTTGCAGTCACCGCCTGTAAAACCCCGCCAACCCAAACCGCACTCGATGTGGCGACGCTAATTTCGGAAGGCAATTGCGTGGAGATACAGGCTCAGTTGACTGGTGCCCATTTGTCGGCCAATGAAAAGGGCGCACTTGCCGTTTGCGCTCTTGTACAGAATTCTGATGAAACAGGACAGCAAAGGGCACTCAAATTCATTGCAAGTGATGATTCAACCGCAACGCTGACCCAGGCGAAATTCACACTGTCTCTCGCTGTCCTGTATCCTTCTCCAACTGCCGATTTCCAGCTGGCGGTTTTACGCACCGTGCTTGGGGCCAGCGGCTTTGGCCCGATTTCGTCCGACAGCGTCATCGCCCCCAAAACCACTGAAGGCCAGCAGTTGGCTATCCACCTGTTGCGCTATGCGATTGACGCGTATTTCAATAATTCGTCCGGCGCCAGGCTTGATGATTTGGTTGAGCTATGGAACGGATGTCAGTACCTCTTGGGCGACACGTATTCGGTCGAAAGCGATTACTGGGCATGGCAACTGTTTACCGCACTGGCTGAACTCGGTCTGAATGTATTTGATCCTTTCAATAAAACAGATTTCGGCTATGCCGTTATGAAAGCAACCGTCACCGCGCTGGAACAGAACGGCGCCATCGCGGTAGCAGCCAAATGCGATTTGGGATCACCGTACGAGCGGCTGAAGTCCGCATTATCCAAAGATACCGCGTTGCTGGGTCCCATGGAGCGCGCTGTCTCGGTGGCCACCGGCTGCTCCAGGGGAAAATACGCCCCAGAGGAACAGTAATGCAGAAGGGGCGAACCTTCCTGTTTGCCCCGGTCATCAACAGGAAGTGGATTCCAATCTGGAACCGCTATCCATGGAGGTTTTATGACACGCACGCAACTCAAAATGACAGTTCCAAAACTGGTTTCTCTAAAACAGAAATCAAAGAAGATTGTGATGGTTACCGCGTATGACGCCACTTTCGCCTCGCTTATTGATCAAACAGACGTGGATGTGGTGCTGGTTGGTGATTCATTGGGCAATGTCATTCAGGGGCACGCCAACACCATCCCGGTAACCACCGATGATATTGTGTATCACTGTCGCGCAGTGGCGCGAGGCATTACAAAGGCGCATATTATTGGCGACATGCCCTTTACAGCCAACAAAATGTCCAGCGACAAAACCCTCGAAGATGCGGCCAAAATAATGCAAAAGGGCCACGCGGAATCCGTCAAGCTCGAAGGCGGTATGGAGATGGCCAATACCATCTCAAAAATCGTCTCATCGGGCATCCCCGTCATGGGACATGTGGGCATGACCCCCCAGTCGGTGCACGCATTTGGCGGATTTAAAACCCAGGGCAAAACCAAAGACGCCCAAAAGAAAATCCTCGACGATGCGGTTGCGGTCGAAGCCGCCGGCGCATACGCGGTGGTTCTCGAAGGGATTCCCGGTGTTCTCGGCGCTCAGATCACCGAAACC
>JAFGWT010000419.1 GCA_016937015.1 Deltaproteobacteria bacterium | reverse complement strand
GCAATCCGTCCGGCTGTGGCAAGTCGCTCTGACCGAATGAGTTGCTTGTCTCTTTCCACCAGCGCATTGGTCATGTGATTAAAGCGGGAGGCCAGCATGCCGATTTCATCGTTTCTGTAGACGCTTGCACGGGCGCTCAGGTCACCGGTTGCAACTCTGGATACCGCCTGTTGCAGCTGTTTGAGCGGCGACAGCAGTTTCTGCGTTGATATGACAATCACGATACCAAGAATAAATGCCACCGCGCCCAATACACTTAGAACCAGCGTCGCCATGCGCCCGTTCTCGGTGGATTCGTTGGACACCTCGGTGATATGGGTTTTCACATCGTTTCCAATGCCCTGCAGCACCCTGTTCAGCAACCGCTCTGAACGTTTGAGATTTTCAATACTGGAAATGGTGTTGTTGGACTTGCCCATATCAAGGGCGGAAAAAACGCGCACAAATTTGGTCTCATTCATGCGATATCGCCGCCGGACATCCCTAAGACGCTTGCGCAATTCCTTTAGAAAAACCAGCTCCTCCCGTGGCAAAGGCTGCGTCCCCGAGACGGACCCATCAATAATATCGATAAGACGGGTCAAACGGGCCGGGCGATATCGGCGTGCCGCATTCAGCCAGTCGCGGGTCAGCGGGTGATTCGGTTCCTCCTGCAGGCGATCCATCAACGTATTGAAAATCACCTGAGTCGACTGAATCTCTGAGGTCCCCAAAACAAGCGGCACATAGGTCCGGTTGATCAGCGCCATCTCACCAACGGATTTTTTATACAGAATCAGACTGTAGATGGTCAGGCCTGTAAAAATAACAAGGATTATTCCCAAACCAACGACCACCCGGTTGCTCACCGAATACTTAATCTGGGTGGTGGTCTGCTGTCCCCCGGGAGGCATGTGATTTACTTGGGAACCGGAATATTGCGGCGCTGGCAGTCTTTGCGATAAGCCTCAATGCCATCGAGAAAAGCTTCGGCGGTGGTGGGATCAAACTGGGTTCCGGAGAACTTCCGAATTTCATCCACCGCGTTTTCGTGAAGCAGCGCCTTTCGGTATGCCCTGTCGGATGTCATTGCATCGTAGGCGTCCGCAACAGATAGAATACGGGCCACCAGCGGGATTGATGTTTCTTTCAGTCCTGCGGGGTAGCCTTTGCCATCCCAGCGTTCATGGTGATACTCCACGCCCGGAATCACGTTGTTTAAAAACTCGATGGGTTCCAGAATTTCCTTGCCGTAGGTGGGATGCTGCTTGAATATCTCGTATTCCTCGTCGGTCAGCTTGCCCGGTTTGTTCAGATTGGTATGACAGCCCAGCTTGCCAATATCGTGGAGCATGGCAGCCTGAGTAATAATTTCGAGATCCTCTTCGGACACATGCAGCTGCTTGGCCACAATTCTGGAGTACAGTGTGACTCGGTCGGAGTGACCGGCGGTATAGGTGTCCATGGCCTCAAGCGCCCTTGCCAGCGCCTGAATGGTTTGTCTGAAAGACTGTTTGAGGCCGCCGTACAGCTCTGCGTTATCGATAGCGGCAGCGGACCTGGACCCCAGAATATCCATCATCTTTCGCTGACCAATGGTGAAATGAAATCCCTGGGTGCATGAGAATGCGGTTAAAAAACCGATTTCCTCCTGCCTTGCCACCAGCGGAGAGACAATAAATGACGAGAGATCCGCTGGCGCCACTTTAAAGAACCGAAGCGCGTCATCGTTTTGCGCCAGAATATGTTTGTGCTGTTTGACTTCGCTCAGCACCAGGTCTTCATCCAGAACAGCGGCCATCACGTCGGCATTGGCTCTGGGATCTATCTGGTGACTCTGAAGCGAGAATCTGCCCGTGGATTTTTCGCGCAGATTAATCCCGACATAATCACACTTGAGATTTTTAATGAGTGCCGACAGCACAGACTCTATTACTTCGTCGAGGGACAGGGTGGATTGCAGCTGCTCGGAAAGCTGGTGCAGGGACAGAATTTCCTTCAAGCGGACATTCTCCGAAATCAGACGCTGCTTTTCCATGCCCCGATGCACGATATGCACGACTTCCTCAACCTTGAACGGTTTGAGGATGTAGTCGTATGCCCCCTTTTTCATCGCTTCGATGGCCGTTTCCACCGTGCCAAAGCCAGTCATGATTACGGTCAGCAGGTTGTCGTGATTTTCCTGTATGTATTCCAGAAGCTCCAGCCCCCCCATTCGCGGCATCTTAAGATCTGAAATAACCATGTTAAAGTGATTGCTACCCAACACCTCAACCGCGGCTTTGCCATCGGCCGCCGTGACCACTTCGAATCCTTCGAGAGTCAGAAAATCAGCCAGTATTTCGCGAATCACTTTTTCGTCATCCACCACCAAAATTTTGGAAACGTCGGTGGATGTGGGGACCGAGTCGATGTTCACCAGATTCAATTTTATGCTCGTTTGCGACACGTCAGACCTTTTTCAGTGTTATTTCAAATAGGTTGATGCAAAATACGCCGCGCCTGCTTCCGCCAGTTCGTAATTATATACCGTTCCATTCCCAACGCCCTGTGCATGCACTTTAACATAATTTTCAAGCCGCATGCGAATAACCTTGCGCACATTTTCATGCCGGATTTGTACATTCAGGATGTCCTCACCCCGTTTGGAAATCGCTTTGGCAGACAGCGCGCCGATGTTTTTGCTATACGCGTCCCACAGAATGGCCAGAACCTTGAACTCCTGCTTGCGCACATTTGCCGGCACCATGATGGATGCCGCCAGCCGTGGATCAATATCAGATGCCTTGCCGCCCGTTTTCGCCTTTGGCCCCGCTGGGGCAGTGGTCCCAACCGACGCTTCAGATTCAACAGGGGTGGGCTGAGCCGGAGCGGCGGGGGGGGCAGCGGTCTCAGATGCAGCTGTTGTTCCATTACCGCAGCCGCAACAATCGGTATCTTTATAAGCGGAATCCCCTTTTTTCAAAAAATGCTCGGCAATATCAAGTACTTCTTCGGTTAAATCCGCGACGAGAATCCGAGGCTTTTTTAAGGGGCCAGGCATATTTCTGAATTGGTCTATAAGGAATCGAATCATCCGTGTATCCTCCCGGGGGTTAAATTTCAACCGCTGCTGATTATATAGTAATTTTCGCTCTTTATACAAGCATTTGCGACAGCATTGATTATGTGGACGTAAAAAAGCGGCATGCGATTCCAGCATTTATACAATTAAGCCTGAAAATCCCGACTTGCCCAACACAGTTGGAAAATCCGGCAAATCAGAAAATCCCCTGCCAGCTGTCTTTCAGGCAGCGGATGGTCTTATCCACCACCGGGTTTCCGGTGCTGGATGGCTTGAACTGCGCGGTTGATTCCAGCGGGGACTGCATTCCATCGCACACGGCAGCAATCGAG
Source organism: Deltaproteobacteria bacterium (assembly GCA_016937015.1). Classification (GTDB taxonomy): domain Bacteria; phylum Myxococcota_A; class Polyangia; order JAAYKL01; family JAAYKL01; genus JAFGXQ01. The sequence continues at coordinate 4,572 of JAFGWT010000419.1, read as the reverse complement.
TCAGTCAGTGCCTCCAGATGATACCCGCCTTCCAGGTAAAAGGATATTCTGTTGTCGCAGGAACGCGCAGCCACTGCACGCAACCGCTGCGTCATGTACATGAATGCCTCGGTTGAAAGCGTCATGCCCGCAAGGGGATCATCACGATGTGCATCAAACCCGGCGCTCACCATCACATGGTCCGGTTCAAACGCGTTTAACAGCGGGACAACCAGGCGTTCGAAGGCATCCGCATACGCCAAATCTCCCATCCCGGCAGGAAACGGCACATTTGCAGTTGTGCCCCGCCCCTGTCCAATTCCCGTTTCGTCAGACAGCCCGCTGCCAGGAAAATGGGGCCACTGGTGCAGCGATATGTAAAGCACATTGGGGTTGTCGTAAAATTGCTGCTGAGTGCCGTTGCCGTGATGAACATCCCAGTCCACAATCGCCACCCGCTTCGCCAGCTGTTCGCGAAGCAATACCCCGGCAGCCACCGCGATGTTGTTCAGCATACAGAAACCGCAGGCCCGATTGGCCTCCGCATGATGTCCGGGGGGACGAACCACCGCGAATCCCCAGTCCAGGTCCCGGGAATGAACACGACGCGCCAGTTCCACAGCGCCTCCGGCTGCCTTCAATGCCGCATCGTGCGTTGCCGGCGAAAAAAAAGTATCGGGATCCAGATTTCCGCTGCGACCTTCAGCGAGCGTTTGCAGGAGGCGTTCCACATACAGGGGTTCATGGACGGTACAGAGGGCATCAATGGTCGCGGGACGAGGAGTGATATGGGTGGCATGGGACCATACGTCCGCCTTTTGAAGGCCTCGAATGATCGCAGCCAGCCTTTCCGGGCATTCGGGGTGATCATACCGGGCCACATGTTCCAGAAAAACAGTATCGTAAACAATGCCAACGCTCATATCAGTAATCCTCCTTAAAACCATCAATTGCCAACGCTGTGGGGGGCGAAAAACCATAACTTGCGCATATTGGCATTGCAACGTCTTTCGACTGCCCGGATTTTTGCGGGAAATCAGCCGCACTGCATCCTGTTCGCTGCGGTGGACTCAGGTTCATTAGGAACAACGCCGCTTTTTTGGATGTTTCTCTAGAAAAATATTTTGATTGCCTGTAATGATGAATACATTTCCAGTCGCATTTTGAGGAAGCTGTAATGGAATATTTCAGCAATGACATATTATAGGATTATCTGGACATTACAACGCAACGCATTGACATATGATAAAAAAGATAAAAGACCGCATAACCAGTTCAGGCCCAGTAATTAAAAATATCCTGCGTACCGTTGGCAGTGAGCACACGTTCAATACGAAAGATGACGCGACGACCGCCACGGAATCGACCATTAACCGATTCGCGAAACTCTCCAACCCCAGACGCAAGTTGATTGCGGAGCTGAACCTCCACCTGCGCCGGTCCATGTGGTGGGTGGCCCGGGACGGCACGCTTAAAATGAAGCGCGGATTTGATCTCGCGGGTTCAGCAACTGGTCTGATGGTCCTGTCCCCGGTGTTTTTGGCCATTACCGCGGCAATAAAACTGGAGGATGGCGGCTCGGTCATTTACACGTCCAAACGCGTGGGTCGCCATGGCAAGGAGTTTGATTTTTACAAATTTCGCTCAATGGTTGAAAACGCGGATCAGAAAAAGGATGACCTCCTCGCTCAAAATGAGTCTGAGGCCGGTGTTATTTTTAAAATGAAAAATGATCCCCGCATTACCAAAGTGGGAAAATTTCTTCGCCGAACGTCGCTCGATGAACTGCCGCAACTGGTAAATGTCTTTTTAGGGGACATGTCGCTGGTTGGCCCAAGACCCCCCCTGCCCAGGGAGGTCGCCCAGTACAAAATCGGCGATCGCTATCGTCTGGAAGTGATCCCTGGACTCACCTGTCTATGGCAGGTCAGCGGACGCAGTGAATTGGATTTTCACCAGCAGGTCGAACTGGACAGGGAATACATTTACGATCAGACAATTTTTAACGACATACTTCTCATATTAAAAACCATCCCTGCAGTCCTCGGTGGACACGGTTCGTACTGACAGGGTCGCAACGCAGTTGAGTAAGTTTTATGGAACTGGTACTTGTATATTCCGACACCCAATCATTTGAACCATTGCAGTCCATCCTTCCTGTTTCCCTGATTTCGATAATGGGAAAGCCGTTGCTGCAGCATCAGCTCGAGGTGGCTTACAGCCAGAGCATCAATCAGTGCACCATCATTGCATCAGACAATCTCTGGAAGATCCGCAATTTCTGCGAAGACGGACAGCGTTTTGGTGTTCGCATCAAGCTGGTTACCGCGGCGCCATCCGGCGACGAAATGGAAAGTCTGCTTCGCCATCGACATCTGCTTGGAGAAACCTGCCTGATTCTGGCTGGCCGAACGCTGGCCAGGTTGCCGGTGGCAGAACTGCGTCGTCAGCACGACGAAAGCAACAGGCGAATATCTGTGATTCGTCACCGGGATACAAATGAAATCGTGGGGGTACTTACTTCACCGCCGTCTCCCGTCGAGCTGTTTCAGGACATGACAGGCAGCATCCAGAACGTTGCGGCAACTCTGCTACAAACCCATCCGGATGATGTTAATGTGATAGAGATGTCGTTTCCGTGCATTGTCAGTCGTTCAATAAAGGACGTTCTCAAACTGACCGCAACTGTTTTGGAAACCCCCGCAGATTACATCCACAATACCCATTTCGCACAGCAGGACAGCGGTGTATATCTTGGACACCATACCGCCATCCACCGTTCGGTGAAGCTGAATCCACCGGTCGCCATCGGTGACTTCTGTCAGATACTTGAAGATGCCGAAATTGGACCGCATGCGACCATTTCTTCGGGGTCGATTATCTCCAAAGGCGCCATTGTAAAAAATGCTGTCATCTCCCCGGACTCCTACGTTGGAGAAGGAATGTCTGTAAAGGATGCCATCGTGTCCGGCGCCACGCTGGTTCAACCGTTGACTGGAACCAAGGTACTGGTCAGTGATCCGTTGCTTCTGGACAGCATCCATGGGCAGAGCCTGACACAGATAGCCAACACGATGGTTCAGCGCGCCGCGGCGCTGGGACTGTTGACGGCACTGTTTCCGGTAGGCGTTTCGGTTGCGGCCATCTCAAAGCTGAAAACAAATCGGGCGCTTGCCCGCACTCAGACCGTTGGCCATGGCGATGTGGAGGATCAGAGCGACCTGGGTTGGCTGCCCCGCTTCAATCGGTTCGAAATTGCAGATAAATCATTGCCTTTTTTCTGGTATCCGACATTATACAATGTTGCAAAGGGTCAAATGTGTTTTACAGGACCGGGACCGATGGATTCAGCGGCCGCGCAGGCGGACAGTATTCTGCCGAACACGGAACGCTACAAGGTGCCACCGGGGCTGTTTCCGGTCGACAGCCTGTTTGAATCAGCGGATTCAGCTGAAGTGGCGCTGGCTGAGGTCATGTACACACGAAAAAAGGGGCTCATTCAGGATTTGCGTTGTGTCGCTGCCAACTTGACAAAAAATATAATTGGGAAGCAAAATGCACGACGTCTGGCAGGATTATAGTGTCAACCTGACAATGCGAAAACGGAGAGGTCAGAATGATTTTTATACAGGAAGAGCATAAGGGATTTACCATTGTTAGATTTGAAGAGCAGCGGCTCGATGTGCTGGTGGCTCAGGAGTTGAAACTGGAACTGTTGAAACTCCTTGAAGGTGGTGTGGGAAAACTTGGACTGGATTTGGGCAAAGTGTCCTTTGTCGATTCCAGCGGGCTTGGCGCGCTTGTTGCCATTCTGAAAAAAATAGGGTCTGAGGGGGCACTTCGTCTGTGGGGGCTGACCCCAGAAGTCAAGTCCGTATTTGAACTGACACAGCTTTACAAAGTGTTCGACATTTACGAACTTGAGCAGGACGCACTTTCCAACTGAGGGAGCCATGGGAAAGCCATTTAAGAGAACAACTGAGAGAGCCAACGAGAAAAAATGATGTCTTTGTCTTTTACAGTTGAATATCGTGTCGCCGCAACGGCACTGAGCATACGGGCCATATCGATGAGCCTGCGGGCTTTTCTCAACAATATTTCTGTTGTATCCGATTCCGCGTCAATGCTGGAGCTGGCGATTGCCGAGGGGATGAACAATGTGCTTGAGCATGCCTATGATGGCCAGAACGAAGGTGAAATGCGCATCGTTGTGCATCTCGATGATATGCAACTGACAATAAAAATATTCGACCATGGCATGGAGCCAAACCGTGAGCGGGTCAGTTCCATTCCGCCGCTGCCGGAGATTTCAGATGAGATGCCCATGACAGACGAACTTCTGTGTGAAGGTCGTGGGCTGTTTATTATGGAATCACTGATGGATACCCTGGACTATGAGCGCATTGGCGACGAAAACTGTCTGAAAATGACCAAATCCCTGAAATCCGCCTGAACCGCTGTCGCTAACGGTGTGCCGTCGCATTCCGTTCAGCCGGATTACCGTCACATCTGCCCTGCCGGCGCAATTTATCGAACGATTCCCCCATTTCACCGAACAGATCCCATCAATTGACCGAAGGGATGATGCATCCG